>CALMPG010000134.1 GCA_937871915.1 uncultured Phycisphaerales bacterium
GGCCGTGGGGGGGGGGGGGGCGGGGGGGGGGGGGCGGGCGCACATCATCGTGCGCGATGGTGGGACTACTGCCGTCTCTCACGCGCGGCGGTGGAGTTCGCCGTCGGTCTCCGGCCCGCCCTGCGCCGGGCGCAGCAGCCGCTCGATCCGGCCGTCGTTGGTCTCCACGAGCACCTCATCGGCCTCGGTGAGGAACAGGCCGTGGTCGAGGACGCCGGGGATTCGGTCGATCTGCGCGGCGAGTTCCTCGAGGTGGAGGTCGGCGAGGCTCTTGTCGTCGAGGCTCACGTCCACGATGAGCGTGCCGTTGTCGGTGAGGAAGAGGTGGCCGTCGAGGGTGCGACGGACGACGCCGTTGAGGCCCAGTCTGCGGAGGCTGGCGCGGGTGGAGGCGAGGCCGAAGGCGAGGACGGCGATGGGGAGCGTGGCCCGCTCGCCGAGGCGGTGGACCATCTTCTGTTCCTGCACCATGTAGATGCGTTTCTTGGCCGCGTAGGCGACGATGCGCTCGCGGGTCATCGCGCCGCCCGCGCCCTTGATCATGCGCAGGAGGGGATCGACCTCGTCGGCGCCGTCGAAGAGAAAATCGACTTCCTCTTCCATGGCGAAATCCAGCAGGGGCAACTGGTGGGCCCGGGCGAGGGTTTCGGTGGCGTGGCTGGTGGCCACGCAGCGGATGTCGAGCTTTTCATTGCGGACGCGTTCGGCGAGCACGATGACAGCGCGGCTGGCGGCGCGACCGGTTCCCAGGCCGACCACCATGCCCGATTGGATCTCGGCCACCCCCATTTCCGCGAGCGGGTCGTTCGTGCGGGACGTTGCGGCTGGGGTGGGTGGCTGTTTGGACATTTCGTGTGCCGGGGAGTTGGTTCGAACTCGGGTGTCGGAACTCTGAACGCACGGCCGGAGCGGCCTACTCGAATCGGATGCCCTGGGCCAGGGCGAAGCCTCCCCCGTAGTTGATCGTACACGTCTGGCGGCGCATGTAGGCCTTCCAGGAATCGCTCCCCGACTCGCGGCCACCCCCCGTATCCTTCTCCCCCCCGAATGCGCCGCCGATCTCGGCCCCGCTGGTGCCGATGTTGACGTTGGCGATGCCGCAGTCGGAACCGGAGCCGGTCGGGCTGAGGAACTTTTCGCTGGCGCGGATGGACTCGGTGAAGATCGCGCTGGAGAGGCCCTGATCGACGCTGTTGTGCGTGGCGATGGCGTCGTCGAGGTTTGAGTAGGTGAAGATGTAGAGGATCGGGGCGAAGGTCTCTTCGCAGGCGATGGGGAGGGAGTGGGTGGTCCGCGACTCGGTCGCGGACCCGCCGCGGAGTGTCGGGGTACCCGGGGCATCGGATCCGCCACGGAGTGTCGGGGTGCCCACCTCGGACCCGCCACGGAGTGTCGGGGTACCCGGGGCATCGGACCCGCCACGGAGTGTCGGGGTACCCGCCTCGGACCCGCCACGGAGTGTCGGGGTACCCGGGGCCTTGATGATGGTCGGTTCGACGAAGTGGCCGCGGGACAGACCCGCCTCGGAGAGGCGGGCCACCCGGCCACCGACGAGGACTTCGCCGCCCTGTTTCCTGGCCTGTTCGATCGCGTGCATGTAGCCCTTTACGGCGGCTTCGTTGATGAGCGGGCCGACGAGCGTTCCCTCCTTCAGAGGGTCGCCGATCTTGGTGGCGTTGATTTGCGTGTACGCCTTGACGAGTTTCTCGGTGAGTTTGGCCGCGATGGACTCGTGCAGGAGCAGGCGGCGAGTCGTCGTGCAGCGCTGGCCCGCGGTGCCGACGGCGCCGAAGACGATGGAGCGGGCCGCGAGTTCGAGGTCGGCGTCCTCGTGGACGATGATCGCGTTGTTGCCGCCGAGTTCGAGGAGGCAGCGGCCGACGCGCTTGGCGACGGCCTGGCCGACGATCCGGCCCATGCGGGTGGAGCCGGTGGCGGAGATGAGCGGGATGCGGCGGTCGGCCACGAGTCGCTCGCTGACCTGATCGTCGGTCCCGATGATGAGGCGGAAGATGCCCGGGTGGCCGAGGCTGGTGGCGACGCGGTCGGCGATGCGGTTGCTGGCGATGGCGGTGAGGGGCGTGAGGAGGCTGGGCTTCCAGATGGTGACGTTGCCGCAGACGGCCGCGAGCATGGCGTTCCACGCCCAGACGGCGTTGGGGAAGTTGAAGGCGGAGATGACGCCAATAGGGCCAAGCGGCAGCCACTGCTCGAACATGCGGTGGCCGGGGCGCTCGCTGGGGAAGACCTGCCCGGGGAGTTGGCGGGAGAGGCCGACGGCGAAGTCGGCGATGTCGATGGTTTCCTGCACCTCGCCGAGGCCCTCGGCCCGGATCTTGCCCATCTCGAGGGAGACGAGTTCGCCGAGGGGGTCCTTGTGCTTGCGGAACTCATCGCCGATGGCGCGGACGACCTGGCCGCGTGCGGGGGCGGGGACCTCGCGCCACTTCTTGAAGGCCTCGATGGACTCGACGATGGTGCGTTCGAGATCGTCGGCGGAGTCGAGCTTGATGCCGGCGATGGGCTGGCCGGTGGCGGGGTTCTCGGAGATGATGAACGCCTGTCCGGCCGCGCGGTCAACGTCGCGGCAGGGGGTGTCGACGAAGCGGGAATCCTCGGTCACGCCGAGGGCTTTGAGGAGGGCGTGGGGCATTGGGGGATGGTAGGTTCTACGGAGGCGTGGGCGCAAGCCCACGCGCGAAGACCTTGATCGCCCGCCTCTCGCCCATGCCCGGGCTTGCGCCCGGGCCTCTGTTCTATCCTCACCCCATGCCCACCATCGTCCTTGCCACCGGGAACCCGCACAAGGTGGAGGAACTTCGGGCGATCTTCGCCTCCCTCGGTGGCGGCGCGGCGATCGAGGTGGTCGGGCTCGGTGACATTCCCGGCGGGCCGTTCGACGAGCCCGAGGAGGTCGGGACGACGTTCGTGGAGAACGCGCGGATCAAGGCACTGTCGTACGCCGCCCAGATCGGCGAGCGCGAGCCGGGGCTGCTGTGCCTGGCGGATGACTCGGGGCTGGAGATCGATGCGCTCGGCGGCAGGCCGGGGGTGATCAGTTCGCACTATGCCAGCGACGGGGTGGAGACCGGAGCTTCGCGGGCCGAGCGCGACGCGGCCAACAACGCGCGGGTGCTGCGGGAGCTCGACGGGCCGAACCCGGTCCCGCCGGAGCTTCGCACGGGGCGGTTTGTGTGCTGCATGTGTCTGGCGCGCCCGCCGGTGTCGGGGGAGAGTTTCCACGAGGCGATCCTGCACGAGACGCGCGGCGTGATGGAGGGCCGGATCGGTGTGCCGCCGCGCGTGCCGAGCGGGGGGAATGGGTTTGGGTACGACCCGCTGTTTCTGGTTGCGGCGGCCCCCCACGGGTTTGGGAAGACGGGGGCGGAGTTGACGAGCGAGGAGAAGAATCGGTTGAGCCATCGGGGGGTGGCGGCGCGCGCGATGGCCCGCAGGATTGTCGAGAGTGCGCTCTTGGGAGAGGATGCGTGAGGAGCCCTAGCGTGGTTGATCGCAATGATCTGCTAGTTCAGTTGCACGCACTGACTCGGCGAGAAGAGCCGATATGGAAGCGGTTCTATCGCAACGCAGGGTGGTTCGCGGTCGCCCGTGTGCTGCTTTTTCTGGGCGCAGTCGTCGTGATCGGGATTGCCTGCGCCCCGCGGAGCGTGGCAGCTTCGATCGTGCTCATCGGGCTGACGGTCCTCGGCATCGCAGCGGGGTGGTTGATGGGCATTCTGCTGGTTCGGTGGGACACAATCGCAGTCGCCATCCTGAACGGGTCGGCTGGGCTCATCGTTCTCGCATTCGCGGTCTGCGCGATGCTGCCCCGCGGCCCGAATGCTCTGGTCTGGCTCGCAGCCGTGACGTTGGGTGCGTGTCAGCTCACGGCGCACTTCCGATTCATGAGCGACATCAGGATCCTTATGCTCCGGCCCACGAAGTTTGCCTGGTACGAGCTGAATCGAGCGGGATATCCACATTCAGACCTCTGAGTCGCTCGGTTCCTAGCGGAAAGAGGCTCACCATCTCGCAGAGTCCGCATTGACAACTGCCGGGGCGGCGGTATCTTCTCGATGCCCAAGGTGATCGCCCGGCGTGAAACCCGGTCGGTCTGAAAAGGGAAGTGCGGTGAGAAAGGCCTGGGAGCCTTCGATTCCGCCGCGGACGCGCCGCCGTGACGGGCTTTTCCGCGGGTTCTGAGTGTGCCACTGGCGAGCGGTCCCCCCCAACCCACGCGGAGCGTGGGGGTACCCGAGCCGGGAAGGCCGAGCCCGCCAATGCCCGAAGCCGGAAGACCTGCCCTGGGTGTGTGTCGTGGTCGCCCTCGCGAAACGGGGCGCTGGCGCTGGGGCTCTCGCGTTGACGCGGCCCTTTCTCCGGCATCCCGCTGTGCAAGGGACTTGCCCGCCTGTGGCGGGAGTCTGTGTTTGCCCCGCGCGAATCGGGGCGGGAGAAACTGTCATGGATGTGTCGCGAAGCGATCGGTCGTCCGCCCTCCGGGCGGGAAGCAACGCAAGCAAGAGGGGCGGATGGCCCGCGGACCAGGGGCTTGCTCGCAAAGCCTCGCCGCGCCCCTGGCAACGATCGGGCGCCCTCCGGGCGGAAGCGGGAAAACGAAACCGCGCGACGATCGCCGGCATCGCGGCGGGCGCCGCGGGGCTTGCGGCCATTGTGGGCGCCCCTTCCGCGCATGCGGTGATCCCTGCGTACTCGCCCGCGGGGTCGTTCTCACTTCCAACGGGCGGGAGCGCGTTCGATATCGGGGGCGATGGGCGGGCGTGGGTGGTGCGGGAGGATGGGGCGATCGCGCGGCAGGATGTGGTGGGCGGGTCGGCGTACTCGCCCGTCGGCTCGCTGCCGGGCGGGCTGGTGCCGGGGTTCGGGGCCGGGTTTGTGCGTGTGAGCCCCGACGGGGCTCGGCTGGCGATCGGGGACAATGGGACGGTGAACCAGATGTGGGTCGTGCCGACGGGGTCGCTCTCGACGGCGGGCGCGACGACGCCGCAGACGATCGGCGTGGCGAACTTTGACGGGGCGTGGACGGGGAACGACACACTGTATGTCAACGGCAGCCCGAGTTTCGGGTCGCCGCCGAGCCTGTTTCGGGTTGGTGTGACGGGGGCGACAGTGGCCGCGGTGGTGACGAGTATCGGCGATGGGTCGGGGGGCGTGGCTTCGCGCGGCGGGCGGGTGTACACGGCGATCGGGTACGACGTTGCGGGGGTGCTCGACGGGCAGGTGCGGAGTTTCGATCTGGCGACGCTGGACGCCGCGGCTTTGCCGGTGGTGTTCTCGACGGGCCTGCTGGCGACGCAGGCGAGCACGGGAAACTCGCTGGCGTTCGACGCGGCGGGGAACCTGATTGAGGCGGGGTTCGGGGGCGTGGCGGTGGTCGATCTCGTCACGCAGCAGCGGTACGACCTACCGGGGCTGGGGGCATTCGGGTTCTACACGGCGACGTTCAACGCGGCGACGGGGGAGATCCTGGTGCGTGACTTCGGGTCGGCGACGGTGCTGCGGTATGCGGTGCCGGGGCCGGGGGGAGCGGGGGTGCTGGTGGTCGCGGGGGTGCTGGCGATGAGGAGGAGGCGACATGCTCACGCCCGCTGAACTCGCGATCGGCGTCGGAATCGCGGTGGGCGTGGCCGCGTGCGCGGCCGGGGCGCAGTCGCCGTTTGCGACGCGGGTCGTTGAGTACGCGCCCGCGCCGGGGCAGTTTGTGCAGAGTTCGCAGTACAACGATCCGTCGCGGGCGCTGGGGCCGCCGGGGATGGCGGGGGGGCTTTCGGCGGGGGACAACGCGAAGGTGGTGACGCTGGGCGGGTTCGGCGGGACGATCACGCTTGGGTTCGATCATTCCATCTGGGCCAATCCGCACAACCCGATGGGGCTGGACTTCATCGTGTTCGGAAACGCGTTCTTTGTCGGGGGCGATGTGAACCGCCGCTGGGCCGAGAGCGGCGTGGTCGAGGTGTCTCGCGACGACAACCACAATGGGCTCGCGGATGATGCGTGGTACCTGATTCCCGGGTCGCATCTGGCAACCACCCCCCCAACCCCCCCACCCCCCCCACCGCTTCGCACAACGGTCATGTGGGACTCGGCGATGCTCAATCCGGCGTGGGTGCCGCCGGGGCGGAGCGGGGCGTGGACCACGAGCGGGTATCTGCTGCCGGCGAGCCCGTTCGGGTCGAATCCGCTGCTGCAGAACACCGGCGGTGGTGCGAGTGAGCAGGTGTGGGGGTACGCCGATCTTGCCCCGACGCTGCTGCTGGGGGACACAACGGCGAGCAACGTGGTGGACGACCCGGACGCGGACCCGGCGCGGTTCTACACCGTGCCGGATGATCCGATGACCGTCGGCATCACGCCCGGGAGCGGCGGGGGATCGGCGTTTGCGATTGGCTGGGCGGTGGATGAGACGACGGGGCTGCCGGTCAGCCCGCCGCTCGATCGGATCGACTTCGTGCGGATCACGACGGGGGTGCACGGGACGACCTCGCTGCTGGGGGAGGTTTCGACGGAGGTGAGCGCGGTGGCGGATGTGCGGGCGCGGTACACGGCGGACTGGGACCGCAACGGGCTGCTCGAGGTCGCGGATATCTTCGCGTTCCTGAACTCGTGGTTCGCGGGCATCGGCGAGAACGGGGGGGCGGATTTCAATGAATCGGGGGCGGTGACGGTGCAGGACATCTTTGATTTTCTGAACGCGTGGTTTGCGGGATGAGGCTCTCGCGGAGGCGCGGAGGCGCAGAGGAAGGCACGCAAGAGGTTGGGTGCGATGGGCGATGAACATGGTTCAACTTGGGTGGTCGAGACTCCGCGAGCGTGCGGCCGCGCGTTCACGGTGATCGAGTTGCTCGTGGTGGTCGCGGTGATCGCGGTGCTCATGGGCGTGCTGCTGCCGGCGCTGGCGGGAGCACGCGAGGCTGGCCGGGGGAGCGTGTGCCTTTCCAACGTGCGGCAGTTGCAGGTGGCGAGCGACACGTACGCGTCGGACCATCGGGATCGATACGCCCCCGGCGCGCCGGACGTATTGGCGAACCTGACGCGGTGGCACGGGTCGCGGCCCAGCATGGGCGCGGCGTTCGGGCCGGAGGGCGGCACGCTCTGGGAGTATCTCTCCGGCGGCGGCGGGCCGGGGGCTTCGCGGGCGGTGCGGGCGTGTCCGGGGTTTGTGGGCGTGGCGGGCGCGCTGGCGTCGGCGAGCGTCGGCTTCGAGCGGTCGGCGGGCGGGTATGGGTACAACAACGCGTTCTGCGGGATCGAGCGCTCGGGCGCGGGCGTGGACCCGGGGTCGGGGCGCGAGGTGTGGGTGCAGGTGACGGATCGGCTGGGTTCGCCCCGGGCCCGCTTCGAGCGGCCGACGGCGACGATGGGGTTTGCGGACTGTGCGCTCGCGGACGGGAATAGCGCCCCGGGATCGGGCGGGCTGATCGAGTACTCGTTCGCCGAGCCGCGCTTCTGGCCGGAACTGCCGGGGAACCGGGCCGACCCGAGCGTGCACTTCCGGCATAGGGGCGCGGCGAGCGTGGCGTGGCTGGACGGGCACGCGGGGGTGGAGCGGATGGGCTTCTCGTGGTCGAGCGGGGTGTATGGGGTCGAGGCGAAGGCTCTTGGGGTAGGATGGTTCGGGAAGGCGGAGGACAACTCGGGGTTTGGGTACCGCTGAACACAACGCGGGCGGCACGCCCGTGGTATCGAAAGAAAACGGGCCGCTCGCTGGTGCGAGCGGCCCGTGTGGGTGTGCGTTGTACTCCGGCGGCTTGCGCCGCTCGGCTCTGATTACATCCCCGCGCTGGTCGGGGCGCCGTTGATGGGGACCTCCACCTGCGGGACGCCGAGGGGGTCGTGGCGGCCGGCGCCGAGGGCCTCGGCCGCGCGGGAGGCTTCTTCCATCATGAGGGCCTGATCCTCGGCGTCGTGCTCGGGGGGCTCGGCCAGGGCGAGGACGCGGATGGACTGGTAGGGCTTGAAGCCGGTGCCGGCGGGGATGAGGTGGCCGAGGAGGACGTTCTCCTTGAGGCCGATGAGCTCGTCGGTGGCGCCGCGGAGGGAGGCCTCGGTGAGCACCTTGGTGGACTCCTGGAAGGAGGCGCCCGAGAGGAACGACTCGCTGGAGAGGGCGGCCTTGGTGATGCCCAGGAGCAGCGTTCGGCCGGTGGCGGGCTTGGCCTTCTTGGTCTTGGCGGGCTCCTTGCCGGCGGACTCGGCCTTGGCGTTGGCCTCGCGGAGCTCGCTCTTGTTGACGAGGGCGTCCACGGGGAGGTCGGTGCCGCCCGAGTCGGTGACGCGGACCATCTCCTGGGCCTCGAGGTTCTTGCGGCGGAACTCGAACTTGTCCACGACGTCGTGGGGGAGCAGGTCGGTGTCGCCGGGGCTCTCGACGCGGACCTTTCGGAGCATCTGCGCGAGGATGACCTCGATGTGCTTGTCGTTGATGGTCACGCCCTGGGCGCGGTAGACGTTCTGGACCTCGTCGAGCATGTAGGTCCACAGGGCTTCCTCGCCCTTGATGCGGAGGATGTCGTGGGGGACCATCGGGCCCTCGGTGAGGGGCTCGCCGGCCTGGACGTAGTCGCCGGTGTGGACGAGGAGGTGGCGGTCCTGGGGGACGTGGTGGTCCTTCTCGATGCCCGAGTCGGAGATGACGCGGATGGTCATCTTGCCCTTGCGCTTGTCGGAGTGGATCTCGATGCGGCCGGAGATCTCCGCCATGACGGCGGGGTCCTTGGGCTTGCGGGCCTCGAAGATCTCGGTGACGCGCGGGAGACCGCCGACGATGTCCTGCGAGCCGGCCGCGGAGCGCGGCTGGCGGGCGAGCATCTGGCCGGCCTTGATGACCTGGCCGTCCTGGACTTCGATGCGGGCCTTGGCCGGCAGGTAGTGGAAGTCGAGGATGTTGTCCTGGGCATCGACGATGGTGATCTGGGGGTGCTTCTCGCCCTTGTGCTCGACGATGACCTTGGCCTTCTTGCCCTGGCCGGCCTCTTCCTCGCGCACGGTCTCGCCGACCTCGATGTCGACGTAGCGGACGGTGCCGTCCTTCTCGGCGAGCACGGGGAGTCGGTGGGGGTCCCACTTGACCATCTGGGCGCCCTTCTTGACCTCCTGGCCGGGCTTGACGAGGACGTAGGAGCCGTAGGGGACTTTCTGCTTTTCGAGCTCTCGTCCCTTGGCGTCGAGGACGGCGATCTCGCCGTTGCGCTTGAGGACGACCATGGCCTCGTTGCCCTCGTCGTCGAAGCCGGGAACGGCGTTGCAGTCGCGGAGCTCGACCACGCCGCCGGTGTTGCAGCGGATCTCGCTCTCGAGCGTCTCGCGGGTGCCGATGCCGCCGGTGTGGAAGGTGCGCATGGTGAGCTGGGTGCCGGGCTCGCCGATGGACTGAGCGGCGATGATGCCCACGGCCATGCCGGCCTCGACCATCTTGCCGGTGGACATGTCCATGCCGTAGTCGAGCGTGGAGCAGCCGGTGCGGGAGTCGCTGGTGAGCGCGGAGCGCACCATGACCTGCTCGATGCCGAGCTCCTCGATCTTGCGGGCGGCCTCATGGGTGATCATCTCGTTCTCGTTGACGATCACCTCGTCGGTCTTGGGGTTGACGATGTTGTTGCGGCTGACGCGACCGACGATCTGGTCGGCGAGGCGGACGTCGATCTTCTCGCCCTTGTAGATGGCCCGCTTCATGATGCCGCGCTTGGAGCCGCAGTCGAACTCGCCGACGATGACCGACTGGGCGACGTCGCAGAGCTTGCGGGTGAGGTAGCCCGAGTCGGCGGTCTTGAGGGCGGTGTCGGCGAGGCCCTTGCGGGCGCCGTGGGTGGAGGAGAAGTACTCGAGGATGGTGAGACCCTCGCGGAAGTTGGAGCGGATGGGGGTCTCGATGATCTCGCCGGAGGGCTTGGCCATCAGGCCGCGCATGCCGGCGGCCTGCATGAGCTGGCTGACGTTGCCGCGAGCGCCCGAGTCGGACATGAGGTAGACGGGGTTGAGATACTTGGCGGCGTTCTTGTCGTCGGGGGCGGCCTCGGCGCCGTCGGGGTGGCGGCGGTCGGTCTTGAGGGTCTCGACGAGGGTCTTGGTGACCTGCTCGCGGCAGTGGGACCAGATGTCGATGAGCTGGTTGTAGCGCTCGCGCTCGGTGATGAGGCCGCGGTCGAAGTTCTTCTCGACGCGCTCGACCTTCTTCTCGGCGTCGTCGATGTGGCCCTTCTTGGCGGCGGGGATGCGCAGGTCGGTGATGCCGAAGGAGAGGCCGGCGAGGGTGGACTGCTTGAAGCCGATCTCCTTGAGGCGGTCGAGCAGGTCGATGGTGGCGCCTCGCCCGGCGTAGAGGTAGGCGTCGTCGATGACGCGGGCGCACCCCTTCTTGCCGAGCACGCAGTTGTAGAAGGGCATGCCCTTCTCGAGGATCTCGGAGAAGAGGATGCGGCCGACGGTGGTGACGACGCGCCCGTTGGCGGGGATCTTCACCGGGGCCTTGCCCTGATCCTCGACGACCTCGCGGAAACCGTCGAGGCGAACGGCGATCCGCTCGTGGATGGTGATCTTGCGCTGGTCGTAGGCGAGCAGGGCCTCCATGCGGTCCTTGAACCGCTTGATCTCCCCGGGCGGGCGGGAGTCCTCGGCCTCGACGTGGGTGACGAAGTACACGCCCATGACGATGTCCTGCGAGGGCGAGATGATGGGCTTGCCGTTGGCGGGGGAGAAGATGTTGTTGGTGCTCATCATGAGCACGTGGGCCTCGGCCTGGGCCTCGACGGAGAGCGGCAGGTGGACGGCCATCTGATCGCCGTCGAAGTCGGCGTTGAACCCGCCGCACACGAGCGGGTGGATGCGGATGGCGTTGCCTTCCACGAGGACGGGCTCGAAGGCCTGGATGCCCATCCGGTGGAGCGTGGGGGCGCGGTTGAGCAGGACGGGGTGCTGGTAGATGACCTCCTCGAGGATGTCCCAGACCTCGGCGTCGCGGCGCTCGAGCATGCGTTTGGCGGACTTGATGGTGTCGGCCAGGCCATGCTCCTTGAGCTTGCGGATGATGAAGGGCTGGTAGAGCTCGAGGGCGATCTTCTTGGGCAGGCCGCACTGGTTGAGCTTGAGCTCGGGGCCGACGACGATGACCGAGCGGGCGGAGTAGTCCACGCGCTTGCCGAGGAGGTTCTCGCGGAAGCGGCCCTGCTTGCCCTTGATCATGTCGGTGAGCGACTTGAGGGGGCGGTTGGAGGAGCCGAGGACCGGGCGGCGGCAGCGGCCGTTGTCGAAGAGCGCATCGACGGCCTGCTGGAGCATGCGCTTCTCGTTGCGGATGATGACCTCGGGGGCGTTGAGGTCCATGAGCTTCTTGAGCCGGTTGTTGCGGTTGATGATGCGCCGGTAGAGGTCGTTGAGGTCGCTGGTGGCGAAGTTGCCGCTCTCGAGGAGGACCAGCGGGCGCAGGTCGGGCGGGATGACGGGGATCACGTCCATGACCAGCCAGGCCGGGTCGTTCTCGGAGCCGCGGATCTGCTCGACGATCTTGAGGCGCTTGGCGAGGTCCTTGATCTTCTGCTTGGAGCGGGTGTTCTTGAGCTCCTCGCGGAGCTCGCCGGCGATCTTGTCCAGGTCGGCGCGCTCGATGAGCTCGCGGATCGCGTCGGCGCCCATGAGGGCGCGGAAGGCGTTGCCGTACTTGTCGCTGTGCGTGCGGAACTCGTCCTCGGTGAGGACCTGCTTGAACTTGAGCTCGGTGTCGCCGCCGTCGACGACGACGTAGTCCTGGAAGTAGATGATCTTCTCGAGGTCGCCGGTCTTCATGCCCAGCAGCGTGCCCAGGCGGCTGGGGAGGGCCTTGAAGAACCAGATGTGCACGATGGGCGCGGCCAGGTTGATGTGGCCCATGCGCTTGCGGCGGACGCGGCTGTGGGTCACCTTGACGCCGCAGCGGTCGCAGATGATGCCCTTGTACTTGGTGCCCTTGTACTTGCCGCAGGCGCACTCGTAGTCGCGCTCGGGGCCGAAGATGCGCTCGCAGAACAGGCCGTCCTTCTCGGGGCGGTAGGTGCGGTAGTTGATGGTCTCGGGCTTCTTGACCTCGCCGTAGGACCAGGAGCGGATGTCGTTCGGGCTGGCAAGGGTGACCTTGACCGCGCCGTAGTCATTGATCCGGTCGTACATGCTCTCGTTGGGCTGCATGCTTGTCTCCGGGAGCGGCCCGGCTTTTTCAGCGGGCCCGGCTCCGAGTATTGCGTCTATCGAGAGGGCCGCGGGCGCCCGAATGTCACACTGAAACACACGTCACGAACTTGAACCGAACCGACGCCCGTCGCGGAGCGACGAGGTGTCCGCGTTACAGAAGCGAGGTCTGGTCCGAGGCCTTCTTCTCGAGGGTGATGTTGAGGCCGAGGCCCTTGAGCTCGTTGCAGAGCACGTCGAAGGCGACGGGCATGCCGGCCTCGAGGGTGTTGGTCCCCTTGACCATGGACTCGTAGATCTTGGTGCGTCCCTCGACGTCGTCGGACTTGACGGTGAGGAGTTCCTGCAGGATGTAGGCCGCGCCGTACGCCTCGAGGGCCCACACTTCCATCTCGCCGAAGCGCTGGCCGCCGGTGCGGGCCTTGCCGCCCAGGGGCTGCTGGGTGATGAGGCTGTAGGGCCCGGTGGCGCGGGCGTGGATCTTGTCGTCCACGAGGTGGTGGAGCTTGAGGATGTACATGAAGCCGACGGTGGTCTGCTGGGTGAAGGGCTCGCCGGTGCGTCCGTCGTGGAGCTGGATCTTGCCGCCGCGGGGCATGTGGGCCAGCAGGGCCCGGGGGTGCGGGAAGGTGCCGGTCTTCTCGTAGTTGGCCAGCTCGGTCGCGACGTGGACGTTGGCCTCGGCGACGGCCTTGTGCACTTCCTCTTCCGTGGCGCCGTCGAAGACGGGCGTGACGGCCTGGAAGCCGAGGACCATCGCGGCCCAGCCGAGGTGGGTCTCGAGGATCTGGCCGACGTTCATGCGGCTGGGCACGCCCAGCGGGTTGAGCAGGACGTCCACCGAGGTGCCGTCCTCCATGAAGGGCATGTCCTCTTCGGGGACGATGCGGGCGATGACGCCCTTGTTGCCGTGGCGGCCGGCCATCTTGTCGCCCACGGAGAGTTGACGCTTTGTGGCGACGTAGACCTTGACCATTTCCAGCACGCCCGAGGGGAGCTCGTCGCCGCGCTTCATGTGGCCGATCTTGCGGTCACGCTCCTTGCGGTTGGCCTCGATGCGGGGCCAGAACTGGCGGTGGGTCTTCTCGGCCTCGTCGCGGGCCTCCTTGGAGCCCTTGATCCACTTGAAGTCGAAGTTGGAGATCTGCTCCATGATGACCTCGGGGATGTCCGAGGCGCCGACCTTCTGGCGGGTGGAGGGATCGACCATGGGGGTGCCGACGATGGCGTTGACCGAGTCGACGAACTCCTTGAAGAGCTTCATGGCCTTGAGGTCCATCTCGGCGCCGTAGGTCTCGATGTCGGCGTTGAGTTTCTTCTTCTGGTCGGCCGTGAGGTGCATGCGGCGCGAGAAGCGGTTGGCGCCGATGACGATGCCCTCGACGCCCGCGGGGACCTCGAGGGAGTCGTTCTTCACGTCCTCGCCGGCGCGTCCGAAGATGGCGTGCAGGAGCTTCTCTTCGGGGGTGAGTTCGGACTTGCTCTTGGGGCTGACCTTGCCGACGAGGATGTCGCCGGGGCCGACGCGGGCGCCGATGCGGATGACGCCGTGCTCGTCGAGGTTGCGGAGCATCTTCTCGGAGACGTTGGGGATGTCGCGGGTGAACTCCTCGCGCCCGAGCTTGGTCTCGCGGATCTCGACGTCGAAGGCGTCGATGTGGATGGACGTGAAGGTGTCGTCTTTCACGAGCTTCTGGTTGATGACGATCGCGTCCTCGAAGTTGGAGCCGTCGAAGGTGTTGAAGGCGACCATGACGTTGCGGCCGATGGCCAGCTCGCCCATGCTCGTGGCGGGGCCGTCGGCGAGGATCTGGCCCTTGACGACCTTCTGCCCGGGCTTGACGACCGGACGCTGGTTGAGGCAGGTGCGCTCGTTGAGGCCGGCGAACTTGCGGAGGACGTACTCGTCGGAGTTGTCGATGATGACGCGCTGGGCGTCGGCGAAGGTCACGGTGCCGGAGTTCTTGGCCCGGACGATCATGCCCGAGTTGATCCCGACGGACTTCTCCATGCCCGTGGCGATCCGGGGCGGATCGACCTTCATGAGCGGCACGGCCTGACGCTGCATGTTCGATCCCATCAGGGCGCGGTTGGCGTCGTCGTGCTCGAGGAACGGGATGAGCGCGGCCGACACGCCCACGATCTGCTTGGGCGCGATGTCCACGAACTGGACCAGCTCGCTGTCGACCTCCTTGAGCTCGCCGTTCTGGCGGGCGAGGATCATGCCCTTCTTCAGGCGGCCCTCGGCGTCGATCGAGTCGGCCGGGGCGAGCACGGCCTGGATCTCCTCGTCGGCGCGGAGGTCCACCATCTTGCCGGTGGTCTTCCCGTCCTTGGCGACGCGGTACGGCGTGCGGATGAAGCCGTAGTCGTCCACGCTGGCGTAGATGCCCAGCGAGGAGATGAGGCCGATGTTCGTGCCTTCGGGGGTCTCGATGGGGCAGATGCGCCCGTAGTGCGAGATGTGCACGTCGCGGACCTCGAAGCCGGCGCGCTTGCGGTTGAGGCCGCCCGGCCCCAGGGCCGAGAGGCGACGCTCGTGGACGAGCGACGAGAGCGGGTTGGTCTGGTCGACGACCTGCGAGAGCTCGGAGCGACCGAAGAAGAAGTCGATGGCGCTGGAGATGCTCTTGGAGTTCACCAGGTCGGCGATCTTGGCGAGTTCGTCCGGGTCCTTGACGCTCATGCGCTCCTGCACCGTGCGGCGGAGCTTGAGGAAGCCCTTGCGGAGCTCCTCGACGGCGAGCTCGTCGAGCGTGCGGAGGCGGCGGTTGCCGAGGTGGTCGATGTCGTCAACCTGCGCGGCGGCCTGGCCCGTCTTGGGGTCGAGGCGCTTGGAGCGCAGGTCGAGGATGTAGGTGATGACCTTGAGGAAGTCCTCGGCACGCAGGAAGATCTGGTCCTCGGGGACGTTGAGACCGAACTTGCGGTTGATGCGGAAGCGGCCGACGCGACCGAGGCGGTAGCGGGTGTCGTCGTAGAACTTCTCCAGGAACAACTGCTTGGCCTTGTCGATCTGCGGCGGGTTGCCGGGGCGCAGGCGGGTGTAGATCTTCAGCAGGGCGCGCTGGTAGTCGTTCTCGGCCTCGAATTGCTCGAGCTTCTCCTCGGCGACGGTGTTGAGGATGAGCGAGTCGGAGGGGTTCTGGATGACCCGGACCTTCTTGAGGGACGAGTTGAGGATCTTGGCCGCGGCTTCCTCGCCGATCTGGCGGCCGACGTGGACGAGCTCCTCACCGGTCTCGGTGTCGATGATGCTGGCGGCGGCCCAGTGCTCGGGACGGACGGCCTCGGCCTTGATCTCGCTGACCTCGTAGAAGAGGGAGAGGAGCGTGTCGGTCGAGGCGATCGATTCGTCGAGGCAGCGGAGGAACGTGGTCGCGGCGATCTTGGTGCTCTGGTCGATGCGCATCGCCAGGACGTCCTTCTTGGTCACCTCGAGCTCGATCCACGAGCCGCGCTCGGGGATGACGCGGGCCGAGTGCAGCGGGCGGTCGCCCTCGGCGGAGACGATGGAGAAGTCCACGCCGGGGGAGCGGTGGAGCTGGCTGACGATGACGCGCTCGGCGCCGTTGACGATGAACTCGCCGCCGCCCATCATGATGGGGAACTCGCCGAGGTAGATCTCCTCTTCGGCGATCTCGGGGTGGTTCTCGCGGATGAGCTTGACGCAGACGCGGAAGGGGAGGCCGTAGGTGAGGCGCAGCTCGCGGCACTCGTCGGGGGTGTATCGCGGCTCCTCGAGGACGTAGTACTTGTACTCGAGCTTCATCGAGCCGTCGTAGGACTCGATCGGGAAGACTTCACGAAGAAGGGCCTCCAGGCCGATCTTGGTGTCGCGATCGTTGGGCGTCTTGGCGCCGATCTGGAGAAACCGGTCGTACCCATCGCTCTGGATGCGAGTGAGAATGGGAACGGGAGTGCCGTCGCCCCGCTTGGAAAAATCGCGCACGGTTGTCGCTGCCATCGATGACCTCGTGATGGTTCGAATAGCGTGGCCGGCTCGACGCCGACGACGGTGGAATGTCTACTTGGTTGACTGGTTCAAACGCCTGCTTTGCCCGAGTGCCCGCTGCTGAGTCGTTGGAATCTGTCAGTGTACCCTGCCTATGGCCTGCGAGCAAGCCCCGAACTCTGATGGATTCCATACAACTTTTGCGAAGCGTCACCCCCTTATTAGGGCGTATTGACTCGCCAAACTGAACGTCCCGTGCCGCAATTCGGTGGCGTATCAACGGCAAGGGGCCCCCCGCAACGGGAGGCCCCTTGGTGTTGAGCGATTCGGACGGGCGAACTCAGGCGAGCTCGACCTGGCCGCCGGCCTCTTCGATCTGCTTCTTGAGCTTGTCGGCGTCGGCCTTGGGCAGGCCGGTCTTGACGGCCTTGCCGGGAGCCTCGACGAAGGCCTTGGCCTCGGCCAGGCCCAGGCCGGTCGCCTCGCGGACGACCTTGATGACGCTGATCTTCTTGGCCGCGTCGGCGCCCTTGAGGATGACGTCGAAGGAGGTCTTCTCCTCGGCGGGGGCGGCGGCCGCGCCGCCGCCACCGGCCATCACGACCGCGCCGCCGGCGGCGGCCTCGATGCCGTAGGTGTCCTTGAGGTACTTGCCGAGCTCGACGGCGTCCTTGAGGGTGAGGCCGGCGAGCTTGTCACCGAGTTCCTGGATGTTCGACATGGGGATCTGCTTTCTTTGCGTGCGATTCGGGGATCTGGGTCCCGGATCGCGGGGTCATGCACCAGAGAGGTCTCGGAACTGTTCCGATCTTTAAGCCGTGAGGCCCAATGAGGTGCGGTGATGTCTGAGAATCTCGATGACCCTTCGCCTGCGCGGAGGGCTCGTAGATCAGGATTTCCTGGCGATGGTCTCGCCCTTTTCGAGTTTGGCCTCGATGGCCTTGACGAGGCCGGCGACGGTCGCGCCGGGGCCCTTGACCTGGCCGGCGAGGGTCTTGCCGGGGCCGAAGAGCAGCGCGACGGTCTTGCCGAGCGCCTCCTCGCGGGTCGGGTACTTGCTGAGTTCCTTGACGCCCTTCTCGCCCGTGAACAGGGTTCCGTCGAGGACGGCGCCCTTGAGCTCGAGGTTGGGGAAGTCGCCCAGGGCCTTGGTGAGTTCGCGGGCGATCTCGACGACGCTGCCCCCGCCGTAGACGAGGGCGCTGTTGCCCTCCATGAGCGGGAAGAGCGGATCGAGGCCGGAGCCCTCGAGGGCCTTCTTGGCCAGCGAGTTGCGGATGACGGTGATCGAGACCTTCTTCTTGCGGAGAGTGCCGCGGAGCTTGGTCGTGTCGATGGCCTTGACGCCGCTGATGGAAATCAGCGTGGCGTCCTTGGTTCCGTCGAAGCGAGCCTTGTACTCGCGGATGATCATGTTCTTGACGGTCTTGGACATGGGAATAGGTCCTATTCGACCTATAGGTCCGATGGGACCTATAGAGGAGACACTTGAGTTCACTCTTCGACGGCGGCCTGCTGGATCTTGACCTCGACGCCCGGGGTCATGCACCCGGCGATGACGCACTTCTTGATGTAGACGCCCTTGGCGGCCGAGGGGCGCATCTTCTCGATGTGCTTGATGAAGTGCTCGAGGTTGGCGGCCAGGTCGGCCTCCTTGAAGGACATCTTGCCCACCACGGCGTGGACGTTGCCGCCCTTGTCGTTGCGGAACTCGACCTTGCCGGCGGAATATTCCTTGACGGCCTCGACGACCTGGGGCGTGACGGTGCCGCTTTTGGGCGAGGGCATGAGGCCCTTGGGGCCGAGCACCTTGCCGAGCTTGGACACCACTCGCATCATGTCGGGCGTCGCGACGGCGACGTCGAAGTCCATCCAGCCGCCCTCGATCTTGGCGACGAGGTCGTCGCCGCCGGCCTCGACGGCGCCGGCCTCCTTGGCGGGCTTGATGTTGTCCTCGCGGCAGAAGGCGATGACGCGCTTCTTGACGCCGATGCCGTTGGGCAGGCTCACCGAGCCGCGGATGGCCTGGTCGGCCTGGTCCGGGTTGATGCCCAGGTGCATGACGACGTTGACCGTCTGGTCGAACTTGGGGCCCTTGAACTTCTTGACGGCGGCGACCGCCTGCGCTGGCTCCAGGGCCTGGGTGGGCTTGAGGGTCGCGTTGGACTTGGATCGCTTGGAAATGAACTCTGCCATGGGTTAGCCCTCCACCACAAGAACGCCCATGTTCCGGCACTGCCCCTCGATGATGCGGACGGCCGCGTCGAGGTTGGACGTGTTCAGGTCGGCCATCTTTTCCTTGGCGATGGCGGCGGCCTGGGTCTTGGTGATCTTGCCGACCTTTTCCTTGTTGGGAACGCCGGAGCCGGACTCGATCTTCGCGGCCTCCTTGATCAGGACGGCCGCGGGCGAGGACTTGACCTCGAAGGTGAAGGAGCGGTCGTTGTAGACCGTGATCACGCACCCGACGACCTTGCCGTTGAGCTTGGCCGTGGCGGCGTTGAACTGCTGCACGAACTGGCCGGGGTTGATGCCCGCGCCGCCGAGAGCGGGGCCGAGCGGCGGGGCCGGGGTGGCCTTGCCACCGGGGGCCATGACCTTGATTTTGTTGACGATTTCTTTCTTGGCCATTGTGCTCCACCTCCCACCGGCTCCCACGCCCGACGGGGGCCTGGATGCACCCTCCGGCCAAGGAGAGGTGCGAGACGCGGTGGTTGAACGGTTGTGCTGGGATGTGCCCACGGGCCGGGCCCGGGGGGTCGGGATAATAGCGGAGATCGCCCACGGGACAAGGCGAAAATGCGCATCCGAACAACGGCCGACAATTCGGCTACTTGTTTGTGAGGGCCAGCGTCATCTCGTCGGCCACCCTCGTGTCCAGCCCTTCGGCGATGGCCCGGTCGAGGACTTTTTTCGCCACGTCGAGCCGGCCCTCGCTCTGGGCCAGGACGCTGGCCGCGAAGAACGCGCCGCCGGTCTTGAGGCGGTTGGCGTACTCCATCACGCGGGTGAAGCGCCGGTGGTGGTCGGCGTCGGCGCCCGCGCCGACGGCCCGCGGGTCGAGCGGGTCGCGGGCGAGTTGGGGCTGCTTGGTGTAGGCGTGCAGCAGCACGGCGACGGCCTGGTCGGTCTTGCGGTCGTCGAGCAGGGCGATGGCCAGGAGCCGCTCCACGCCCGCGTCGTCGGGCGCGGTCTTCAGGTGGGCCTTGACCTGCTTGACGGCCTCCGCGGCGTCGCCGGTGCGCAGGGCAAACTCGGCCCGCTCGAGCGGCGTGAGCTCGCGGGCGGGCGCACCCGGGGGGGCCGCCAGGGGCCGCTGGTCGACGAGCACCGAGCGATCGGCGCCGACGACGAGATACGGGTTGTTGTATCCGTAGATCGCGGCGTTGGGATTGCCGAGGGTTGTGCCGGTGTATGAGACTGTTCTCGGGGCGCTCCACGGGGCGTAGTACGAGCGGTACAGGCGCGACGGGTACTTGCCGAACGAGGAGTAGACGCCGTAGTTCACGGCGGGAAAGCCCGCGCCAAGATGGAACGCCAGACCCCAGTTGCTGTCGTTGTAGTAGCCGCGCACGTTGCCCGACGAGACGTCCACAATCGGGACGCCCCACCCGTTGTTGTAGCCCCACGGGTTCCACGTGCCGCGATAGCGGTAGTCGGAGGGGATGGCCCCCGCGTTCGCGCCATTGGGATAGCCCATGTAGCGCCAGTCGTAGATGTAGATATTGCCGTCGTTGCCGCTGTTGATCCAGCGACGCAGGCGGGCGATGCCGTTGGAGCCGTCGTTGGGGGCGGGCGCCTGGGGCACCATCTGCCCGGCGGGCGGCGGGATGATCGGGATCTGACGGATCGCCGGATTCTGCTGCGGCACGCCCCCCGTGGCGGGAACGCCCTGGAGCGGGCCGATCGGCCCGGGGAACCTGGCGGGCACGCCAAAGCCGGGCTTGCCGCGCACCGGGGTGATGATCTGCGGTTGGGGAGCCGGCGCGGGCGTCTGGGCGGCCGGCGCCTGCGACTGGTCGCCGGTGGTCTGCGCCAGCGCGGGAACACTCAGCGCGCCGAGCGCGATAGCCGCCGCGATGGATCGTCCAAGAGCCATGCCAACCTCCTGACCGCCAACCACGAGCCCGAAAACCCGCCCCCGCTCACCATGTACTCTAACGCGACCATCGGTCCGAAGTTCCGCAATACATACCGAATCCGACCCGAACGCATGTTCCCGGAAGGGGAGCGGCCGTCGCGGTCGGTATCCGGATGCCGCGATCGGTAGACTCGGGGCATGATCGAGTTGAAGGCCGACGAATGCCGCGTGCTGGGGGTCATGGTCGAGAAGGCCCACACCGTCCCCGGGCAATACCCGCTCACGCTCAACGCGCTGACGTCCGGGTGCAACCAGAAGAACAACCGCCACCCGGTCGTGGAGTGGGACGAGGAGCGGGTGTACGACGCGCTGGATTCGCTGCGGGCCAAGCGGCTGGTCAACGAGGTCATCCTCACCGGCAGCCGCGTCGCGAAGTTCAGGCACAACGCCCGTGAGGTGCTGGGCGTGGACACGGCGCAGCTGGTGGTGCTGGCGGAGCTGCTGCTGCGCGGCCCGCGGTCGCTGGGCGACATGCGCCAGAACGCGTCGCGGATGCACCCGCTCGAGTCGCTCGACTCGACGCGGGCCGTTCTGGAAAGCCTGGGCGCGCCGGCCCGGGCGGAGCCGCTGGTGAAGGAAGTCCCTCCCCCGCCGGGCGGGCGAGCACGCCTGTGGGTGCAGCTGCTCTGTCCGGGCCTGCACCCGATCGGGGCATCGACAGAACCGGCGTCGGGCGCGCCGAGCGAGCAAGCGCCGAGGTCGGCCGACCCGTCGCTGGCGGATCGCGTGCGGGTGTTGGAGACGGAAGTGGATCGGCTGCGGACGGGGCTTCGGCAACTCGCCGAGCGGGTGGGAGAAGCCGACCCGCTTGCCTGACCCTCGGATGCACCGGTGTCGGATGCCGGGTCCGCCGGCGCGGCAGAAGGTGGGGCCAGATCGCGTCCGTAGCCGATGGTGGTTACGCTCTGCATGATGCGATGCCGGAAGAACATCCTTGGTCGGGCCGGACCCGCGCTGGGCGTGGGCGCGATGGTGCTCGCCCTCGGATCATCGACCGGGTGCTCGCTGCTGCACGCCAGCCCGGGCGGGGTTCTGACGCTCAGCGGGGCGGACGGCTCGCACACGTTCGCCCCGGACTATTCCGTCGCCGCGTACCGGTCGGTTGACGCCGACACGTTCGACGTGTACCTGTCGGACCTGCCGCGCGAGCGGCTCACCAATCACGGCGACCACCTCGCGGGCGCCTCGGGCAACCTCGTGCACGTCCACATCTTCCTGACGCCCGACGCGGGCAATACGCCCATCGACACGACCGCCTGCAACTTCACCGTGCGCCACCTCGTGCTTGCGAGCGGAACCGCGGAAGCCCCCATCATGGGGCTGTACGCCGGGGGCGGGTTCGTCGCGACCTCGGGATCGTTGCTGGGTGGATCGATCTCGGGCGCGGTCAGCGCGGCCTCGGAGCGACTCAGCCGCTCGACGCCGGGGTTCAAGGACCTTCTCGGCTCGGCCTCGCTCTCGGGGCGATTCGGCGCGCCGGAGGACGAGCAGCTCGCCGACGCGATGTCCGGGAAACTGGAGCTGCTCCTGTCGAGCCTGCCGGTGGCGGCCAAGGACGAGGCGCCCAAGCCGGCGCCGATCAAGTCGCCGGTGAAGGCCCCGAGAAGGGCCGCCGACGCGAAGGGCGAAAAGGCGGACGAGGCGAAGAAGTAGCGGCCGGGCTACTTCCAGCGAGATTCGACGAGATTCTCGGCCGCGCCACGGTACAACATTCGAAGCACGCTCGCCGGCAGTGAGAGGCCCCGCAGGCGCGGCGCGCTCATCGCGTCGTGCTTGGTCGGTTCGAGCATCATCAGGTCGGGGTCGGCGATGGGCGAGTCGAGGTCGAGGCTGGTCTCGAACATGGCCCGCGTGGCCCAGTAGCGGCTGGCGTAGAGGTCGAACGCGCCCTCGGGGCTGTCGGCGAGGTCGGCCATGGGGCTGACGCCCTGCTTCTGCGGGCGCAGGTGGTCTTCCTGCACGACGATGTCGGAGCCGAAGAGGAGGCGTCCGGCTCCCCCCCACTTCACGAAGAACGCGCGGGCCTCGGGCACGGGATGGCCGCCGACGGCCCGGACGACCCACTTGGTCGCGCTGGTGTCGAGCGAGAGATTCGGGTGACGGGTGAGCAGGCCGTCGAGGAAGGCGAGGTCCTCGGGCCAGCCGCCCATGTGGGCCGCGATCCACGGGCCTGGGAATTGGTCGAGCATGCGCTCGAGGCCCTCGTACTGCTGGCGCTTGGTGCCGTAGCGCGAGGCGTCGGTGTACCTGGCCTTGAACCAGGTATCTGGGTCCGCGATGTGGATCATGATCATCATGCCCAGCGACTGGCCGACCTCGCAGGCCTTGATCCGCCAATGGCTGTCCACCTCGGCCAGGTCGGTGGCGCCGAAGCCTTGGTCGGCGAGCTCCGGGATCAGGTCTCGCAGGCGCGGGCTGGCCCAGAGTTTGAGCATCCGCGAGCCGTAGTCGCGATGGAACGCCTCGATGGTCTGGATGTAGCCTGCCCGGAACGCCGCGTACCGGTCCGGCTCGCCGAAGGATGGGAACGCGATGAACCGGGCCGAGTCGCCGAGGGTGTCGCGAACGACCGGGGCCTGGGCGAGTTGGGTCATGGTGTACGTGCGCTCGACACCGAAGAGTCGGCGGACGCGGTCGTAGACCCGGCAGGCCTCCGCCCCGGCGAGGTGGGCGTGGGCGTCGATGATCGGCACGCAGGGCGGCCCCAGGGCCGCGCCGGCGCGCCCATAATCCCAGCCGTAGCGGTTGGAGGCCCGGACGACTCCCCCACTCCATTCTCCGGCGAGATTCGCTGGACTCTGAGGCATTGGACACACTATAGACGAGAATCGATACAACTCTCCCCCCGCTTCGCCGGTGGGATCATCGGAAGAGGGGCGTGCTCTCTTGACCCCGGCGCGGCCTCGCGTCGCGCTGGCGCACGATTGGCTCGTCGGCTATCGGGGCGGAGAGGCGGTGCTCGACGCGATCGTGCGGATGTGCGCGGGGCCCTGCGAGATCGCGGGGCTGTACACGATGTTCGACGACGGGCGCGCCGTGACGCCGGCGATCGATGCGATTCCGAGAGTCGTTTCGTCGCTGGGCAAGCGGCCCGCGGGGCTGCGGCGGTGGTTGCTCCCGCGATACCCGAGCGCGGTTCGGGAACTCGAGCGGCAACTGGCTCGCGCGCACGCATCGCGTCCGATCGACCTGCTTGTCTCGACGTCCTCGGCGGCGATCAAGGGGCTCGCCCCGCCTCCGGGGGTGCCGCACATCTGCTACTGCCACTCGCCCGCACGGTATCTCTGGTCGCAGGGGTCGGAGTACGGGCGGGGCCGGCTGGGGTGGCTGCGGCGTGCGGGGCTTGGTCTGCTCGGGCCGGGCCTGCGAGCGTGGGATGTGGGCACGTCGCACACGGTCACGCAGTTTGTCGCAAACTCGACGCACACCCAGCGCGAGATCGCTCGATGCTTCAACCGGGCATCGGTCGTGGTTCATCCGCCGATCCGCACGACGTTCTTCACACCGCCGGTTTCGGGTCAGGGCCGGGCGGGGTGGTTGTACGTGGGGGCCCTCGAACCGTACAAACGAGTGGACCTGGCGATCCGGGGCGCGCACGCCGCGGGGGCGCGGCTCACCATCGTCGGCACGGGCTCGCAGTCGGGTCATCTTCGTTCGATCGCGGGGAACGGGGTGGAGTTCACCGGACGGTTGGGCGACGAGGAGGTACGGGAGCACTTCCGGAGCGCATCCCTGCTCGTGTTCCCACAGATCGAGGACTTCGGCATTGTGGCCGTCGAGGCCCAGGCGTGCGGCCTCCCGGTGGTCGCCTTTCGGGCCGGCGGTGCGCTCGACTCGGTTGTTGACGGCAAGACGGGCGTGTTCTTTGACCGGCCGACCGCCGAGGCGATGGTCGCGGCGGCCAAAGGGTGCCTGGAACTCGGCGATGTGTCGGGCGCGTGCCGCGCGAATGCGGAGCGGTTCAGCCAAGAGCGGTTCGAGCGGGAGATGCTGGCCGTGATCGAGGGTGCGCTGCGGTGAGCGGGGGCGTCAGTCGGCCGAGCCGGCGGCCGATCGCCCGGGGATCGTCATCGTCGCGGGGCCGCCCGCCTGCGGGGCCATGAACGCGCTGAGGACCTGGCCCACGTAGATCTCGTGGTCGGCCTCGAGATCGACGTGGCGGAGCACCTCGCAGTCGAGCGCGACGATCGAGCGTCCCAGCAGCGGCGAGCCGGTGACGAGGGTGCGGACTTCGAGCGTGTCGAACGGGTCGGCGGACTCCTCGGGCCCGAACTTCTTGAGCAGCAGGCGGCTGGCGGGGTCGATCAGGCAGAGGCCGAAGGCGTGGCTGTCGCGGATGAGCGTGGCCAGGCGCTGGCCCGAGGGCACGGCGACGCACACGCAGGCGGGCTCGTCGGCGGCCTTGAAGATGCGCGAGACGAGCATGCCGTTGCGCTTGGTCTCGAACGACGCCGTCATCACGCACGTCGCGGCGGGGAGCATCGAGAGGGCACGCTGGATATCAGGGATAGCCGCAACCGACACCTGGCGAGCGCGCTCGCGGTCTCGATCCGGACGATCCGGTCGGCGACCGAATCGCGTCGGCGACTCGGGAGTGTCGGGTCGGGTTATTCCCCACGTGGCCATTCGAGTCGCTGCCTCCACGTGCAGTCTAACACGTAAATCCGTCGCTGCCCGGGGCTTGCGCGTGGATCGGATGAAGCCGGTTTTCCACCGGCTATGCACCGTCCGAGAAAAGCGTGGTGGATAACTGGGCTTTGTGTTGCATTGTGGTGCGAAGTGGGGCATAATGGGTTGCCACCGCTGCCCCGCCTCGGAGAGGCGGGCTACCCAGAGGCCCAGACGTGCTGTTCACCGGCTACTCAGAACACACGATCGACGCCAAGCAGCGACTGGCGATACCTGCCAAGTACCGGAACCGCTGGTCGGCGGAACGGGACGGGCACTCGTGGGTCTGCCTTCCCTGGCCCACAGGCCATCTTCGGCTCTACACCGAGAACTACTTCGAGACGGTCGGCTCGCCCGGGAAGCCGACGCTCACCCCGGACCGGGACATGGCGGAACTCGAACCCCGACTCTTCAGCCTCGTGGAGCATCTGGAAATGGACTCGGCCGGCCGCGTGATTCTGCCCAAGCGCCACCTGGACAAGGCGGGCCTGAGGGCGGACGTGGCGATCGTCGGCGCGGGCAACCGGCTGGAGATCCACGACCTGGGCCGCTGGAAGGCGAGCGAGGATGCGGGCTTCCACTCGTTGCCGGAACTCGTCGAGCGGATCCAGAACCGCAAGGACTGACCTCTGCGATCGCCGGAAACGGCGAGACGCGGGATTGACAACCCGAGTGTGTACACCACCGGCAGGCCGCAGAAGGTGCGAACGGACTCGCGGCAGGTTCGGAAGGGTGAGCAGTTTGCGCACGCCCGGGACGCACGGACGCGTCCAGGGGATGCACGGAAGCGCTGCCAAGGATGGCGGCTCCTGCGCAAGCGTCAATCACCCGACCGGGCACGCCACGCCTGCATGGTGCGAATTGAGCGCTCGGCCGAACCGCCACCGGCCGAGCGTTTTTATTTTTGCTTCAAGGGTGCTGCTTGTCGAGTTCCGCATCCACTTTGGCTCGAAGTTGTTGCTCCGGCTTCGCATCCCGATCCGCGATGTCAGCCCACTCTCGATGCACGGGGCGACTTTGGTACGCCTTGAGAGCCACTGCTACCAGTGCCCGGTAACAGACAGTGGAGTCGATCTCACATAGAGCAGTCTCGGCTACGAGTTGGGCCTCGCGGTCCCGGCCGGCAGCGAGCAACGCTGCGTAATGGGCAGCAAGATCGAGTGAGGCGATGGTCTCGGCCCGCTCGATGAGGGCAGCAGGCGGCTTCGGACCGTCAGTCAACGTGCGGGCCGCTTCTAAGGAGCCAAGCGTTTGGGCCATCCTGCCGAGAGGGCGGTCGATGAGGCGCCCGGCGGCAGCCCAATCGTCCGTCTGCACCAACGCCGAAAAGACCGCTCGAAAATACCGATTCACGAGGGCTCGCTTGGACGGATCATTCTGCAGCCTGGAAAACCACTCGGCAACAGCGCTCGAATCCGGTACAACTTCGTTGGCGTCGAGCCAGGTGCGTAGCAGTTTGTCTTCGGACGGATTCGATTCGACCTTCCCCTTGAACTCGTCACGGAGGGCAACGACGCGCTCGCGACTCGAAGCGTTCCCCTTGACGAATGAGATGGCCGCGGTTCGCCATTCTCGCTGAGTCCGCGAGTGTGTGTGCCAATGCCGGAGATCGAATTGCGCCGTCTGTTCGACCGGATGACTCTCGATGAACTCCAATGGGTTCCTCAAGTGGACCTCCAAGAGCCACTCATACAACTGGCCAGCCTCATCCGTCAATCCCAGCCGTTCAAGTCGCTGCGCAAGCACGAGATGGGAGAGCTTGGGGAAGTCCGTGGCAGTCGCTTCGTACCGCTTCCTTGCCGCGTCCGCCGAAGGACTGGCAACAAAGTCCAGCCACACAATCACTTCGTCCGTAGAAGTCAATGGAATGTCCTGATCGACCACTTTGCCATTGCGATAGGCGATTACTCCGGGGAATCGGGAGAACAGCTCTGGAACTTCTTCCTGGCTCTCTCTCGATGGTTTGCGCCCGCTGGTCCCGTGCGAACCGGGCACATACTCGAATGAGATGAGATTCTTCAAGCGATCCCGAACCCGCTCGCTCTTCCACGCTTCCAAAACACGGGCCGCATCACTTGAAAAGCGATCGGACAGCAGCACCACCACCAACTTCTGAGACTCGATCGCGTCCTTCAGCAACGCGGCTGTCGCCTTTGGCGGGAGTCCATCGTCGAGACTCTGGCCTCGTGCAACGACAGGGAGATACAAGCAAAGCACGACGAGAATCGTTCGTAGCATGGGCTATCTTGCCTCTAGTGCCTTCACCACCGCCCGCCCCTTCTCATCGTCGCGCTTGGTCGCCCACTCCCTGGCCGTCCAGCCGTTGGCCCGGTCCTTGGCCTGCACATCCGCGCCGAGTCTGAGCAGCGCGGCCACGACCTCCGCGTCGCCGCGTTCGGCGGCCTTCATCAGCGGCGTGACGCCGTCGGCGTCGGTGCTGTTCACCGGCGCTCCGGCCCGGGCCAGGGCCTCGATCACGGCGGGCGGGGTGTCGTTGGCCGCGGCGATGCTCAGGGCGGTGTCGCCGTTCATGTCGGCCGCGTTCGCCGTTGCTCCGGATTCGAGCAGCAGGGCGACCTTTTCGGCCGAGCCGCTCCGGCCCGCGGCCATGAGGGCTGTCTGCCGCCACTTGTTGGCCGCGTTCACGTCGGCGCCCGCTTGGACAAGGGCCTTCACACTGGCGGGCTCGCCCCGGGCCGCGGCCCACATGAGGGCGGTCCACCCGTCGGAGGCCCGGGCGTCGGTGCGGGCCCCGGCGTCGAGGAGGAGTTTGACCTTGGGCGCGTCGCCCCAGCCCGCGGCGTACATGAGGGCCGTGCGGCCGTCCTCGGTGCGGGCCTCCACCTTGGCCTTGGCGTCGATCAGGGCTCGCAGGGTCTCGGCCTTGCCCTCGTACGCGGCGTGGATCAGGGCCGTCATGCCCTCGCGTCCGGGCTTGTCGGTGACAATGCTCGCGTTCGGATCGGCGCCGGAAGAGAGCGCAGCCTTCACGGCCGCGACGTCGTCGCCGATGACCGCCTCGGAGAGGCTGACCCGGGCGGCCGAGGGGGCCGGCGCCACGGCACCGCCCATCGACCCGGCGCCCGCGAGGGCCTGCACGCCGAAGATGATGAGGCCGGCGAGGATGAGCAGGGCGAGCACGCCCAGAACGGTGCTGGAGGCTTGTCGCTGTGCGGGCATGGATTCTCCCATTGTGGGCTCCCGATCGTGCGGCCTGGGATCGTAACACGCCGGTCGATCACTCGTCGTCGTGGGGCTTGTACGCGGCCACGACCTCGGCCTGAAGGTGGGCGGGGGTCTGCTCGTCGTGGCTGTATTCCATGACGAACGTTCCGGTCCCGCCGGTCATGCTCTTGAGCTGGTTGGAGTAGTTCTGGAGTTCGGCCAGCGGGGCGGTGGCCCGGATGAGGCACTGGTCGGCCCCGATCATCTCGGTGGACTGGACGCGCCCGCGCTTGCCCGAGAGGTCGCCGGCGATGTCGCCCATGTGCCTGGCGGGCACGGAGATCTCGACGGAGACGTAGGGCTCGAGGAGGACGGGGCGGGCGTTCCTGATGCCGTCGATGAAGGCCTTCTTGCCGGCGGTGACGAAGGCGATTTCCTTGGAGTCCACGTCGTGGTACTTGCCGTCGTAGACCTTGACGCAGATGTTCTTCATCGGGTAGCCGGCGATGGCGCCGTCCACCATGGCCTGGCGGACGCCCTTCTCGACGGCGGGGATGAACTGGCGGGGGATGGAGCCGCCGACGGTCTCGTTGAGGAACTCGAAGCCCTCGGCGTGGTCGAGCGGGAGGGGCTCGACGGTGAGGTAGACCTCGCCGAACTGGCCCGCGCCGCCGGTCTGCTTCTTGTGGCGGTGGTGGCCGTTGGCCTTGATGGTGATGGTCTCCTTGTAGGCGATCTTGGGCGGGGAGCTGATGACCTCGATCCCCATGGCCTTGAGCTTCTCGAGGATGATGCGCAGGTGCAGGTCGCCCATGCCGCGGATGACCGTCTGCTTGGTGGCGGCGATGCGATCGACGGTGAAACCCGGGTCTTCGGCGATGAGCTTGTGCACGGCCGATGAGAACCGCGTCTCGTCTGCATGGTTCTTCAGCTCGATCGCAAGGCCGTACATGGGCTTGGCGATGGGGAGGGGCTTGATGCGGAGGTTGTCCGCGTCGTGGCTCTCGTGCATCACGCCGTTGGGCTTGAGTTCGTCGATCTTGGCGACCGCGCCGATCTGCCCGGGCCCAAGCTCGGTGACTTCCACGTGGTCCTTGCCCTGCAGGCGGAACATGTGGCCGATGCGGATGGTCTTCTTCTGGTCGTCGAGGAGCAGGTCCTGGCGCTGCTTGATGACCCCCTGGTGCACGCGGAAGATGCCGAGCTTGCCCACGAACGGGTCGGTGGCGACCTTGAAGATGTGGGCGATCAGCGGACGCATGGGATCGGGATCGGGGCGGAACTCCCGCTCGTTTGCCGCGGCCTCGTCCTTCTTGAGGAACTCCGAGGGGTGGACCTCGTCGGGCGCGGGGCAGAGGGACGCGATCACGTGCATCAGGTCATCGATGCCCACCCCGCCCCTGGCCGAGCAGAAGCAGATGGGCACGAGGTGGGCTTCTTCGAGGGCCCGCTCGAACGCGCCGTGGAGTTTCTCGGGATCGAACCCGCCGTCCTCACCCTTCTCCAGGTACTGGAGCGTGAGCTCCTCATCGACCTCGATGACCTGCTCCACGATGCGTCGATGGGCCTCGTGGACGGAGGAGAAGTCGGTCTGGTCGCCCTTGGAGTCCTTGCCGTCGTGCTCGAAGACGTTGATGACGTCCGTTCGCCCGGGGGTGGGCAGGTTGATCGGGAGGCAGATGGCCCCGAAGGCCTCGCGGATCTGCTCGGTGATGATCTCCAGGTCGGCCTCGGGGTGCTCGATCTTGTTGACGATGATGATGCGGGGGAGCTTCCGCTCCTCGGCGATGGCCATCATGCGCCGGGTGGCGGTCTCGATGCCGCGGGCCGCGTCGATCACCACGGCCACCGTATCCACCGCGGGCAGGCAGGCGATGGCGTGGCCCATGAAGTCCACCAGCCCGGGCGTGTCGATGAGATTGACCTCGTGACCCTCGTACGCAAAGTGCGTGACGCTCGGCTGGAGCGAGTGTTTGTGGTGCTTCTCCTCGTCGGTCCAGTCGCTGACGGTGTTCCCCTCGTCGATGCTGCCCATGCGTTTGGTGGCGCCGGAGGCGAACAGGAGGCGTTCGGTCAGGGTGGTCTTCCCCGACCCGGTGTGGCCCACGAGGCAGATGTTCCTGATGTCGGAGACGTTGTGGACAGCCATGAAAGACCTCCGGTTGCGCCGGCCGGTGGGCGGGGCGCGGGCAGTTGGTTGTTGATCGGCGCGTGGACCCGTCGGAAGGCGGGAACGCGACGACCGGCCCTCCGGGACGGGGTGGGCGGGCCGTTTCCAGTCTATAGACATTCCCGCCCACGGGAACAGGGAAAATCCCCCGGTTCCGGCCACCCTCGTTCCACCAACCTGAACCACCGGGCCGACCCTACCCCGCCAGGTCGATGATCGCCCCGCGGCTGAGGAGATTGCGCAGGTGGTAGGTCTCTTCGATGACCAGTCGCGGGATGCGTTCGGGCAATGGCAACAGGTATCCGGTCGGGGTCGTGCGCGGCCCATCGCGGCAGTCCCCGCATTCCGGCACGCCGATCACGCGCCGGCCCACGCCGCACGTCGGCCGGTCGCTCGGAATACGGAGCGAGTCGCGGCTCCGTCCCGCCTGCAAGTCGATCTGGTCGTTCATCCGCCGGAGGTGCTCGGGATAGGTTGGAGGGCGCGCGGGAACCGCGCCGAAGTCCCGGGCCGCGTTGACCCGGCGCAGGTGCGCCGGATAGGAGCCTCCATCGCGGCCGAGCGCAGGCCGATCGCCCGCGCCCTGGCACGGACGGATGGCGGGGAATGCACCGGCGGGGATTCGCACGGAAAACTCCCTACGAAGCCCGTGCCCCGCCGCTCGCCCCATAACATCGCCCCCGGTCTTCTCCCCACCACTGCCCCGCGGGCGCGCCCGACGGGCGTGTTGCCGGATCGCCACGCATGCTGCGCACCGAAGACCTCGACTATCCCCTGCCGGAGGACCTCATCGCGAAGACCCCGGCACGGCCGCGCGACTCGGCCCGCCTGCTGGTCGTGTCACGTTCCGACCCTTCGCGCCTGGAACACCGCATCGTGCGGGAGTTGCCGGAGATCCTGCGGCCGACGGACGCTCGGGCCACGTCGCCGCGCGACGTGATGATCGTCAATGCCACGCGGGTGTTGCCGGCCCGGTTCATGGGCGTGCGTTCGGACACCGGCGGAAGGGCGGAGGGGCTGTACGTCGAGAACGCCCCCGGCCCCCCATCGAGCGGCGGTTCGGAGTGGATCGTTCTGCTCAAGATGCGTCGGATGAAGCCGGGAGTGGTGGTTCGGCTGCTCGACCGCGCCGGAGCGGAGAGCGACCTGCGGCTCACGCTCATGGAGCGAGCGGGCGAAGACGGCGCGGCGTGGCGGGTCGGCGTGGCGTCTGATGCCGGCCCGTTGCAGCCGGACGCCCAAGCGCCCGCGTTGCTGGAGCGGGTCGGGCTGACGCCGATACCTCCGTACATCCGGGCCGCGCGGCGTGAGTCGCGGGTCGAGGTCGCCGACGACCAGGACCGGGCGACGTACCAGACGGTGTACGCGAGCGACCGAGGCGAGCGGGCGGGGTGCGGCAGCGTGGCCGCGCCGACCGCGGGCCTGCACTTCACGCCCGAGTTGCTGGCGCGGCTGACGGAGGCGGGCGTGGATCGGGCGGAGGTGACGCTGGACGTCGGGCTGGGGACGTTCAAGCCCGTCGAGGCGGAGTTCATCGAGCAGCACTCCATGCACGCGGAATGGTGCGGCGTTCCGGCGGAGACGGCGCGGGTGATCCAACGAGCCCGGAACACGCCCGCTGATGCTCGGGGGTGGTCGGGGCGCATCTTCGCGGTGGGGACGACGGCCGCGCGGACGCTCGAGTCGTTCGAGTCGCCCGCGGAGATGCTCAGCGGCGGGTCGAAACAGACGCGGATCCTCATCACCCCCGGCTACCGGTTCCGGCACGTGGATGTGCTGATGACCAACTTCCACCTGCCCAGGAGCACGCTCATGGCGATGGTCGCGGCGATGCTGGCGCCGCCGGAGGGCGAGCCGAGCGTCGGCGTCGAACGGCTGCGGGCGATCTATGCCGAGGCGGTGCGGGAGCGATACCGGTTCTACTCGTATGGGGATGCGATGCTGGTGCTGCCGTAGGCGTGCGTGCGCTCACATCGCATCGATGCGCTCCAGAATCTCCACCACCCCCCACGCCTCCTCCGCCTTTGCCACATAGTCCGCCTTCGCCTTCATCTCCGGCGCGGCGTTGCCCGGGCAGGCAAACCACGCCACCTTTCGCCGGATCAACTCGTCACCCGCGGTGTCGCCGATCCCGGCCGTGCGATTCGGGTCGATCCCGGTGTGGGCCAGCAGGCGCTCGATCCCGGTGGACTTGTTCACGTGCTTAAGGTCGCAGTTGACGTAGAACCAGGTCATGCTCACCCGCATCGGCCACCGCCGAGCAGCAAACTCCGCCTCGATGCGCGGCATGATCGACTTGAGGTACTCGGTGTCGGCGTGGTACAGGCTCACGCTGGCGCTCTTGCCCGGCTGCTGGCTCACGGCGCGCGGGCCGAACTCGTTTTCCAGCCATGCCGCGGCGTCGCGCACGGCCCGCCGATGCTCGGGCGTGATGGCCGGGTCCATGAGGAACGCGTTGGAGGCCGGGTCCCACATCCAGACGCCGTTCTCGGCGATGAGCGGGACCGTCCGATTGCCCAGCAGCCTGCACATCGCCTCGGCGAAGGGTTGCGGGCGCCCGCTGCAGACCGTCAGCACCGGCCGGTCGCGCCGCTCGTGGGCGAGGCGGTTGTGCTCGGCGATCTTCGCGAGCGGCTCGACATCGAACGGCGCGGCCGTCTCCGGGGAGAGGCACCCGTCGATATCGCAGATGATCGCATCGAATCGGGGATGCGAAGTCCTCGGCGGCTGCGGCGGCGTCGTCGGCATCGCCGACGGTAGACCTCCTCTGGCCAACTTCGCGGCGGGCGGTCGCGGCCGCGGGTTTGTGCAACCGGACGCATCCTGCCTGATACCATTGCCCGTTCGCGCCGGGAAGCGCGAAACGCCCGGGGGGAACGGGTGATGGAGCCAGTCATGGCCGCCGCAGAGATTGCCGGGAAGCCACAGCCAAGCGCCAACGCCGAATCGTGGACCGACAGCCAGCGATACGAACTGGACTTCTGGAAGAACCGGTGGCCGTACCGCGACTGGCCCCTGGCGAAGTTGCAGGAACTGCGCCACGCGGACGCGACGTGGGTGCTCAAGAATCTCGGGTTCACATCCTCGGGACCCCGCACGTGGGAGGGCTTCGCCGGGAGCGTGCTGGAGGTCGGGTGCGGGCCGATCGGGTTCTTCGAGCTTGTCGAGGGCGTGGACGTCACGGCCAACGACTCGCTCATGGCCGCCTACGCGGCGGAGATCCCGTACGCGACGCTGGGCCGGCGCGGCTCGGCGAACTACGTCACGACGCAGATGCAGCAGTTCACCCAGAAGTTCCGCTTCGTGCTCTGCTCCAACGTCCTCGACCACACCGCCGACTGGATGGAGTTCCTCGAACTGCTCTCCTCGTGTGTCGAGCCGGGCGGGCAACTCCTGCTCATCACCGACACCCGCGGCCGGCCCATGGAGGGCCACACGCAGGTCTTCTCCCCGGCCCAGTTGCAGCGGGCGCTGAGGTGGCTGGGGATGAAGACGGTGCACTCATGGCGGGTGGACGAGAAGCTCGACAAGCACCGGGACTATCAGGTCTTCGCCCGCGTCTCGGCATAGGCCAATGGGGCCGGCCGATTCGGCCGATACTGTTGGCCATGGCCTGCCTGACCTACCAGACCGCCGGCGAATCCCACGGACCCGCGATGATCGCGCTGGTCTCGGGCCTCCCCGCCGGGATGGCCGTGGACGTCGGGTTCATCAACGCCGAACTCGCCCGCCGCCAGGGCGGGTACGGGCGCGGGGCCCGCCAGCGGATCGAGACCGACACCGTGGAGATCCTCTCCGGCCTCCGGCACGGCCACACGATGGGCTCGCCGGTCTGCCTGAAGGTCGCCAACAAGGACTCACGGCTGGATGATGTGGCCAAGACGCCGCCGGTGCACACGCCGCGCCCGGGGCACGCCGATCTTGCGGGGAGCATCAAGTACCTGACGACCGACTGCCGCGAGACGCTCGAGCGGGCCTCGGCCCGGGAGACGGCGGCCCGCGTGGCCGCGGGGGCGCTGGCCCGCTGCCTGCTGCGCGATGTGGGCATCGAGGTGTTCGGGTTTGTGCGCTCCATCTACGACGCGGCGTGGTGCGGCGAGGTGAGCGAAACCAACTGGAAGTCTCTCGTGGCCCTTCGCGATGCGTCCGAGACGTATTGCCCCGACGGCGCGGCGGGCGAGGTCACGCAGCGCCAGTGTGCCGCGATCCGGCAGGCCAAGATCGACAAGGACACCGTGGGCGGCCTCGTCGAGGCCCACGCCTTCGGGTGCCCGCCCGGGCTGGGCTCGACGATGAACTGGCACGAGCGGCTCGACGCCCGCCTGGCCGCGGCGGTCATGGGGATCCAGGCGTTCAAGGCCGTGGAAATCGGGCTGGGCAAGGAGTGTGCGGCCCGTCCGGGGTCCAAGGTGCACGATCCGATCCGGTTCGATCCGGATCGGCGTGGCGCGCCGGGCCTTGGATTCGTCCGCGACACCAACAACGCCGGCGGGATCGAGGGGGGCATGACCAACGGCGCGCCGGTGGTGGTGCGCGGGACGATGAAGCCCATTTCCACGCTGCTGCGCGGCATGCCGAGCGTCGATCTGAACACGATGCGGGCCGCGACGAGCGCGTACGAGCGGTCGGACATCTGCGCGGTTTCGGCCGCGAGCGTGGTGATGGAGCACGCCGTGGCGTTCGAGATCGCGAAGGCTCTGCGGGAGAAGTTCGGGGGCGACTCGATGATCGAGGTTCGCGACCAGTTCTCGCGGTTTCTCGAACTGGCCCGGCGCTTGCCGCTCCCGAGCGAGTAGGCCCTACTCGCGCTCGCGGCGGTCCCGCGGATCGGGGGCTCGGATGGCCTCGGCGCGTTCCTTGGCGCGCGCCTGTTGCTGCGCTTTGTGGCGTGAGTACGCACCCAGCAGCACCGGTCCGGCCCCGCACATGCTCACGACGGCCCCCGCAAAGAGCAGGAACGACGCGGTGCCCGGCGGGAGGAACACGTAGAGCAGCGCGGCCGCGATGCCCGCGACCACCACCAGCAGGCCCGCGCCCACCCATGCCCAGCGAGGAATGGGGGGGACGCCCGAGCCGCTCATGGCATGCTCCACCTGGACGCGGCGGGCGGGGAGGCACGGTGGATCATCTCGGGAGTGTCGCCCACGCGGGACGATCCGTCAAGTCCGGTCCCATAAGCGGCCGGCCTCGACGGTGGGTCGGTCCGGTGTGTTCCGATCCGGTTTGGGCGTCGATGTCCGGGCATGGACCTCTCCCCGGGCACGTTGTTCTCCGGCCTGCTCCTCGGCGCGATCGGCATGGCCTTGTTCATCTATGGCAAGAAGCAGACGGACTTTCGCTGCCTCGCGGCCGGGATCGCGCTGTGCATCGCCCCATACGTCATTGGGTCGATGATGGCGCTCTGGCTGGTCAGCGCGGCGGTGATCGCGGGCCTGGTGGCCTGGGTGAAGTACGGCTGAACGGCGCGCTCAGGGGTTGGCGGGCGTCGGGGGCGCGCCCTCTGTTTTCTTCGTCGCCCCCGGCTCGAGCTCGATCGAGGCGGAGTTGATGCAGTACCGCAGGTGGGTGGACGTCGGGCCGTCGTCGAAGACGTGGCCGAGGTGCCCGCCGCACCGGGCGCAGGTGACTTCCGTGCGGACCATGCCGTGGCTGGTGTCCTGGTGCTCCTCGATGGTCCCCGCGGCGATCATCCGGTCGAAGCTCGGCCAGCCGCACTCCGAATCGAACTTGGCGTCGGAGCTGAACAGGACCGCGCCGCACGCGGCGCACTTGTACAGACCGGGAGTCTTGGTGTCCCAGTACTTGCCCGAGAACGCCCGCTCGGTGCCCTTCTGCCGGAGCACCTCGTACTGCATGGGCGTGAGCTGCTGCTTCCACTGGGCCTCGGACTTCACGACCTTGCCGGACGAGGGCGCGGCGGCGGGCACGGCATTGGCGGCGGGCTGGGCGGGGGTGGGCTTGGTGGCCACGGTGGTTGCTTCCTTTGGCGGGTTTGCGGTCGTCGCGCTGGGCGGGCCCTCGGAGCAGGCCGCCAGGGCCACGATCGCAAAGAGTGGGATCATTCGCTTGAACACGTCATCGCTCCGTTTCCCCGCGGCCCCCGCTTGAGCAGTTCATACGTCCACGGGATGCCGGCGGCCGAAGTGGGCATCGCCGATCCACAAAGAAAAAACCCCCGACCCGACGCGGACAACACCGCCGGGCCGGAGGTTTCCAGATGGTCGAAACCTCGAGCGAATCCGAGATGCAGTGGAGCAACGATCGTGCCAACACGCATTCTCCCTTGAACATGTACGCGACGAAACGCGGGCCGGTGCGCACGCGGGGCTTCAATCCCCCACCGAACCCGACTTTACCCAGAATCTGTGCGTCGCCCATCCCCGCATTCGGCGGGATCGCGTCCCGAACGCTCATACCGGCCGGCCATCGAAATCCGAGCCCGGCGGCCGGCCAGCATTCGCCGACCCCGGCCTGCGTTGGCCGAACAGCACAACGGGGTGGCCAAGGGTCAATCGCCGTCGTCGGCGGGCGGCAAGTGGCAGTTGTTTTCCAGGCCGTTCTTGGCGAAGTAGTTCTGGTGGTACTCCTCGGCACGCCAGAACTCGCCGGCCTTGACGATCTCGGTGGCGATCGGGGCCTTGAACTTGCCGCTCTTGTCGAGCCTGGCCTTCACGGCCTCGGCGGTGGCCTTCTGCTCCGGCGAGTAGTAGAAGATCGCCGAGCGATACTGGGTGCCGACGTCCGGCCCCTGGCGGTTGACCTGCGTCGGGTCGTGGAACTTGAAGAACTTGCCGACGAGCTTCTCATAGGAGATCTTCGACGGGTCGAACTCGATCTTCACGACCTCGGCGTGGCCGGTGGTGCTCGAGCACACCTGCTTGTACGTCGCGTTGGGCGTGTGTCCGCCCGCGTAGCCGCAGGCGGTGTCCACGACGCCGGGGATCTGCTTGAGCACCCCTTCCACGCCCCAGAAGCATCCCGCCCCGAACATGGCTGTTTCCGTCTTGGTCGGCGTCGTCGTCATGGGTGTTGATTCCGTTTTCGCAGAGACCGCACTGATCACCGCCCCCGCGGGCTTGGGCTCGGGCCGAGCGTCCGCAACCGGATCCCGCTGCTTCGGCGCGGGGGCGCATCCGCTTGGCCCGCCGAGCGCGCCGATCGCCATGCTCATCGGGCAGGAGGCACACGGGCTGTGCCACCGGTACGCGCCCCAGAGGCCAAGAAACCCAATGGTTCCGACGACCCCGACGGCGATCAACTTGGCACTTATCATGGTCGAGCCCTTTCGATACCCCCGGCCCGCGCCCCAAGACCCCGGAACGACTGCCACACATGCCCTTGGATTCCTCTTCTACAACCGACGATACGCTTGGGTTCGATCTCGCGGGCCTGCTCCGGGCCAATCGGGACAATGCCCTCCCGTTGTTCGAGGCCCACATCAACCCGGCGTTTGCCGCGGTGCTCAAGACCATCGGCTTCGACGTGAAGTTCGAGAAGGGCCGGGGGGCGTACCTTTTCGACGATGCCGGCAACAGGTACATCGACTGCCTCGGGGGCTACGCCGTCTTCGCGGGGGGACGCAACCACCCGGTCATCCGCGCGGCCCTCAGGCAGGCCATGGACCTCGATTTGCCGAACCTGCCGGGCGTGGGGACGTTTCGAGTGGCGGGCCTGCTCGCCCGCGAACTCGTCGCCCTGGCGCGGAAGGACCACCGCGACGGCACGGCCCTGGACACCTGCTTCTTCGCCAGCGGCGGGGCGGAGGCGATCGACGCCGCGCTCAAGCATGCCCGGGCGGCGACCCGGCGCGAGCGGGTGGTGTATTGCCGCCGGGCGTACCACGGCCTGACGATGGGCGCGCTGTCCGTGACCGGCAACGCGGAGTTCCGCGACGGGTTCGGGTCGTTCCTGAACACCACCGAGATTCCGTTCAACGATCTCGCGGCTCTCGAGGCCGAACTCAAGAAGGGAGGGGGAGGGGGGGTCGCGGCGTTCATCTGCGAGCCGATCCAGGGCAAGGGCGTGAACCTGCCGGCGGACGACTACCTGCGGCGGGTGAGCGAACTCTGCCGGGCCCATGGGGCGCTGTTCATTCTCGATGAGATCCAGACGGGGCTCGGCCGGACGGGGAAGATGTTCGCGGGCGAGCACTTCGGCATGGGCGCGGCGGGTGCCTCCGGCTGGTGCCCGGACATCATGGTGATCGCCAAGGCGCTCTCGGGCGGGTATGTCCCCGTCTCGTGTGTGCTCACCAAGCGGTGGATCCACCAGAAGGTCTTCACGAGCATGAACAACTGCTCGCGGATCCAGAACACGTTCAGCATGAACGACCTGGCGATGGTCGCGGGGCTGGCCTCGCTGCACGTGCTGAGGACCGAGAAGATCGTCGAGAACGCCGCGACCGTCGGCGAGTATCTCATGGACGGCCTGCGGCGCACGCTCGCCAAGTACGACATGGTCAAGGAAGTCCGCGGGCGCGGCCTGATGGTCGCCGTCGAGTTCCAGCGTCCCAGATCGTTCCTGATGGGCCAGGCGTGGGACATGCTCCACACACTCGACCCGAGCCTGTTCTGCCAGGCGATCATCCTGCCCATGATGAGCGACCACCGCGTCATCGCTCAGGTGGCCGGGCACCGACTCGACGTGATCAAACTCATCCCCGCGCTGGTCTTCTCCAAGGCCGATGCCGACGAGGTCATCCGGGCGATGGATGTGTGCATCGGCAACTGCCAGAAACTCCCGGGGCCGATCTACGAGGTGGGGAAGAAACTCGGCTCGGCGGCCATCAGGCGGATGGGAGGGGGGGGCGTCTCCGGGGCCGGGACAAGCGAGCAGACCCCGGAGCCGGCCGCAACTGCCTGATTTTCAGGCACTTGCACCTCGCGCCCGACAACCGACAGATGTCCTGCGTGCGGGATCGCCCACACTACACTCAATGTTGAGCCGCCCTGGGGAACAGGGCGATTGCGCCGCCGGCGTGTGTCCGGCGGGCGACACGCCACCCGGGCTGACGCGGCTCACCCCGGAACATCACGTATGAAACGCCTCTTCGCTCTTGCTCTCGTTGCGTCCTTCATGGGCGCGCCAACCGTTCTGGCACAGGGCAAGTCCAGCGGGCCCGGCGCGCCGTCGGCACAGCCCGACAAGGCCCCCCCCCACTCCCCGAAGTCGATCGAGAAGCCCAAAGCCGACAAGCCCGCGCCCTTCACCAGTCCTCGCAAGGGCGAGGACAAGATGAAGGCGTTCGAGGAGGCCAACAAGCCGGGCCCGAGCCACAAGATGCTCGAGCAGTTCGTGGGCGAGTGGGCGGCCGAGGCCAAGGACCTGACCCCGGGCGAGGAAAACGTTGACAAGGGGACCATGACCATCACCATGATGTACGGCAACCGCTTCATGTCGATGGACTTCGACGGGCGCAACCACGGCAAGTTCTTCCGCGGCGGGGGCATGATGGGGTACAACAACGCCGAGAAGCGTTTCGAGGCGACCTGGGCCGACTCCATGAGCACCGGGATCATGTACATGACGGGATCTTCGAGCGGCGACGGCAAGGTGTTCACCTTGACGGGCGAGGCCCCAAACCCCATGACGGGCAAGAAGGCCACGTGGAAGGAAGTCATCACGATCACGAGCAAGGACACGTGGCGAGACGACTTCTCCATGATCGACGGCGGCAAGGAGATGAAGGTGATGGAGATCACCTACACCCGCGCGGGCGTGGGTGGGAAGAAGGACTCGGAGAAGAAGGACGAAAAGCCCAAGGGCAAGTGAGCGGTCGGATCATCGAGTGTCCACGAAAAAACCCCGCGAGCTGCGGGGTTCTTTCTTTCGATTGTCTATCCCTGCGGCTTGGAAGTGCCGCTCGTCGCCGACTACTGGTGAACGCCCGCGACGGTGGACTCGAACTTCTCGCGGACCCTGCCCCAGGTGCCCTTGCCGATGATGCCGTCGGCCGTGAGGCGGTTGGCCTTCTGGAACGAGAGCACCGCGTCGTAGGTGTCGGCCGGGTTGCCGGAGATCGGCTTGGTGTACGCGCCCACGCGGGTCATGACGATCTGGATGCCCTTGTGCAGTTGCACCTTGCCCGCGTCGTTGCCGACGGGCTCCCTGGTATTGATGCTCCCGCGGGCGACCTGCCGGGAGATCGTCTCGAGCCAGGCCATCGGCGAGTCGTTGCCGGGCATGGGCTGGAGCGGGGCGCCACGGCCCGCCTGCTGGGACTGCGGGGCCTCGGTGAGTTGCGTGATCTTCGCGAGGGCCTCGCCGACGGTCCCGGCCTTGACGGCCTCCGGCAGGCGGGCCAGCGGGATGCTGCGATTGAGGTCCGCGGCCATCTGCTGGATCTTCTGGCTCTGGGCCTGGAGGTTCATGTCCTTGGCCGCGAGGGTGTCGCGGGCGTCCTTCAGGTCGGTCTTGGCGTTCTCGAGGGCCTTCTGGGCCTCGGATTTGGCGTTGTTGATGAAGAAGCAGGCCCCGATGAGGACGATGCAGGCGACGGTGAGCAGGATCGTGAGCATCCCGCCCAGCCCGCTGGAACCTCCCCTGGAGCTGCTGGCGGTCATGCGTTCCACGGTGGCCGGGGTGTTGGATCGATTGTCGGTCGTCATCGGAAGAACCATCCTTGTGTGAAAAACGTTCGGATCCGTCCTGTCGGCCGCCGAATAGCGGCCAACGGCCAGAGAAATGTCGGTGAATCGCGGACTGACTCGAAGCGCACAATCGGCCGTTGCCCCAAGAGTTCCACAAGAAATGTCACGCGAAGTGCGCCGGCGGCGATCCGCCCATCATCCGACGCCGGGGGCTACCGCCCGTCCGGGAGGCACACCGGCGGAGATTCCAGGTCCCGCGGGCCGATCCGGGCCAGGTTGGTGCGCCAACTCCCCGGATCCACGCCCATCCGCATCCCCAACTCGGCCAACAGCCGCATGTTCTCGGGTTGGAAAATCCCCGGCTCGGGTGGGTTCCACGCGTCCGGAATGGCCACCCACCGGAGTTCCACCCGGGCGTCCGGCTCGGTGCGGGAGATGAACTCCACCTGTTCGGCAAAGTTCCGCAGCGTGGTCATCTCGGAAGAGCGGATCATGGCGTCCACGCTCGCCTCTGTGATGCTCACCCACGTGGGCTGGATGATCTTCGGGTCCGGGTTGATCCGGTTGTTGATGATCACCCAATACCGGATCCGGGGGAGGGGCACGTCCGGATGCTCGCGCCGGAGGATGTGCCGGGGGGTGTCGTCGGCCCGGAGGTCGTCGATGATCAGGATGTTGGAGGTCGTGCCCCCGTCCACGTGCAGGGCGTCGTCGATCACCACCGGCGGAAAGATGGCGGGGATGGCCGCGGACGCCCGCAGGATCTCGTGGACGCGGCCGACCTTGCCCCCCGAGAGCGCCCGCACGGCCTCTTCCGAGAGGTCCCAGGTGTGGGGAAGGCCCAGGTCGAGGTTGGTGGTGCCGATGGCCAGCACGCGGTCCTCGACGGCGCCGCGGGCCATGTCGAGAAGGATCTTGCGGCCCACCTCGCGCTGGATGTCGCGCTTGATGCCGGTGGCGTCCACGAACGACTCACGCCCGGGCAGAAAGAAGAACCAGTCCCGCACCTGCGACCAGTCCTTCTGCGGCTCCTGGTAGATCTTCAGGATTCTCGCGTCGGCGAGGTTGTCCCCCGTGAACGCGAACGGAGCGATGAGGGCGCCGGTGGACACACCGGTAACCACGTCGAACATCGGGCGCGCCAGCGGGCCCTCGACGGTCACCCATCCCGCGAGAAACCCGGCCGCGAACGCCCCCTTGTCGCCCCCGCCCGAGATGATGAGCACATCGAACACCGGCTCGGGGCCGCTCTTGCCCGATTGCGCATACTCCTCGTGCTCGCGGACCATCCGCCGGACGATTTTCTGGATCGCGTCGCGCCGGTCGTGGGCGGCCTGGTCGAGATACGCCGCGCGCCGGCACTCGAGCTCCCGGCGCGTGAGCACGTGCCGATTGACCGCGCAGCCCGGGGCGATTGGGCTCAGGAGCACGATCAGCGAGAGAATGGTCGGGAAACGAGACCTCACCCGGGTCGTCATGGCCGGGCAGTGTACCCGCTCGCGCCCCGCGGCTTCGGGCCCGGCGGGAAATGACCCGTGCCGACGCCGGCGGGCCGGGTCGCCGGCGCGCCGAAACGCCGCCGCATTCCCCGGAGCATCCGCCTCTAGGATCCGCCATGCCCACGCCATCCCACCCGGCGGCACGTTCGCCGGGCTCATCGAGCAGGACATGGGCAATCGCCCTCGCGGCGGCCATGCTGGGAATCAGCCTGTTCCTCGTGCTCACGGCACGATCCGCACGCCACGGGGGCACCACCGGCGACTTCCCGATCTTCTATCACGCCGCGCTGGGTCTGGAGCGCGGCGAGAACATCTACAACCGCGCGCCCGAGGCCGGCGTGGACGGAACGTATCTGTATCCTCCATCCCTGGCGATGCTGTTTGTGCCTCTGGCCAAGCTCGGCCAGGCGGGATGTGCGTGGGCGTGGGCCTGGATCAACGCGGGGATGCTGCTGGTGGTCCTGCTGGTCGGAGCACGGGAGATGCACGGCCGTCTGACCGGTCCGGCGGAGAAGGATGCTCGCTTGGGATGGAGCACCGGCGCGACCGTGCTGGCCGTCGCGCTGCTCGGGCTGGTGCTCACGATTGGCAAGGTCCGCTCGGTCATCGGGGGCGGGCAGACGGACCTGCTCGTGGTGCTCGGCGTGCTCCTCGGGCTTGTCTGGTGCGAGCGACGGCCGGCGCTCTCCGGCGCGGCGATCGCGTTGGCCTGCGTGATCAAGTACACGCCGATCCTGTTTGTCGGCTATCTGCTCGTGCGCGGCCGCTGGCGGGCGGCCGCGTGGAGCGTGGCGTTCCTCGCGGTGTTTGCCGTGCTGCCCGCGCTGGTGTGCGGGTGGGACCAGAACCTGAGACTCTGGGGGATCGCGCTGGGCGGCGTGTCCCGGGTCTTCGGCTCGAGCGTGGCGACGGAGACGGCGGCGACCGTGCAGGACGCCGCGCACCCGCTGTCGATCTCCATCACCAGCGCGCTCACCCGCGCCATGCTCCCGACACCCGGCGCGGGAGTCGCGCTCCTCGGCGCGGCCCTTGTGGGCCTGGGCCTGCTGGGAGCCACGTGGCGCATGTACGCCGCGCGGGGGTTCTCGCTGCTCCGGCGCCCGCGCGGCACGGCCTTGCCGGCGCTGATGGCGATGGAGTGGGCCGGGGTGATCGTGGCGATGCTGGCGTTCTCGCCGCACACGCAGGGGCGCCACCTCGTGCTGCTGATCGTGGTCAACCTGTTCTGCGCGGCGTTGCTCCTGGCCGCCAGGCCGGGACGTGCCGCGCTGGTCGCACTCCTGCTCGGCCAGGTCGCCATGAACTTCCCCCCCACCGGCATGGGCATGGACGGGCTGGTAGCGGGGTGGCGTGCGATCGGCGGCGCGGGGTGGTGCGTGGCGTTGATGTGGCTGGGCGTGGCGTGGGCGGGGCTGGCACGGGCGAGGACACTCGAGAGTGTGCCCGCGATCCGCCAGCGCGGGTAGAGTTGGCCCTGTCCCGCGGCCCGCGTTTGGCGGCACAGCACGATGGAGCACCACCCGAGCACATCTCGCAAGCCGCCCGGACCATCCCGCGACGCCTCGACGCGCAGCTCCAGGCGCGCCCGGCTGTTCGGGGTGTGGGCGTGCATCGGCATCGGGTTGCTCTACGCGGAGTTCGTCCGTCACGCGCTGACCTACGCGTACGCCGCCGATTCCACCAAGGGCGACTTCCTCGCGTTCTACGAGGCCGCTCGCGAGATGGTCCATGGTGGCGACCTGTACGCCGAGCGACACCGGGACTACATCTATCCGCCCCTGGTGGCCTTTCTCTACATGCCCCTGACGCTGCTGGACGATCCGACCACGCAGCATCGGACCGCCGGGATCATCACGCTCTTGGCCAGCGCGGGCATGTCGATCGCCTCGGCGTGGATGCTGGCCCGGGACGCCTGCGAGCGGCTGGCCGCGGAGGGGCGAAGGCTCGCGGCGCTGCTCGCGCCCGTCGTGATGGCCATCGCCCTCGTCGTGGTCGCCGACAAGGTGCGCAGCGAGCTTCGGATGTGGCAGACCAACGCGCTGATGCTCCTGCTCATGGCGGTCGGGATTCGCGCCCTGGACAAGCGCCCCGCGCTGGCGGGGGTGGCCCTCGGCATCGCCGTCAACGTGAAATACCTGCCGATCTTCTTTCTCCCGTGGCTCGTCCTCCGGCGCAGATACACGGCGGCGGCGGGAATGATCGCGGGGATCCTCGCCGGGGCGTTCGCGCCCGCGCTATGGGTTGGGTGGTCGAAGAACCTGGAGTACCTTCGCACCGGCTTTGGCGCCCTGCTGAACCTGACGGGCCTCGGCTCGGACGGGCCCCACGCCATCACCGGCGGCATCGCCGACGGATTCAGCGTCTCCATCACCAGCTCGATCGCCCGGGCGCTCGGAGGAAACCAGCACGCGCTCGCGGCCATGATCCTCGGAGGGTGCGTCGCGCTCGTGGTGTGCTCGATGATCGCGCTGGCGTACCGCCGGTCGAAGCTGCCCCTGCTGGCGTGGCCCCGCGCGGGGATGCAGCGCTCCGGGCCGTTCCCCGCGCTCATCGCCATCGAGTCCGCCGCGCTGATCCTGGGCTTCCTCATCTTCGGCCCGCAGACCAACGGGCGGCACCTGTACCTGCTGCTCGCGCCCGCGTGCGTCGCGGCCGCGATGATCGTGGCGCCGAAGACCCCGATCGCGCGATGGCCGGCGCTCGTCGGGTGCGGGATGTTGCTCCTCTCGCTGATCCTTCCGCCGGGCGGAACGGAATCGCTCGACGCGGCGGTTCGGACGTGGCGCGAGATCGGCGGTCCCTCCTACGGGATGCTGGCGCTGCTGGGCACGCTGGTCTGGTCCGGATCGTGCACCGCGCGCGCCTCGCGATGACCCCTTCCGGCACGACGCGGCCTACTCGCCCTCGGCCTCCGCCGCGGATTCGGGAGCCGACAGGGAGGTGCGCCGAGCGATCGACTCGACCGCGGCCTGGCGACCGACCATGGCCAGCCGCCAGCACCGGTGGATGCGCCTGTTGCGGTACTCCGGCGGGACGGTTCGGTTGCTGATCTCTCGCACGGCGAAGCCCGCCTCGGCCGCCCGGGGTTCATCGAGCTTGAAGCGGCGGAAGTTGGTCGAGAAGTACACCCCACCGCCCTCGGCCATGAGCGGGGCGAGCAGCGCGAGCAGTTCGGTGTGCGACTCCTGCACCTCCCAGTCGCGCTCCGTGGAGGTGCTGTTGGAGAACGTCGGCGGGTCCACGATGGCCAGGTCGTACGACCCGCCCGCCGGCTTCGCGTGCGAGCGGAGAAACTCCATCACATCCGACTTCACAAACGCGTGCCTCGGCGCGTACAGGTTGTTCAGGCCGAGGTTCCGGCGGGCCCAGTCGAGATAGGTGTTGGAGAGGTCCACGCTGGTGGTCGAGGCCGCGCCACCCGCCGCGGCGTAGGCCGTGAAACTCCCCGTGTAGCAGAACAGATTCAGCACCCGCTTCCCGCTCGCCTGCTCCTTGAACATCTGGCGCGTCTGGCGGTGGTCGAGGAACAGGCCGGTGTCGATGTAGTCGGTGAGGTTCACCTCGAAGCGCAGGCCGGCCTCCTGCACGATGAGCGTGCCCCGGTCCTCGGCGACTTTCTCGTGCTGCGAGAGGCCGCGCTGGCGGTGCTTTTCCTTCGTCACCACCCGGATCGGCGGAACGCCGCCGGCCTCGGCGATGGTGCGGCGCATGAGGTCGAACCAGTCGGCCTGCTGGGCGGAGGTGCGGCTGTGCTGTCGCTCGTACTCCGCGGCGTGGAACCAGACCTCGCCGGAGGTCGCCTCGTACCGATCGACGATCAGCGGCACATCCGGCACATCGCGCTCGTAGACGCGGAAGTTCGTGGTGCCGCGCGATGGGTACTTGCGCAGGTGCCGCAGGTTGTTGGCCAGGCACCGGCCGAACTCCGCCGCCTCGCGCTCGTCGCGCTCCCGCAGGCCGCCGAACGCGGCCGGGGGCTCGGAACGCGAGGGGGATGAAGCGAAGACCGAGGGACTCGAGGCGAGAGCCTGCTCTGCCTCGCCATCCTCGTTGATGGCGATGCGTGCGCTCTCGCCCGACGCTCCGGTCCCCCCTTCGATCCCTTCGGTTCCGCCCTCGTCCTCTTCGCGGTGCGGCTCCGGCATTTCCGCGCCCGGCGCTGCCGCCCCGGGCGGCCTCGGCCCGAGGAACGAGAAGTACGTGCACTCGATCTTGGAGTTGTACAGCTTCCGCCTGCGCGTCGCCACCTGGCCGAACAGGCGCTCCATGTCCAGCCGCCCGCTGAGCACATGGAAACTCCACGTCGGCATCCGCCGGAAGATCGTGGGCAGCGAGCGGTACAGGCGGTCGATGTCCTCCTGCTCGCCGCGGGCCCCGATGCGCTCGCCGTACGGCGGATTGGTGACGATCACCCCGTAGTCCTTGGTGCTCGAGAGTTCGGCCACATCCCGGCGCAGGAACTGGATGTCGTTCTCGATGCCGTGACCGGCCGCGCGGGCGTTGCGACGGGCCAGCCGGAGCACCTCCTCGTCCACATCCGACGCGTGGATAACCGGATCCAGCCGATCGGGCACGATCGACGCGGCGGCCTCCTCGCGGGCCTCTTGCCACACACGCGGATCGATCAGCGGTCGGCCGTCGGCGCCCTTCCATCGCTCCGCGTCGAACCCGCTCGGACGGTTCAGACCCGGGGCGATCGACCGACCGATCATCGCCGCCTCGATGGCGATCGTGCCGCTCCCGCAGAAAGGGTCCACCAGCGGCCGACCGGGACGCCAGACGCTCAGCAACACCAGGCCCGCGGCGAGGGTCTCGCGCAGCGCGGCCTCCGCCGGCATCACGCCCTCGCGGTAGCCCCGCTTGTGCAAACCCGTGCCGGACGTATCGATCGTGAACGTGGCGATGTCCTTCAGGATCGAGACCTCGATGGCCACCTGCGGGCCAGTCTCCGGCAGGAGCGCAGCAAGCCCCCCGCTGGCGTGCATGACCTGGAGCCTCTCGACGATCGCCTTCTTGGTCGCCCGCTGCACCGCCGGCTCGCTCGAGAGCCGCGAACGCACGCACCGCCCCGCCACGGGAAACGCGGCCTCGCGGGCGATCCAGCGCTCCCACGGCAGGGCCTTGACGCCCTCGAAGAGCGAATCGAAGTTGTCGGCCTCGAACGTGCCCACCCGGATCAGGACCCGATCGGCCGCCCGCAGCCAGAGGTTGGCGTCGGCGATGGCCCGGTGGTCGCCGCGGAAGAGAATCCGACCGGTCCCGATGGGCTCCGCGTCGTACCCCAACTGGGCCAGTTCACGCGCCACCACGGCCTCGAGGCCGAAGGTGCAGGTGGCGAGCAGGTCGAGTTGGGGTGTATCCACCCCGGATTGTTGGGAGGTTGGACGGGCCGCACGGGCGAGACCCTGCCCCGGGGGCGTCGATTCAACAAGTTTCATGCACGGGCGGGCCGGTTTGAGGTAGGCTGGGGCGGTCAGGCAGGGCTCGCCTTTGCCCGGAGGCCGTCATGGCCACAACTCGGCGCGCGTTCACGCTCATCGAACTGCTGGTGGTCATCGCGATCATCGCGCTGCTCATCGCCATCCTGCTGCCGTCGCTGGGCAAGGCCCGCGAGACCGGGCGAACGGTGGTCTGCACATCGAACGTCCGCCAGATCATGATCGCGTTCTCGTCGTACGCCGCGGACTACAAGGTGATCCCCGGCTCCTACTGGCAGGGTCCGATCAACCTCGACTGGAGCGGCCGGCAGAACGCGGCCTACATCGCCAACCCGGCGTTGTACATCAATCGTCCGTTCACGTCGTCGGTGCTCTTCGACTACGTCTCGACGGCCGAGAAGATCCTCGAGTGCCCCTCGGCCAAGCGCGAGGCCAACAGGTTCTTCGACTACACGATGATCATCCGCTTCGCGGGGGCCCGCCTCGACACCGACTGCAAGATGGCGTACGCGGCCAATCCCGCGCAGGGGTACGCCACCGTCAACAGCAGGTACTTCCAGGCCGTGCCGCTCATGATCGAGGAACACGACCTGTTCTACAACCAGTCCTACGACGACGGCTCGTTCGCCAACAACGACCAGTTCTCGACCCGTCACGGGGCCAAGAAGGCCGGCTCGGCCGCGGGCGGGCGCGGCGGGGGGTGCAATGTCGGCTACATGGACGCGAGCGTTGGGATCTTCAAGGCCCCCACGGGTCCGGACGATCGGGCGGCGGAGCCCGGGGACCTCACCGGCAACGGCCTGCGGGTTCTCAAGGGCAACCGGCTCACGCCGTACACCGTCGGCGCGGTGCTCAACACCACGCCGCTGGGGGAGTTCGGGTGGGTGAATCGATCGGGGCCCTGAGCCGGCGCGCCGGCATTCGTTTCACCGCCCGGCGAACCAGTCGTCGAGGAACGCGAAGATGTCGGCGGTGCCGGTCTGACCGTCGTCGTTCGCGTCGCCGTCGCCCGCGAGCCAGGTGTTCAGGAAGTCGAAGATGTCCGTGGTGGTGATCGCGCCGTCGGCGTTCCAATCCGAGCGCAGCGGCGTGGCCTTGAGCGTGAGCACGATGTCGTAGCACTCGTAGTTATTGATCGTCAGGACCGCGTTGATCGCCGGCGACGAGGCCGCGGGAGTCTGGTACAGCGAGTCCCAGTGCAACGGATCCAAACCATCGATCGACAGGTCGAGCCGCATCCGCTGCAGGGCCGCGGGGTCTCCGCCGATCTGGTACGTGCCGGATCCGACGAACGTCTGGTGGAACGCCGGGGAGCGGAAGACCACGTTCGAGACGGCGAAGTTCATGAACACAGGATCGGGCTGCGTCGGCGTGAGGTCGAAGCGGCCGCGCAGCGGCTCGTTGGAGGACACGAAGCACGCGCACAAGTGGAAGCACCCCTGCTGGTCGGTGCTGCCGGGGCGGAGGTAGTAGGTCACCGGCTGGGCCGCCGCGGAACCCACACCGACCGAGAGCACGAGCAACCAGGCCAGAGCGCGAATGCGGGTCAACATGGGACGCCTCCCTTGAGTCAGGATTGGGCTCCGGACAGGTGAAGTCTGTCCCGCAGGAAAGCCGGGACCACCCCGAGAGGCACGGAATGAGCGAAAATACCCCGAACGGGCGGCGGCCAAAGTGCAGGTTGGCAACCCACCGCAACCGACGCGAGCACCCCCCTCCCCCCATTCCGGCCGCGTGCTGATGGCGGCAACGAACCTGGAGCGGACCTCAAAAAGCACAACGCCCAGCGCGTGAGCGCCGGGCGTTGTGCAAAGATCATAAAGACAGTTGGGGTCCATTGACCGACCCTTGCGGGTCGGTTGCCCGGCCACCTTGAAGTGGCCGAACGAGAACGTGTTCACGATACTCGCTGCGGATTGCTCCGCGGAAGCGTCCGAGGACGATTCACGAGTCTAAGGAAATCCCTTAGAAAGGAGGTGATCCAGCCGCAGGTTCTCCTACGGCTACCTTGTTACGACTTAGTCCCAGTCACCGATCTTGCCGTAGACACCACAGTGATGTGGCGGCTTCGGGCGCTACCGGCTCCCATGACTTGACGGGCGGTGTGTACAAGGCTCAGGAACTTATTCACCGGAGCGTAGCTGATCTCCGATTACTAGCGATTCCAACTTCATGAAGGCGGGTTGCAGCCTTCAATCCGAACTGGGGTGCGTTTTTTGCGATTTGCTCCGCCTTGCGGCCTCGCGTCGCTTTGTGCGCACCATTGTAGCACGTTTGCAACCCTGGATGTAAGGGCCATGAGGACTTGACGTCATCCCCACCTTCCTCCGCTTTACAGCGGCAGTCTCGCTAGAGTCCTCGACATTACTCGTTAGCAACTAGCGACAGGGGTTGCGCTCGTTAATGGACTTAACCAAACACTTCACAGCACGAGCTGACGACAGCCATGCAGCACCTGTGCACGTTGTACCCTTGCGGGCCTCATTCCTGTTTCCAGGAACTAATCCGTGCATGTCAAACCCAGGTAAGGTTCTTCGCGTTGCTTCGAATTAAGCAACATGCTCCACCGCTTGTGTGAGCCCCCGTCAATTTCTTTGAGTTTTAGCCTTGCGACCGTACTCCCCAGGCGGCACACTTATCAATTTCTCTACGACCAGTACGGGGTGAAACCCGCACCGATCTAGTGTGCATCGTTTAGGGCGTGGACTACCAGGGTATCTAATCCTGTTTGATCCCCACGCTTTCGTGCCTCAGCGTCAGGAAAGCCCCAGCCGGTTGTCTTCACCCTTGGCATTCCGATCGATCTCTACGCATTCCACCGCTCCACCGATCGTTCTACCGGCCTCTAGCTTCCTCAAGACGCGCAGTATGCCATGCAATTCCTGGGTTGAGCCCAGGGCTTTCACAAAGCACTTACGCGCCCGCCTACGCACCCTTTAAGCCCAGTGATTCCGACTAACGCTCGGGGCCTCTGTCTTACCGCGACTGCTGGCACAGAGTTAGTCGCCCCTTCCTCTGAAGATGATCATCTTTTCTATCTTCTGACAGTGGTTTACACGGCGAAACCGCTTCATCCCACACGCGGCATTGCTCCGTCAGGCTTTCGCCCATTGCGGAATATTCGTTACTGCAGCCTCCCGTAGGAGTCCGGGCAGTGTCTCAGTCCCGATGTGGCCGGCCGTACTCTCATACCGGCTACCCGTCTTCGGCTTGGTGGGCCATTACCCCGCCAACTACCTGATAGGAATATCGCTGCTCCCAAGGCGCCTTGCGGCTTTGCTCTCACGAGATCATGAAGTATTACGCACAGTTTCCCGTGCCTATCCTCCACCTCAGGGTACATTCGATAGTATTACTCACCCTTCCGCCACTAACCCTTGCGGGTCCGTTCGACTTGCATGTTTTAGCCATGCCGCCAGCGTTCAGTCTGAGCCAGAATCAAACTCTTCAATTGAAATCCTTTGCGATGCGGCGGCCACCTTTTGAGGGGCGGACGTCGCGGTGCTTCAGATGATTGAGAGCTGACCTGTTAAAAAAACCAGCGTCTTGCGACACTGGCCGGTCAACGAGTGCCGTTCCATGTGGACTTGCATCCGCACTTTCCGGCGACCCGCCGCCACCGGAGGGCTAACTCCGGCGACTGAACAGGCAAAATCTACTTTAAGCTTTGGAGACAGTACAAGTACTGTCCCCAGGGTCTTATCGTGATCCTCGAAAATGCCTGCCTCGAAGGCTGTGACCCCTTCGGTGCATATTCGACCTTGGCCGGCTTGCAAAGCCACGGCAGGACGCCGCTTGCCAGGTCGCACATTCTCGCGGACCTTCCAACTGTCTTTACTTTGCAAAGATGGTGCGGCGAAATCGCCATCCGGCGACCTCGCCACGGCCTCGTGGTTTCCTTCAGAGGCGGGGGAGAGTTTAGCCAGCCCCCCCACGCTGTCAAGCCGCCTTGCCAACTTCCCGTGAATTGTCGGCAGGGCCTCCAACCGGGTGGCGCAGGGCTTGCGCAAGTGTATGCCCGACAATCCCTTGCGCCTACACCCCATCCGGGTCCAGAAAGTCATGGGAATCCGGGGCCGTGCGGGCCAGCACCGCCGCCCAGATCGGCCCGGGTTTTCTTGGGCTTTCGCCTGCCGACGCGGCCCGGTCTCGCTCCGCGCGCTGAACCGCCGCCACCGCCCGGCACGCCCCCCGAAGCGTGCTGCCGGTCGTGGTGACGTCATCGACCACGATGACCAGTTTCCCATCCAGCCGCGGCCGCACCCACGCCGCGCGGGGATGGATCGAGTTCGCCACGTTCGCGGCCCGGCTGCTCGGCGCCACCCGAGTCTGCGACGGCCTCAGATCGCGCCGAAGGGGCTGCACGACCCGCCCGTTGAGCCGGCCCGCCACGCCCCGGGCGATGGCCACCGTGTGGTCGATGCCCCGCATAAGTCGGCGAAGCGGGGGCATCGGCACCGGGACGATCAGGGGCGGCTCCTGTGGCACGAGTCCCGCTTGCCGCGCGGCGGCCAGTTCGGGAGCCAACGTCTCGCCCAGCAGCCGCCCCAGATCGTGCCCGAGGCGCCGCCAGCGGGTGAACTTCACCTCCCGGATCCACTGGTCGAGCGGATGGGCATATTCGCCCAATCGGATGATCCGCTGCCACGGCGGTCGCGTCGTTTCGCCGTCCCGGCATGCTTTGCACAGATCGTCCCGCAACCCGTCGCGGCCGACGCCGAGTGCGCATCGCGAGCAGTACTGGACGGGCGTGTCCGGGGTCCAGCCATCCAGCCGCATGCGGTCGCCCAGGAGCGGAGCGACGACATCGAACCACACCCGCTCGATATCAAGCCAATGCTCGGCGATGGGCTTGCGGGGGTCGGCCGATGGCACTTTCGACCGTGTCGCACCGACGTCGGGGCCGCGCGCCTGCGGAGGCTCCGCCCACGACGGAGCGGCAAAGGCATCGATCTCGGGACGCGGCCCGGTCGGGCGGGGCGGCCACACGAACCGCTCCGCCGGTTGCGTCCGTTCCTCGGTTGGTGGCAATGACCAGGTGCCCACGGGCGTGCTCCGCGGCGCAGCATACCACAGTCACACGGAGCAAGCCTCGGCCAGACTTCAAACAGCCAGTTTCTCGCGAACCAGGTCCGCCCGCGCCTCCCGGCGCGCGTTCTGGTCCATCTCCTGCCCCAGCACCCGCTGCAGGTGAGCCGGCTGGGTGAGCAGGATCAACTGGTTCACATCCTGCTCGGTTACCCCTTTGACCAGCCCTGTGACCACGCCGAGGCGGACATCCGAGAGCATCGTGATCGCCTCCTCGGGCGAGAGCAGACGGGCGTGACGCAGGATGCCCAGAGCGCGATACACACGATCCTCCAGCAACCGCCGACGCTTCTCGAGCAGCATCCGCCTCGCCTGGCGCTCGTAGTTGATCACCTGCGGCATGATCTCCTGCTCGAACTCCTTGAGGATCTGGGCCTCGGACTTGCCGAGGGTGGTCTGGTTGGAGATCTGGTAGAACTCGCCCGCGGCCTCGGAGCCCTCTCCGTAATAGCCGCGCACCGCGAGGTTCATGTCGCGCGTCGCCCGGCGCACCTTCTCGAGTTCCCCCGTGAGTTTCAGCCCCGGCAGGTGCAGCATCACGCTCACGCGGATGCCCGTGCCGACGTTCGTCGGGCAGCACGTGAGATACCCAAACCGCGGCGAGAACGCGTACTCCAGCGATCGCCCCGTCGCGCGGCTCATCCCGGGGATCAGGTCGTCGACCTGGTTCACGCGCTGGTACGCCGCCGAGAGTTCCAATCCCGAGAGCAGCACCTGCAACCGCAGGTGGTCCTCCTCGTTGACCATGACCGAGACGCTCTCATCCGGCAGCGACACGGCCACGCCGCGCGACTCGCCGTTGGTGACGGGCGCGCCGGGCGTGAGCGGAGCATCGGCGACCTCGGGCTGGGCCTCGCCCTTGGCGCCCCCCGGGATCACGCCCTTGGCGTGCTCCTTGGAGATCAGGTGCCGCTCGAGCATGAGCGTGCGATCCAGCGGCGGAGCGACATGCACGTCCACCCAGAGCATCTGCTGGGCGATGCCGCAGGTGAGCAGCCGGTCGCGGCAGAGGTCGAGAATCTCCGTCCGCTGCGGGCGCGAGGCCCGCGAGAGAAACGGATACCCGGTGATGTTGCGCGCCAGCCGAACCCGCGACGACACGACCACGTCCGAGTCCGCCCCTTGCCCGCGCAGCCACTCCGCCCCGCGTTTCACGGCTGCGGAACTGAACGGGGGTTTGGGGACCGGTGCGCTCATCGGTTCCCCCCGGCCGCGGGCCCCGGGGTGCCCTCGCCGCCCTGGGACTTGGGCTTGCGCTTGGCCGCCGCAGGCGCCGGGGGCGCGGCGGGAACCTGGGTGCCGTGCAACTGGTGCAACTCATCGCGGATCTTCGCCGCCTGCTCGTACTTCTCGGCCGCGATGGCCTCGGTGAGTTTCTTCTTGAGCAGCGCGATGCGGTCGGCGATCAGTCGCTCGTCCTGCTTCGCGGGCGCGGCCGCCGCGGGCTTGGCCGGTTGATCCGCCGCAGGGATCGCGGCCATCGGGCGGACGAGCCCGGACGACGCCGGCACCTTGCCCGCGTGGTGCGTCCCGCCCTCGTGGGCCCGGGCGATGAGCGGCGTGAGTTGGCTCTCGAAGGTCTCGTAGCACGTCTCGCACCCGAGGATCCCGCTCTGGCGGAACTGGGCGTAGTTCGTGCCGCACCCGGGGCAGATGACCTTGGCCGCGGGCGTTGCGGGCTGCCCGGCGGCGGGTGCGCCGGGGCTCTGCTGGGTGACGAACTGGCTGAGGAGCGCGGTGATCGGGGCGGGGGCCTGCGGGGTGATGCCCTCGCTGCGCGCGCACTGGTCGCAGAGGTGCTTCTCGCGCCGCACGTTGTTCTCAACGCGAAGCTCGTGGACGGTCGCCTCGTTCTCGCAGCGGTCGCACTTCACCGGCAATGTTATCGACGCGGCGGGCGCGGCGATTCGATGAAAAAAGCCCCGGGGTTGCCGGGGCTTCTGGATCGATCGAAAGACGTGCGAATCAGCCCGCCTTGGCGGCCTTGGCGGCGTTCTGCTGCCGGGTGTAGCCGTACTTGCGCTTGAGGGGCTTGACGACCAGGCCCTGCTTGATGGCCCGCGTCGAGGCCTTCACTCGCGTCGGGGCGCCGTCGATGATGGCGGTGACGGTGTGCAGGTTGGGCCGGAACTTGCGCCGGGTGATGCCGGTGGGCTTGAGACCGAAGCCGCCGCGCTTGACGGCCTGGCCGCGCCAGGTGCGCTGCTTGCCGAATGAGGACTTGCGGCCGGTGAAATGACAGACGTTGGGCATGGGAATCTCCGGGCAGGGCCAAGAGTTTAGGCCGTCCTCCCGCAAGGGCAAGCCAAACCGTTTGTTGATCGGGATTCGTTTGGCACGCCAGGCCTCTCGGAGGTATGATTGGCGGATGTTCCTCGATATCCCGGACGAAATCCTGCGGGAAGCCGGCCTCACCAAGCACGATGCCCTGGTTGAGTTCGCCTGTCGGCTCTTCGACGCGGGGAAGCTGGACAAGGCCGTGGCCGCCAGACTCTGTGGGTTGGAACGTCCCGCGTTCGAGGCCGAACTGGCGAAGCGCGGCCTGACCGTGTATCGCTCCACGCTCGAGGACTATGAACTCGACCGGCAGTCGCAGCTGGATCGGCAGACTCGGAAGGCCGGGTAGCCGTTGCTCGTGGTGAGCGATACATCTCCCATTCGGGCGTTGCAAGCCCTGGAACGGATTGATGTGCTGTCGGCGATGTACGGGCGCGTGCTCGTGCCTCCGGCTGTGGAACGGGAGTTGGCCTTCGCTGCCCCGGTGGTCGGCCCGTTCGTCGTGGCGGACCATCCCGAGTTCGAGGTGCGCTCACCCCGAGACATCCAACGGGTGAGTTCCCTCCGCGTGAGCCTCGGGGCCGGAGAAGCAGAGGCGATCTCGCTCGCCATCGAGACCAACGCCGACCTTCTGCTGGTGGACGATCTCCGCGGCCGCAAGGCCGCCGTGAGTCTCGGTCTGGCCACGGCCGGCGTGCTCTCGGTGCTTGTCAGCGCGAAGTCGAGAGGTTTGGTCGATCGGGTCGGGCCGCTGCTCTCGGTGTTGGAGGATCGCCTGAACTTCCGCGTATCCGCCGACCTTCGTTCTCGGGTGTTGCGCGATGCCGACGAATCCGAATAGTTGAAGCGCACGCTAGATCGGCCGCTTCTCCATCTGGACTACCTTCCCGTCCTTCATGGTCACGATGATCTGCAGGTCCTTGCTCTTCCAGGTATAGACCTTCTCGGGCGCGGCCTGCGAGCCCAGCACCCCGCCCCCGGAGATGGTGTACCCGGCGCTGGAGGTTTCATCTTTGCCCGAGCCGAGGATGCTCTGCACCTGGGAGATTGTCATTCCCTTGGTGATCTTGGCGAAGTTGGCGTCGGTGACTTTCGATTCCTCGCACCCCGCCGCGATGAGGCAGAGCGCGGCGGCAAGGGTCAATGCAACGCGACGGGCGTGGGTATTCATGGGGGCCTCCGGGGCTCCAAGTCTAACAGGCCCGGAGCACGGGCAGGATGCCCGTGCTACGTGCGCCGGATGTTCTCCCGCTCGATCATGAGCGAGAATGTCCGCACGACGTGGTCCACGTCGCTCTCGGTCATGTCGTTGTAGAACGGCAGGGCGATGGTGCGCGTGCTGACGGTCTCGGCGATGGGGAAGTCGCCCGGCCCGAACCCGAACCGGTCCCGGTAGAACGGCTGCAGGTGGATGCAGGGGAAATAGTCCTTGGCCCCGACGTCGTGCCGCAGCAGGCCGGAGATGATCCGGTCGCGTTCCTCGCGGGTGTACGTGCTGGCGAGGCGGACGACAAAGACGAACCACGACATGCTGGTGTGCTCGTGCACCGTCGGGAGGATCACCTCGTGGTTGTCCATCAGCCGGCGCATGTACATCGAGGCCACGCGCTGGCGCTTCTGAACGATCTCCGTCAGCCGCCGCATCTGGGCCACACCAAGGGCCGCGCACATCTCCGGCATCCGGAAGTTGTACCCGAGCCGCTCGTGGCAGAGCCACGGGCTGCCGGGCTGGGCCTGCGTCGGGCCGAGGGCGGAGCCGCCGGGGTTGGTCCCGGGCGCATTGGGAATCGTCCGTCCCTGGTTGCGCATGGAGCGGCACAGGTCGGCGATGCGCCGGTCATCCGTCACGATCATGCCGCCCTCGCCCGTGGTGATCTGCTTGTTGGGATAGAACGCGAACACGCCCACGTTGCCGAAGCCCCCCGCCCGCCGGCCCGCCTGGGCCGAGCCGAGCGCCTCGCAGCAGTCCTCGATGAGCGGGATGTGGTGCTTGGCCGCGATCGCCTCGTACTCGTCCATGTACGCGGGATTGCCGAAGCACTCGACGGCGACGATGGCCTTGGTGCGGGGGGTGATGGCCGCCTCCAGGCGCGACGGGTCCATGTTCAGCGTCTTGGGGCAGATGTCCACGAAGACCGGGCGGGCCCCGACGTACAGGGCGCAGTTGGCCGAGGCGACGAACGAGAACGGCGTGGTGATGACCTCGTCGCCCCCCCCACTGCCGATCCCGAGGGCCAGCATCGACAGGTGCAGGCCCGATGTGCCGCTGTTGACGGCGATGCCGTACCGCCGGTTGCAGCGCGTGGCCACCGCCTCCTCGAACTCCTCGACCATCGGTCCGATCGAGAGCCGCCCGGACCGAAGCGAGCGCACGACCGTGTCGATCTCGAGGTCGGTGATGTCGGGCTTGGAGAGCGGGATTTCGTTGCTGGCCATGGCTGCCAAGGGTATCGGCACGATCGTGGCGTGCCCCTTCGGAATCCGTCAGTGTCGGCCCGCGCCGGCGAGTTGCAACCCCACGATGCCCAGCAGGATCAGCGCCAGGGACGCGATCTTCAGGGCGCTCGCGGGCTCCTTGAACCAGACGATCCCCGCGACGGCGATGAGCGACACGCCGCACCCGGCCCAGATCGCGTACGCCACGCCCACGTCCATCCTGCGCGTCGCCAGGGCCAGGAAGACCACGCTCAGCAGGTACATGGCCACCGTCGCCGCCGAAGGCCAGAGTCGCGAGAACCCGTCCGAGAGCTTCATCGAGATCGCCCATCCGACCTCGAACACCACCGCGAGGGCCAGCCAGAAGTAGACCATGGCGCAGGATACCCGGGACAACGAGCCCCGAACGAAGTGAGGGGACACCTCCCGCCGCATCCACCTCCCTCACTTCGTTCGGGGCTCGTCCAAAACGACCGCGGCCCGATCGTCGTCGAGGACGATCGGGCCGGGGCTTCGGAAGGAGTGCGGAGACAAACAAATGGGCCGTTGTGCGGGCTTCAGCGTCGGCCCGACTGGGCCGCCGCGGCGATCTGGCGGACCAGCACGTTGAGGGTGCGGGCCTCGGGCGCGCCCGGGGCGTCCACCGCCTCGTCGGCGGCGAGCTGCTTGGCGAAGCGCTGGAAGGCGGTGATGACCGTCGAGTGGTTGGGACGGCCGATCGCCCGGGCGATCTCGGGATAGGAAAGCGTGGTCAGCTGGCGGGCAAGGTGGGTGATGGCGGCCCGGGCGCACACGACGCGCGGGTGGCGCGTCTTGCCCGAGAGGTCCACCGGGTCCACCGCCAGCGCGGCACACGTGTGGGCGATGATGGCGTCGATCCGCACGGGGCGCGGCGCCCGCAGGGGCGCGCCGGGGTCGAGCACCGTCGAGCCGCCCGCGTGGCCCAGAGCCCGCTCGACCAGGAGAGCGCCGATGGCCCCGGAGGCCGCCGGGCGACCCTCGCTCTCGGGAACGAGCCGGTGCAGGGCGTCGATGCGGGTGATGAGCCCCTCGATGTCGCGAACCGTCGAGGGCTCCTGCCCGGGCAGTTGGCCCGTGCGCTGCACGAGCAGGTCGATCGCCGTCGCGTCGAGATTCAGCCCGCGCTGCTGGGCGAACATCCGCACGCACTTGTCCCGCAGCGGGGTGTCCGGCGTCTGGATCCCCGCCACCATCCCCGCGAGGAACCGCGAGATGAGGGCGGCCGAGAAGGCCTTGATCTGACGCGGGGCCTCGTCGGAAACGAGCACGATCTTCGCCCCGCCCCGACCGAGCTCGTCGAGCGTGTGCAGGAGTTCGCCCTGCGTGGACTGCTTGTTGGAGAGGAAGTGCACGTCGTCGATGCAGAGCAGATCGACGCGCCGGAGCGTGCGCCGGAACTTCTCCACGTCCCCGGCCCGCACGGCCGAGACGTACTCGTTCACGAACGCCTCGGCCCCGATGATCCGCACCGTCGCGCCGGCCTGCACTTCCTTGAAGCGCCGGGCCACCGCGTTGAGCAGGTGCGTCTTGCCGACCCCGCACGGCCCGTGCAGGAAGAGCGGGCTGTACGACGCCGCGTCGGGCCGGCCCTCGGCCAGCGCGATCGCCGCGTTGTACGCGAGCCGGTTCGAGTCGCCCACGATGAACGTGTCGAACCGGTACCGATCCGTCGGGACCACGCGCGGGGCCGCCTTCCGGGCCGCCGGCGCGACGGGGCGTGAGAGCACGGCATCGTCCGACGGCGTTTCGCGCCCCGTCGTCGGCGCGGGCGCGCCGGGCGAAGGGATCGTCTGCGCTCCGAAGAGATCGGCGGCCACGACAAACCGCACCACGCACTCGCCCATCTCGATCTTCGCCGAGTGGCGGATCAGGTCGCCGAAGCGACGCTCGAGCAGTCCGGAGAGCACCCGCGACGACGCGGCGACTTCCAGCACGCCCGCCTCGACGCGGAAGAGGGCCTTGTTGGCGAACGAGCCGTCGAATCGCTCGGCGCCGATCGAGGTCCGCACGCGGGCCGCGACCCGGGCGGCCGCCTCCCCATCGGCCAGCGGCAGCGGGCGGACGGTCTCGACGCTCCCCGCCGGGCGCGAGGACAGCACGCGCCGCGTCGGGTCCATCGGGGTGGCCCGGGCGCGAGGCCGGGCGTCGTCGCCGGCCTGGGCCCCCACCCCGGGAATGGCCCGGGCCCGCTGGGCCTGGGTCGTCTGGTTCTCTGGTTCGGCTCCGCTGGAAGTCCCCGAACGGACGGGCGCGGACGACGACTGCTGAGCGTGACGTGTCTCCACAGGTCACACCTTTCCGGTCGAAAGTCGATTGTCGGTCTCACAACTGAGCGTTGGACAAATCGAAGGGCTGCTCGAACCTCCGGAACAACCGCTGTTCCGGCTTGCCAAGAGTCCGTTCAACGCCAGCCCTCGACACCGAACCTCCCGCGAGGCGAGCCCCGGTAGCCGGGGGCTCGTACACATTCGCAGCGAAGGTCAAACGTCTCGAACCGCCGGTCCGTCCGTGACCGGGGCGAAATGTACCGCGCATTCGGTCGCGACTCAACACATTCTTGGCATTCGATGCGCCCGACCGCCGCGCAGGTGCGGGAGAAACAGGGAGTTGTGCGTCGCAAAATAATTTTCCGGCCCGCGCGCCCGCGCGTGCGGACCCGATGTGGACATCTTTGTGGATACCGCGACTTTGTCCCGGGAATTCAGGGCCGAGCCTCGCCCGACGGCAGCGCCCGCACGAACGGCATCCGAAGACCCACCCGCTCGAAGCCCGCCCGCCGGTACAGCTTCATCGCCGGCGCGTTGCGTGTGTCCACCGCGCAGGTGACTCCCCCGGTTCCCCGCACGTGCGGGTGGCCGGAAACCGCCTCGGGCGCCAGCGCCGTGTCGTAGAGCCGGCGTAGGCCGAACCCCAGCAGCGTCGCGCCCAGCCCGATGCCCCGCACCGCCGGAGCCAGCCCGAGGTACACCAGTTCGACCGAGTCCTGCTCCGGCGCCGGCGAGAGCAACAGGCACCCCTGCGGCCCATCCCGGCTTTCCACGAGCCACCACAGCGTCGGATCCATCACACCCACCGACCTGTGCGAGTCCAGAACGTCTTCGAGCGACCGCATGCCGCAGAGTTCCGGGCAATCCCGCGTGCCGATGTACGAGCGTTCCAACGCCCCCAGCAACCTCGACCGTACCGCCGCCTCGTCCTCCCCCGATGCCCCCAACTCCGCGACCGACCGCACCGCCAGCCCCGCCGGCCACGTCGGACTCGCGGCCAGCTCCAGCAATCTGCCCGGCTCGCGCTGCACCGGCCGCCGCATGTACGCCAGGTCGCCGAGTTGCAGGAACCCGGCCACTCGGAACGCCCGCGCCACCTCCGACTCGCGGGTTTCCAGCAGCGTCTGGGCCAGCACCGGCGGCGGCTTTTCCGCCGTCCGCACCGCCGCGGCCGCCTCGCACACGCGGTGGATCAACCCCACCCGCTCGCTCTGCTCGCCCGCACCGACAAGGCCGGCGCGTCTGGTCAGCCGCGCTCCGTGCATCCACGAGGACTCTTTTCTCGGCCCCGAAACAAAGACCATCGCGGTTCGGCCCGTGCCCAGCACCGCCAGACACACCTCCCGTACTTCGTCCGGGGCGCCGGGGTCCTGGGAGCAGTACATCAGGGACAGGTCGATGCGATGGTCCGACGCGGCCTGCAGGAATCGCTCCGCCGCTCCACGCGGATCTTCGGTCTGGGTCCCGATGAGTCTCATGGCCGCGGCCAGCCGCAGCTCCGGGGGCACCAGCAAGATGCGTGGTCCCGAACCGCCGCCTCCGCCGCTTCCGGCGGGGCTCAGTCCAGGATTGATCGACGCGGTGGACATGACAATCGGCGCCCCGCCCGGGAGTGCCTCGGCGAGCCCCGAATGGACCCCGGGATTGGTGCTCGGACGCTCAGGACAGTAGACTCGTACCCTTCGCGGGCTCGACCCGCCCGCCCCGACCCTCGACCCCCCCTCGGCAAGGACCGTCCCCATGTTCAAGCCACTCGCGTTCACCTCCCGCTCCGCGTGCCTTGCGGCCGCACTGCTGTGCTGCGTTGGAGCGGGGGTCATAGGCCTCGCGACCACCACGCCCATGGCCGCGGCCGCCCCCGAGCCCGACCCGGTGCCGCGTCGGTGGGAGTTGCAGGTGGACCCGGGGCAGATGCGTCTGGTGACGGTGGATGTCCCCAACGTCGGTGAGCGCAAGTTCTTCTACCTGACGTTCAGGGTCACGAACAACTCCGGGCAGGACATGCTCTTCGCCCCCTCGTTCCAGCTCTCCGACGGCGACGGGAACGTGGTTCGGTCCGGGCACGAGGTGCCCCTCTCGGTCACGCAGAAACTCCTCGCCGAGACGCAGAACCCGTTCATCATGGACCAGATCGGCGTCATCGGCGAGCTCATGCAGGGCAGCGAGAACGCCAAGGACGCGCTGGTCATCTGGCCGGCCAACGCCCTGAATCCCTCGCAGATCACCGTGTACGCCGCCGGCTTCAGCGGCGAGACCAAGACCGTGACCAGCCCCGACGGCAAGGACCGTTTCGTCCTGCGCAAGACCCTCCGGCTGGACTACAAGGCCCCCGGCGATCTCTCCGGCGTGGCCGGGCAGGCCTTCCTGCTCGAGGAACGCTCCTGGATCATGCGGTAGATCTCGCACCGATAGACGCCGCGGGCCGCCGGGCATACAGTCTCGGCCCCGGAAAACGGTCCACCAGGGACCACCCCGGGGCGTTCGCACCACCTTCGATTTGAGAGGCCGCGTCATGGCGCACAAAAAGGGACAGGGCTCGACACAGAACGGGCGCGACTCGAACCCGAAGTACCTGGGATTCAAGCTCTATAGCGGCGAAGAGGCCGGCCCCGGCTCGATCATCCTCCGCCAGCGCGGCACGCTGTTCCGCCCCGGCTTCATGGTGGACATGGGCCGCGACCAGACCCTCTTCGCGCTCGGCCACGGCAAGGTCGTGATCCAGGGTCGCAAGATCAGCATCAACCCAACCGATGCGAACCTCCCCCGCCCATCGTGGCTGGTGGCGAACTGATCGTTCGGCACATCTCGCGCTCGCCCACAACCGGCCTTGGGGGCCGGTTGTTTTTTTTCAGGCCAGCGCCGCGCGGATGGCCGCGACCTGTTTGAGCACCTCGCCCATGCGTGCCAGGGGGATCATCGTGGCGCCATCGGAGAGCGCGCCCGCGGGTTCGGGATGGCACTCCAGGAACAGCGCGTGCACGCCCGCGGCGGTCGCGGCCCGGGCCAGCAGGGGCGCCAGCTCGGAACGACCGCCCGTCACCTTCCCGCCCTCTCCCTTCCCCGGCTGCTGGGTTGAGTGCGTGCAGTCGAAGCAGACCGGCACGTCGAGGGCCATCATGTCGGCGAGGCCCAGGAAATCATTGACCAGGCGGCCGTAGCCGAAGAACGTGCCCCGCTCGGTGAGCATGACGTTCGAGCAGCCCGCCTGGGCCAGCTTCTGCACCGGCCCGCGCATCTCGTCGGGCGAGACGAACTGACCCTTCTTCACGTTCACGGCCCGGCCGTGCGACTTGGCCGCCCTGCCCGCCGCCACCAGCAGGTCCGTCTGGCGGCACAGAAACGCCGGGATCTGCAGGAGGTCCACCACCCTCGCGGCGATCCCCGCCTGGTCCGGATCGTGGATGTCGGTGGTCAGCGGGACCCCAAGCGTTCGACCGATCTGGTGCATCCACGCCAGGCCCTGTTCGAGCCCCGGGCCGCGGGCCGAGTCGATGCTGCTGCGATTGGCCTTGTCGAAAGAGGCCTTGAACACCAGCGGCAGGCCGAGGCGGTCGCAGTGGCCCTTGAGCGTTCGGCCGATCGACAGCCCGAGCTCGAGCGATTCGAGCACGCACGGGCCGGCCAGAATAGCGAGCGGACGGCCGGGCCCGATCGACACAGAACCTGCGGTGCACAGTCTCGCCATGCCCCGAGGATATGCGGACAACGGCGCGAACCGGCCCCACGACCGCTCAGGTCGTCCGGTTGGTGACGTTGTTCATCCAGCTCTCGGCCCGGTCGAGCCAGGACTTGAGATTGTGCCGCTGCACCACCAGCAGCAGGAGCGTGAGCAGCACCGCCAGCACGCGCCACAGGTTCAGCTTCTTCTCCAGCGTCTCGATCTTTTCGTCGGGTGACTTGGCCATAGGGTGAATCTCCGCGTGCCGGCGCGAGAGAGTGCGCCGGCGGATGCTGGGCATCGACCGCGCATTCCTTCATTCGTGAGAAGTCCCCGCCGCCCTGGCCCCGGCCCGGGCCCGCCCGAAGTTATGGGACGATCCTCGCCCCCCGCCGGGGTGTTTCGCGCCGATCCTGCGCGGCCTATGGCTTCCCGGGCGGGGACGCCGAGGGGCCGGACGCCGGTGCGGGTGCCTCGCCCCGACGCTTGGCCTCCCCGAACCAGAACGCCGCCTCCTGCACCTTGCCCGACTGGTCCAGCAGTTCCGCCAGCCGCTGGGCCAGGTACGCGCTCGCCGGGGCGAGCTCCGCCCCCGCACGCAGTTCCTTGATCGCCTCTTCGTTCCGCCCCGCCGTGTAGTACGCGATCGCCAGATCGTGCCGCAGCGACGGCGACTTCGGCTCGGCCGTGCGGGCCCGCTCGAGGATCGAGACCGCCTCGGTCATCAGGTCCGCCCGGCGGGCGGCGGAGCCCATCTGCAGCAACTGCATGCCGATGGGCTGGAGTTCCCAGCCGCTCCCGGCGTACACCCCGGACGCCTCGTGGACGAGCGCCAGCCCGTCGAAGTTCCGCCTGGCCCGCTCCGCCGCGACGATCGCGTCCGCGACGGTGCCCGGCGCGTGTTCCGCATCGATGCCCATTTCCTTGGCCCGCGCCGCGAGTTGTTCCGGGCTCATGGCCCGGACCGCGGCCTCGGCGCGAAGGTCCAGGTCGATCCCCAGCAGGCCCGCGCCGATCAGCGTGGCCGCGTCTTCGCCGCTTCGCGGGCGCTTCCGGGCCAGCTCGACGGCCTTGGCGGCCTGGGCCGCCGCGTCGTCCAAGCGACCCATCTGCGCCAGCAGCCTCGCCGCGCCGGCCCGGGGGCCCGCGAGCCGCTTTCCGGCATCCGCGGCCTGCGCGGCCAACCGCGCGGCCCGGTCGATATCGCCGATCGACGCGAGAACTCCCGCCGCCGTGAGCATCTGGTCCGGCGCCACATCGTGCTGGGCCAAGGCCCTGTCCACCAGCGATCGGGCCTTGGCCGCGTCGCCGATATCGCGGAAGAACCCCGCCGCCACCAGCGGCCCGCCGATGCTCCGGGGATGGCGGGCGAGCGTCTGGGTCCACTCCGCCGCCGCGCCCGCCTCGGCCTCGGCCACTCGCCTGGCCGTGTCCACGCCCGGCGCGGGCGTGCCCGCCTCCTGGAGCCGCCGGCGGATCAGGTGGTCCCGCACGCCGAAGAGGTCGTCGTGCTTCGCGAGCGCTTCGGCGAGCATCGCCCGGATCCGCTCGTCGGTCGCGGCCCTGAGCTTGGCCGTCTCAAACTCCGGGATGCCCTGGTAGTGCATCCGCTCGATCTCCCGCAGCGAGCGCGCGTCCATGACGCGCGCCAGCTCGAAGACCAGGGCGTCGCGCGGATGCCCGGTCGCGAGCACCCGGCGCGACGCCTCCTCCGCGCCCTCCCAGTCGCCCACGAGCAAGCGCAGATACCCGATGTTCAGCCATTCGTCGGGACGCAGCGGCCAGAGGTACGCGATCCCCCCGGGGCCCATCTCTCCGGGCGCGGCGCCGTTGCGGTAGTGCGCCAGCGCGTCCCGGGCCTTGGCGATTTCCTCGGGGGCGGGCGCAAAGTCGGGCCGCAGCACAAACTCCGTCGGCGTGTCGAGTTTCTGGTAGGCCAGCTGGGCCCGGAGCAGGTTCCAGCGGACATAGCCGCTCCACCCCGCGACCACCAGCCCCGCCAGCGTCGCGAGGGCGAAGACCACGCCCCACGCCCGGACGCGCCCGTGGTACTTGAGCTGGAACCCGTGCACGCGGCTGCTCGCGTCAACGAACAGCCGCCACGTCTTCCAGCACGCCCACGCCCCCAGCCCCGCCATGCCCACCGCCATGAGCATCGGCACCTGGTTGAACATGCCCCGATAGCACACAAACAGCGCGAGGAAGAGCGCGACGCAGACGAACTCCTCCCCCCACGACAGGTCCCACCGGGCCTCTCGCATCTCTCTGGCCCTCGCCGCCGTCGCCTGCGCGCCGGCCCGCACGCCCACGAACGCCGCGGGCTTGGCGAAGGCGAAGCTCAGAGCGTCGTTCGGGCAGACGCTCACGCAATCCATGCACTTCATGCACCCGGGATCGACGACCATCCCGTAGTCGCGGACCTCCTCGCTCACCCGGACGTTGGAGGTGCACACCGCCGTGCAGTGCCCGCAGTGCTCGCAGTCGTCGTTGACCACGATGCGCCCGATCGAGACCTTGTCCACCGGCGTGAACACCCCGCCGTACGGGCACCCGTACGTGCAGAACCCCTTGGCCCCGAGGAAGTACACCGCCACCACCCCGCACACGAAGATGAACGGGATCGCCACCCACCACGAGGCGAACGTCGCCCAGAAGTCCTGCACCAGGAACGCGGCCCGATACCCCGGCAGCGGGTCGATCTGCCCCAGCCAGTCCGGGAGTCGCCCGCGCTCATCGGCGAGCATCGGGCGCACCACATCCCGCACCACCACCGGCCAGACGAACATGTAGATCGCCAGCCCCAGCGGCACCAGCAGCAGCAGTCGCGACCGGAACGGGCGCGGCTTGATACCCAGCTTCATCATGGCCCATCCGCACAGGTCCTGCACGGCCACGATGTGGCAGCCCCACCCGCAGAAGAATCGCCCGAACACGAACGTGGACACGATCGCCAGCGCGAAGAACACGAACCCCGCGTTCACCGTCCCGTCCCGCAGCGTGTACATGCTCTCGCTGGGCTCCACCGGCGAGACCGTCAGCCCGGTGATCAGCCACTGCACGATGTGCACCGCGATGAGCAGGTGGACGGTGATGAGCACCGCGGCCCGCCACTTCCCGGCCCTGGAGTGCTTGATGAGCGGGTGGCCCGCGGTCCAGGCGTTCTTCGAGTGGGCGTGCCCGGCGGGCAGCACGGGCAGGGAGAGCGTCCTGGGCTTTTTCCGCGAGGAAACACACGGGGCCGCGCTGGATGTCGAGGTCTTGGTCACCGGCTGAATTGTACGAGCACAACTGGACAACGGCCCGCGCCGCGGGGCTCTACCTCGAAGATTCCGGCGTTTGGGCGTCCGCCGGCCCGTCGGCCGCCCGGGTTTTTCCGATCAACCGCTCGATCTCCTTCAAGGCCTGGGCGCGGGTGGGGCTCTTCCCGCTTTTTTTCTCGATGTCGAGCCAGGCGCTCATGGCGAGCAGGAGCCGGCTGGTCTCGTCCCGCCCGAGCTCCAGCTCCGCGCCCTTGGCCCGGGCGACCTGCGCCTGGTGGGCGTAGAAGCCGCTCAGAAAAGACCCGCCCACCACCACCACAAGGCAGATGATCAGCAGCGCGGCCGCCACCGGGCTCCGCTTCATCCACAGCCCGAAGCGGGCGGGCAGCCGCTCCTGCATCCAGGCGATCGGTCGGTTGTGGAGCCAGGCGTCCAGGTCCGCCGCCACCTCCGCGGCCGTCGCGTAGCGGTCCTCCGGCCTGGCGGCCATCGAGCGGGCGCAGATGCGATCCAGGCGGGCGTCGGCGTCGGGCCGCCGGGACCGGATCGATGCCCCCGCGGCGCGGGCGCTCTCGGAATCGTGCGCCCGCAGAACCTCCTCGGCCGTCTGGCCGTTGGGGAACTCCCCCGTCGCCAGGTAGAACAGCAATCCGCCCAGCGCGTACACATCCACCAGCGGCGAGGCCGACGCCATGCTCTGCCGGATCTGCTCGGGCGCGGCAAAGGCGAGGTTGCCCAGCGGGATGCTCCCGCTCGCGCTCCCCCCGGCCGCGCCCGCGTCGGTGATCGCGGCCACGCCGAAGTCCGTCACCCGGGCCTGGCCCTCGGGCGTCACGAGCACGTTGGAGGGCTTGAGGTCGCAGTGGACCACCCCCACCGAGTGCGCCGCCTGCACGCCGCGGGCGATGTCCGCGACCATCCGGGCCACCACCCGCAGGTCCGCCCGGCGCTCCCGCGCCTCGAACCACGCCTGCAGGTCGCCCCCGGCGACCAACTCGTAGACGAGGAACAGCTCCCCCGACTCGGCCAGGCCGCGGTCGAGCACCCTCGCCACCCCCGGGTGCTCGATTCGCCGGGCCTTGGTCGCCTCGGCCGCCTGCCGATGCACGGTGAAATCGTCCACGGCGATGAGCTTCACCGCCACGCGCGCCGCGTGGCCCGAGTCCGAGAGCAGATGGTCCACCGCCTCGAACACCTGCCCGCTGCTCCCCCGACCCAGGGCCCGGAGCAGCTCGTATCGCCGCCGTCCATCCCCGAGTTCCGGGCCGATCGACCGGGGCAGCGGCACCGCCGACGCCGCGACACGCGCCCCCCCCGATGGCCCCGGTCGAGAGCAACTGGTTGCCCAGCAGCGCGGCCAGGCGGATCGGCCCGGCCAGATCCGGGTACGAGCGGAGCAGGCACTCGGCGTGTTTTTCCAGCGGGACCGGGCACCCGTCCTGGCGCGCCAGCGACCGAAGGCTCACGTCGATCGCGGCATCGAGCGAGACGGGCCGGGCCGGAAGATCGGGGATCGCCCGGCGGTACCGGGCCAGGTCGCAGGGCAGACCCTGCTCCAGACGCCAGCGGCCATCCTGTTCGATCAGGTCGGCAAGCTCCGAGTCGTCCGCCGGCGGGCCCGACGCCAGCAGCCGACCGAACTCGAGCCGGTGATCGACGCGCACCCCGGCGGTGCCCTCCTTTCGGCGCGGCGATGATGTGATCATGCGGCCCGCTCCGTCAGGCTCTCCTGCAGCATCTGGCATATCCGGCACCATCGCTGACGCACGGCCGCATCGTCGATGCCCAGGTGGGAGGCGATCTGCGAGTGGTTCGCGCCGCCGGCCCAGAGCCGCGTGATCGTCCGGTCCTCGTCGGACTTGAGCGCGTCGAGCAGGTCGTCCACCTCGAGCCCATCCGTGCGGGCTCGCTCGTCGGGTTCCTGCCCCCGCAGCCGCCCGAGCATCCATCCCGCGAACTCGCTGTCCTCCCCCTCCTTGGCGCGAAGCGCTTCCACGATCCTCGCCTTCTCGACCAGCGAGCGCTGCGCCACCCGGAACACCAGGCCCCAGAACTCATCCTCGGTCCGGGCCTGGAACTTCCCGCTCTTCACGTACGCGTCGAGCCTGCGGCTCACCGTCGAGAGGATGTCCTGCGAGTCGTAGAGACGACGCACCGACGCACGCAGCTTGCCCCGCACTCGCCGGCGGATCAACGGGCCATAACGCCCGAGGAACTCTCCCAGCGCCACGCGATCCCCCTCGCCCATGCGGGCCATGAGGTCCCCTAACAGAGAACTTTCGGGCGTGACGACACCGATCGCGACTTTTTTCGCGAATTCGTCGGATCTTCTGTCACACTCGACGCTCACGCTTCGCTTCCCCTTATGGCCGCAACCCGCGTGTCCATGAGGGCCACTCGGGGTCGGCACAAAGGAGAGTTTATGCTCAGTCCGCTCAAATCGGAACAGGTTGTTGTTGCGCGCCCGTCCGCCAATGGTCCCGGGAAACCCCCGGGATCGGCCGCGAGTCCCGGCGGTTGGCTCCGCTGGTCGTGCATGGTCGCCGCCCTCGTGGCCCTTTCCGGGCCCGGGCATGCGGTGGCGAGCCCCCCGCCCACGCCGTCGAGCCAGCACGCGCTCAGCGCGTCCTCCTGGCAGGACATGCTCCGGGAGTTTCTCCGCGAGGCCCTCAAACGCAACGGGGGCGATCCCAACTCCTGGCCGGAATCCACCATCGACGATGCCCCGATGAACTTCGTTCAGGCCGTGTACGTGCAGATGGGCGGCGACCCGACGCGCCTCGACATGTCCAAGACGCCCGACTCGGAGCAGGACGGCGTCCTCCACGACATCTTCGTCGCCGTGGGCGGCCTCGACGCCGGCGACACGCTCGTGGACGATCAGATCGAGTCCAGGATTCGTTCCCTCTGGGAGTACTTCGTCGGCCGGGGCGGCGAGCTTGTGAAGCCGTGACCCGCCGACGCCGGGAGTGTTCCCATTGAGATCCAACAAAGACTCCGGCCCCAACCCTACCAACGCCCGGGGCGGCGGCGATCCCGCCGCCGCCCTCCCCCGTCGGATCCCCGACGAGGATGAGGAATCCGCCGCGCTCATACGCCGCATCCGCTCGGCGCTGCGTGCCGACAGCCGTCGCGCCGCCGCGGCACGGCTCTCGCTCGACGCCGGCGTCTTGCGACGAATCCTCGCCGGGCGTCGCCCGACGGTGGACGTCCTTCGCCGACTGTGCCGCGTCTACGGCATCGACGGCCACTGGCTCCTCACCGGAGAGGGCACGCCGGCGCCGAACACTCGGACGGCCGACGCGCTCCGGGGCGTTCCGTCGGAGCTGCTCATGGCCGAGTTCGCCCGTCGCCTGGCCCCGGCGCTGGCCCCCGCGGAGCCGCCGCCCATCGAGGCCGTGCTGGCCCGCAGCCAGGCCGCGCTCGACACCATGCGCCGCGATCTGCTTCAGCCCCCGTAGCTCCCGCCGAGGCGATCGCGGACCCTCCACAGGTCGGGGAAGTACACGCGGCTGAGCGTCGAGGCGAGGTACTTCGCCCCCGACGACCCGCCCGTGCCCATCCCGGCCCCGATCATGCGCTCGACCATCTTCACGTGGTGGAACCGCCAGATGGCGAACTTCTCGTCGAACTCGAGCAACGCCTCGGCCACGCGGAACTGCGCGTAGTAGCGCTCGCCGCTCTGGTTGCGGTCCTGGGCGATGTACAACTGGTACAACGCCTCGATGCACCCCTCGTCGGGCTCGTGGGGCTGGTTGGTGTCGCGCTCCAGGAACGCCTCGGGGATCTTGAACGCCCCGTTGTCCTCGCGCGAGAGGTGGCGGACGAAGTGGTCGTAGGGCGTCGGCTTGTCCAGGAACGTCGCCATCTCCGCCCGGGCCTCGTCGTCCTCGCCCACGAGGGCGAGCATCTTCGGGTTCTTGTTCCCGCACAGGAACTCGATCTTGCGGAACTGCACCGACTGGAACCCGCTCGCCGGGCGGAGCGAGTCGCGGAACTTGGCGAACTCCGTCGAGAACATCGTCTCGAGCATCGGGATCTGCTCGATGAGCAGGTGCTGGATCTTGTGGACCCGCTCGAGCAGCTGGGCCGCGCGCAGCGGCTGGTCCTTGTCGAGAAACTCCCCGATCGCGAAGAGCTCGTGGAGCAACTGCTTGAACCAGAGCTCGTAGACCTGGTGGGCGACGATGAAGAGCAGCTCGTCGCGGTGCCCGGGCTTGGCCACGGGCCGCTGGAGCGAGAGCAGCTCGTTGATCTTCAGGTACGAGCCGTACGTGAGTTTCCGGCTGTGGTAGATCGGGCTCTCGCCCGGGGCCTGATCCGGGAACCTCGCATCGCTGGGATTGGTGGGCGCGCTCATGCGGGAGGATACCCGCCGCCCGGCGGCGGGCGAAGGGCCAACGCGATCCGGGCCCGCGTCAGCATCCGCCAAACCAGACGTTCAGGAAGTCGAAGATGTCCTGCACCGACAGCCCGTCCACGCCGTTGAAGTCGGCCCGCGGCGCGCCGGCGAACCAGTCGTTCAGGAAGTCGAAGATGTCCTGCACGGTCAGGCCGTCGGCGCCGTTGAAGTCGCCGGGACACGCCCCGCTGGCGCGCCACAGCGCCGACGCCGGCACCGTGATCCTCGGCTGCGCCCCATAGGCGTACGACAACACCAGCGTCGAGGTCCCCGAGTACTGCGTGTAGTCCACCAGGATCTTGTGCCGCCCGGGGGCCAGCGCGATCGTCCCCGTCGCCTCGCCCGCGGACCCCACGCTCCGATTGTCCACCACCGGCGTGCTGCCCACAAACAGCCGCGACAGGTCGTCCGACGCCAGCCAGAACTGGTAGAACGCCGTCTGCGGCACCTGGATGTACCCCTCGAAGATCGCGCCGACGCCGAAGTTCCGAGTGCTCCCCACCGCCGAGCCCGTGGTGGGCGGGTAGTTGAGCAGCGCGGGCGTCCCCGTGCCGAACTGCGGATAGCTCGCCACATCCGGCATCGATCCGTACAGCGTCACCGAGCCGTTGGCGTTGCGGATGTCGTAGTACCTCGCGCCCAGCCCCGACAGCACCGACTGGTACGGCTGGTCCGGCGGGCGCGGCGTGAGCACCGTGACGTACACCGGCGCGCTCACCCCGCCCGCCGTGTAGTTGAACGTGTCCTCCACGCCGCTGGCCGCCCCGGGCGGCGTGTAGAGCACCTGGTTCCGACCGCCCGGGCCCGTCCCCACCGACACGCTCGCCGTCCCGCCCAGCGTCGTCGAGCCCGACCCCAGCGTGAACGATGTGACGGCGGTCGCGCACACCACGCCCTGCCCGTCGTTGCCGAGCACGTCGATGAGCACCGGCACGCCCGGCAGCGTGACCGCCCCGTCGGGCAGCACGTCCGGCCACGTGTTGTTCAGGCACGCGTACGACCCGATGTTCGCGTTGTACGTCGCCACCGACGCCGCGCTGAAGGTCGTCGCGGGCGAGCCTGGATTGACCGACGAGGCCATGATGAACCCGCTCGACGCGTCGTGGCTCATGCCGAAGTTGTGCCCGATCTCGTGGGCCGTCACCGCGTACCGGGCGGCCAGCACCGTCGAGAAGCGCGTCTGCGAGAGGCCCGCCCCCGAGCTCGACGAGCACATCCCCGGCACGTACGCCAGCCCGATGGTCGAACCGTTCAGGTCGCGCCCCGTGAACAGGTGCACGATGTCGTGGACCGGGCTGGGAATCGCGGCCCACCGGCTCGCGCACGTCGAGAGCATCGTCCCCGAGTTCGCGTCCACCAGCGGCAGCGCGTTGTACGGATCGCCCGCGCTCGTCGTCCACACCGTCACCGCCTTGAGCGCAAGCCGAACCGGCGAGGTGAACGACGCCGTCGTTCCGTAGATCCCGTTCACCCCCAGCATCACCGTCTCAACGTCCTGCACCGTCCTCGCCGCCGAGTCGCCGTTGGCCTGGTAGAGCGGATAGTCCGCCTCCGCGACGAGTTCGACGTACTTGCAACTCCCGCCGCGCGGCCCGAAGTCGCCCGCATTTCCGCCCGCCGGCGCGTGCGCGATGCACTCGGGACAATCGTCCACCCCGCACGTGTGATCGGTTCCGATGGCGTCGCCCGGCGCGTACACGGCGTGCAGCGCAGCGCCCGCGTTCTCCACCGGCTGGATGTACGCGATCGCCTCCCCGCCGCCCGCGGGCAGCACCACGCCGCGCACCCGGCCGTCGATGATCGACGCCCACACCTGGTCGCCCGTCGCCCGGTCGCGCCCGTGGAAACTCGAGGGGGCCGGCGCGATCGCCTCGTGCACCTTCCCGTCCGCCCCCGACACGAACATCTTGAAGTCCGGCGCCCGCAGCGCAAACGGAGCCATGTCGAGCGTCGCGATGCGAGGCGCCCCCCTCGTCCCCATGTCCAGCGTGATCGTCACCGACGAGGACCCCGCCATCGATTGTGCGGCGACATCCACCAACCGCCCGCCCTTGAGCCCCATCGAACGCAGGATCTCCTCCGCCCCGGCCCGAACTTCGGGCTGCACAACTCCCGCCACACCCTCATCCGCCCGGACAACACTCGGCCCGGCAAGCAGCAACGCCGCGACGACAACTCCGAATCCCATCCGTGTGTGCTGCATCATCCGGCGTCTCCTGTTCGGGGCCGTTCGCCCGCGTGCCTGCCCATGGAACACCCCGCCCCGACACCCTGCCCCTGTTCCAGTCTACCTCACCAATCACGCGTCGGCACGGCTTGTCGCCCCCATCGACCGCAAAACCGACCCCCGACCCGCCCACTCCGGGGCTTGATCCGCGCATTCGGGATACCCATGATCCCCGCATGAATCTCAACCTCCAAGGCAAGCGGGCCCTCGTCTGCGGTTCCACCCAGGGCATCGGGCGCGCCGCCGCCGTTGAACTCGCCCTCCTCGGCGCCGAGGTCACCCTCCTCGCCCGCAACCCCGAGCGCCTCGCGGCCACACGCGACCAACTCGACGCCTCGCACGGCCAGAAGCACCATTGGGCCGCCGCCGACTTCGCCAACGTCTCGAGCGTGAGCGAAGCGGGCCGCACACTCATCGAAAGCGGCCGCCAGTTCCACATCCTCATCAACAACACCGGCGGCCCCCCCGGCGGCACAGCGATCGACGCCGCGCCCGAGGCCTACCTCGCCGCGTTCAACGCCCACCTCCTCTGCAACCAGATCCTCGCCCAGGCCGTCGTGCCCGCGATGAAGCAGGCCAAGTACGGCCGCATCGTCAACGTCCTCTCCACCAGCGTGAAGGCCCCGATCCCCAACCTCGGCGTGAGCAACACCATCCGCGGCGCGGTCGCGAGTTGGGCCAAGACCCTCGCGGGCGAGCTCGGCCCGTACGGCATCACCGTCAACAACGTCCTCCCCGGCTACACCAGCACCGACCGCCTCGGCGCACTCGCCACCGGCCGCGCCCAGAAGGCGGGCACCTCCAAGGAACAGGTCGAAAAGGAATGGCTCGCCACCATCCCCGCCGGCCGCTTCGGCACCCCCGAAGAGCTCGGCGCGGCCATCGCCTTCCTCTGCACCCCGGCCGCGGCGTACATCAACGGGATCAATCTGCCGGTGGATGGCGGGCGGTTGCAGTCGCTGTAAGGTCTTCAGGCTGAAAGCCTGACATGCAATGGCCGTGGGCACAGCAAGTCCGCCAAAGGCGGACGGGCGTCGCCCACGGTAAGCGTCGCGGCGCAATCCCCACGCTGAAATCGTGCAATCTGGTCCTACCTGGCGAGCGCGATGGACGGGTTTGGCGCACAAACCCGGCCCTCATTTCCGCGGCCGGCGCAGAATCCCAAGAAATACTCTTACCCCAACGCCCACCACAACTTGCGCACCATCCCCACCCCGCCCAATGCCACGTTTGGGCGCGCGCCGGCGGCGCCCCGGCCCCTCTATGGAGGGCCGCAACATGTCCCAAACCGCCGACACCACCCACCCCACATCCGAAGCCGATGACATCTTCGCCGAGTGCCTCGCCAATGCCCGCCTCACCGCGCTCCGCGCCCTGCTCGAAATCATCAACACCACCGACGACCCCATCGAAAAGCGCCCCGCCGCCAACGCCATCCTGCGCACCCCCGATCCCAACGCCCGGGTGGCTCGGGTGGCCCGCCGCTCCGCGTCGGATTCCTCCCGCGTACCCCGACACTCGGCTCCGGTCTCCTCTCCCCACCTCTACGAACCCGATTTCACCATCCCTCCCACTCCACCCAAACGCTCCATCCCCGAATCCGACCGCCTCATCGCCGCGGCCCAATTCGCCCTGAACGATTCCCCCTTCATCGATCCCATCCCCACCCCCGCCGATCTCGCCGATCTCTCCCCGCGTCCAAGCCCCGCCGCCATTCTCGCCGCCAGCGCGGGCATCGTCCCACCGCCACTCTGCCACAACGGCGCGCCGTAGCCCGCGCCGTGCCGACGAGTCGCGCCGGGCTTGCACGGTTGCATGTTTCCCGCCACCCTTTCCCCTTCCTCGTTGCACTCGCCTTCATGCACACGCTCACTAACGTCCTTGACGGCGGCGACTCCTGCCCGATCTTGAGCGCGCAACCTCTCGTCGACTCCAACCCTTCCTCAACTCGTGATCAACGCCTCCCAAGCCGGCGCGATCCGGTACAGCCTGTTCTTCCGCGACGGGTCCGCCACCACAAGAAACCCCTCGCGAACCCACCTCTGCACCAGCGGTCGCACCGTCCGCGGGCTCAGGCCCAACTGCTCCGCCAGCGCGGCGACGGCGACCGTGGGCTGCCTGCGAAACAGCTTGACCGCCTCCCGCTGCTTCGGGTCCAGTCGGCGAATCTGCGCCGACCGATCCCCCGCTCCCCGCCCCGCCGCTTCTGTCGCACGCACACGCACCCGCGCGAACGCGTCGGCCATGCCGCGCAGGAAGTAGTCGAGGAACGGCGACACGTCCGCCTCCGCCCGCCCCGCGTGGTAGTTGTGCGAGGTCCCGATCGCCAGCGCGCCGTAGTACGAGCCCAGATCCCGCGCGTAGTACTCCTCGAGCGCGTAGATTCCCTTGAGCCCGTACCCGTGCTGGTGCAGAACAAGCGTCGTCAGCAGGCGCGCCGTTCGACCGTTGCCGTCGTAGTACGGGTGGATCGTCGCGTACTGATAGTGCGCCATCCCCGCGACCACCGGCACGGGCAAGTCCGCCGAGATGATCTCCCGCCCGACCCACGCGAACAGATCGCCCATCAGCGCGGGCACAGCCTTCGCCTCCGGAGGGAGATACACGATCGCGCCCGTCCCGCTGTCGCGAATCACGTTCTGCCCGTCCCGATACGGCGATCCCTTGGCCCTTCCTTCCATGACCAATCCATGCAGCGCTCTCGCGTCGTCCTCCGAAACTCGCCGCGAGGCCGCGGCCTTTTTCTCGACCCACTCCATCGCCGCGTAGTAGTTCTTCACCTCCGCCTCGTCGCGCGCCCGTCCGGGAAAGCGTGCGCCCTTGATCGCCTCGGCCACCTGGGCCTGCGTCAGCCGATTCCCCTCGATCTGGGTCGAGTAGTGCGTCGAGAGCAGCCTCGCCGTCGCGCGCAGGCTCGCGAGCATCTCGACGTCGATCGGCAGGCCGAGCACCGCCTGCCGATCCGCCTCGATCGACATCAGGGCCCGCGTCATCGACGGCGAGAGTGTGTATCGCGGATGGAACGCCATGACCCTATCATACTCCATGCGCTGTTAAATGTCACATAAATGTCAATAAGTGATCGCCCGCATCTGGTCCCGGCTTTCGCCCTGATCGCCGTAAACTCCCCCAATGCTCACGCTCGCCAACTTCATCGGCGGTCGAAACGTCCCGCCAGCCGGAGGGAGTGGGGCCTACCTTGACGTCACCGAACCCGCAACCGGCCAGGTCTTCGCGCGAGTCCCCGACTCCGGCCCCGCCGACATCGACGCGGCCGTGAAGTCCGCCGCCTCCGCGTTCCCCGCGTGGTCCGCCACCTCCGCCAACGAACGTTCCCGCATCCTCTTCAAACTCGCCGACCTGATCGACGCGAATCTCGATCGCCTCGCCGAGGCCGAGTGCCGCGACACCGGCAAGCCCATCTCCCTCGCCCGCGCTATCGACATCCCGCGCTCGGCGGCCAACTTCCGATACTTCGCCACCGCCATCCTGCACACAACGGGCGAGATGCACGAGTTCGATGGCGGCGGTGTGCCTGCCGCGCAGGGCGGCGTGCGGGCCTTGAACTACACCCTCCGCCGCCCACGCGGCGTCGCGGGCCTCATCTCCCCGTGGAACCTCCCGCTCTACCTGCTCACCTGGAAGATCGCCCCCGCGCTCGCCACCGGCAACACCGCCGTCTGCAAACCCAGCGAGGTCACGCCCCTCACCGCCTCGCTCCTCGGCGACCTCGCCAATGAAGCGGGCCTGCCCCCCGGCGTGCTCAACATCGTCCACGGCCTCGGACCCACCGCCGGCGGCGCACTCGTCACCCATCCCGACGTCCCGACGATCTCCTTCACCGGCTCCACCGCCGTCGGCAAGTGGATCGCCCGCGAGGCCGGCGACCGCCTCAAGCGCGTGTCGCTGGAACTCGGCGGGAAGAACCCGTTCGTAGTCTTCGACGACGCCGACTTCGACGCGGCCCTCTCCACCGCCGTTCGCGCCGGCTTCTCCAACCAGGGCCAGATCTGCCTCTGCGGCTCGCGCCTGATCGTCCAAGAGGGCATCTACCGGCGCTTCGTCGATGCGTTCGTCGATCGCGTCAAGGCCCTCAAGATCGGCGACCCGATGGACCCCGCCACGCAGTTCGGCGCGCTCACCAGCCAGGCCCACCTCGAAAAGGTCGAGGGCTACGTGAAACTCGCCCGGGAACTCGGCGGCAAAGTCCTTTGTGGTGGCCAGAGGGTCTCAGGCCAACACGGCTTCTTCTACCCCCCCACCATCATCGAAGGCCTCGACCCCGCATGCCGCGTCGAGCAGGAAGAGATCTTCGGCCCCGTCGTCACCATCCAACCCTTCACCACCGACGACGACGCCATCCGCCTCGCGAACTCCACGCCCTACGGCCTCGCGAGCACCGTGTTCACGCAGAGCCTCGGCCGCGCCAATCGCTTCTCGGCCGAGGTCCAGTCCGGCATCGTCTGGGTCAACTGCTGGCTTGTGCGCGACCTGCGAACCCCTTTCGGCGGTGTGAAGCAAAGCGGCGTCGGGCGGGAGGGCGGGCTGGAAGCGATCAAGTTCTTTACCGAGCCAAGAAACGTGTGCGTAAGGGTGTGAGGATGCCGTCTGAACGAATAGACACTCCTGCCGAGTTTTCGCTCGACGATCGAGTCTGGTATCTGCATCGGCACCATCGAGACTTTTTCACAGTGAGGGAACTTGCGGCGCTGGAATGGTTCACCATTTCCGCGAAGGCTTGGGCCTCCGAACATCGTTCTGGCGAATCCGCGGACATCTATCGGGAGTTGCTCGATACTCTTCGGAACAAACACCCGAAACTCAGCAGAGAAGTATCCGCGCGGGGCGTGAAGTCGATACTCCTAGAAGCAACCGATCGCATCGTGCGCGAACACGGCAACGAGATTCGATGGAATCTCTGCCCGAAGTGTGCTGGCCTGTGTCGCGCCCCGAACGCGCGGCAGTGTTTCCGTTGTGGTCACAACTGGCACACTCCGAAAGAAAGTAGACCCGAATGACGAATCCACCGAACACAAAGGCCCCCGAACCCGTCGGCGCCTATCCCACCGCCCGGCGCGTCGGCAACCTCCTCTTCCTCTCCGGCCAGGGCCCGCGCCAGCGCGGCAGCAAGGACATCCCCGGCGTCGTCCTCGACGCCTCGGGCAGGATGATCTCCTACGACATCGCCGCGCAGGTCCGCGCCGTCTTCCAGAACGTCAAGTACGTCCTCGAAGAGAACGGCTCCTCCATGGACCGCATCGTCGATGTCACCTGCTTCCTCACCAATCTGGAGACGGACTTCGCCGGCTACAACGCCGTCTACGCCGAGCTCTTCCCGCCCGGCCCGAATGGGGGGGGGCAACCCTGCCGCACCACGCTCGGCATCGCCGCGCTCCCGCAGGGCGGCAACGCGCCGATCGCGTTTGAAGTGAAGGTCGTCGCGACGGTGTGAGCCGCGTTAACGGACAAGGCGACCATTCGCGCGGGCATCGCAGTACCGAATCGCGAGCGTCGCGACAAAGATCGAGAGTGCTGATCCCACGACTCCAAACACCGCGCCCAGCACGAACTGCGACTGCGACATCGCGGCGGTCTGCGGAGCGTTGCCCAAGATACCCATGATCACCACGAAGACTCCGCCGACCAATCCCAGAATCGTGAGACCGCGGTACACCTGAACGGCCCATCCGATCCAGAACCATCGATCTCGCACGGCGGTCTCGCGCCGAAGCAAGGCCAACTTCTCGACCACCTGCTGCTCAAGATCCGCTTGCGATTGGGGCTGTGCGTGTTGAGCCATGCCCTATGATATGTCTCACATCGTCCGCAGCACCGCCCTTACCGGGCTCGCATCAAACCCCATCAGCCGCAGCGGCAGCGCGATCAACTCGTACACCCCCGCCGGCACGCCGTTGAGGGCGAGCCCCTCCAGGATCGCCATGTCGTGGCGCGCGATGGCGTGGTGGGCCGGCAGGTCCTTTGAGTCCTGCACATCCACGCTCGGCGTGTCCACGCCAATCGTGATCACCCGCTGCCCCGCCAGCCAGTCCACAAGCGCCGGCTCCAGCCCGGCAAAGTCCGCGTTCCAGTGCTCGAAATCCGGAAACGTCGCCGTCCGGATCAGCACGCGCGGCTGCGTGATCCCGCCGCTCCCCTTCGCCGGCAATCGCAGATGCTCCACGCCAACCCTTGCGCCGCGCGGCACATCCGCATCGATCACCACGCACGGCCCCAGGTAGTGCTCCAACCGCTGTTCCCCCACGCTCCGCCCGTCGCGCACGTAGTGGTTCGGGCCGTCCGCGTGCGCACCCAGATGCACCGTCGAGCGGATCGTCGAGAGCGTGACGCTGTCCCCCTTGGCCAGATCGCACAGCACCTCGCGCGACATCGGCGTGTCCCCCGGCCACACGCCCAGCCTCGCCGTCACCGGCGGCGTGATGTCGTAGATCATGGCCGCCCTCCGCCTTGCCCATATCCCGTGCCCCCCGCGGCGTACGGGTTCTCGCCCGGCCGCCGACGCCCGACCATCACCACCAGCCCGATCACGAACGCCACGAGCACATCGATGGCCAGAATCGGCACGGCCGCGTAGGCGATGTTCGGCACACCCGCGGGCGTCGTCGTGCCCATGATCGGCTCGAGCGTCTTGAACATCTCCACCGCCGCGGGATCGTTCCGGCCGCCCCCAATCACGTGCGTGCCAAATGGCCCGCCGCCCCGCGCGTACACGCCGAGCGCACCGCCGCCCTGCGCGACATACCCGGCCGCGCCGCCGCCCGTCGCGAGCACACCCACGGCCCCGCCGCCCATCGCGATCCCGCCGATCGCGCCGCCCCCCAGCGCGGTGAGCACGCCCACGCTCCACCCGCCGAGCGTGCACACGCCCAGCGCAAAGCCCCCGAACGAGATGATCCCGATCGACATGCCGCCCATCGCGATCCCGCCGATGGCCACATCCCCGATCGCCACCACGCCCTTGGCCACGCCGCGCATCTCCCCCGCCTCCGGGCGCGGCCCGATGGCGATGTGGTACAGCGGCCAGCCGAAGACGGTCGCCTCGGACTTGATGCGGGTGGCCCGGCGCATGCCCGGCATGGCGTTCCGCGCCAGCACCTCAACGAGCGGCTTGCCGCACTCCGGGCAGCGGGCCGAATCGGTCAGCCCCGTGAGTTGGTACCCGCAGTTGCCGCAGTACGGCTCGCCGGGGGGGACCGACGATCCCGGCCTGGCGCCGACGGGCGAGGGTGTGGTGGCCATGCGGAGAGTCTACGGCATCCCGGGCGGGCCCACAATGCGGTCAGACCGTGGTGTCCTCGCGCGTTCGCCAGCGGTCCCACAGCAGCCCCGCGGCCACGATCACGCCGATGAGCACGAACCACCACGGCACGCGCATCGCCACCAAGGCCACGGCCACCATGATCACCCCGCACACCGCCAGAGCCCGCAGCACCCGGTCGATCCGCGTCCCCTTCCGCAGCGCCTCCATGTACGGCACGGTGGTGAAACTCACGAGGTTGTACCGGGGCACGAGCGTCCCGGGGAACAGGTCGTGCAGGAAGTGCTCGAGTTTCTTCTTCCATCGGAAGACCGGCGAGCCGACCTTGTCGCGCATCTCCACGAAGTTGTCGATCGCCATGCGGGCGATCGCGTCGGCGTTGGGCTTGCGGAGGTTCTGGTACTCGTCGAGCGCGGCCTGCATCCACCCCCCTCCCGCCCCGCCTCGCCCCGCGTGGCGCTCGAAGCACTCGGCCATGATCCGCACATCCTCGAACCCGGCGTTGATCCCCTGCCCGAAGAAGGGCACGATGGCGTGCGAGGCGTCGCCGGCCATCGCCACGGCCCGCCCGCCCTTGGCGTTGTAGACCCACGGCCAGCACCGCACCGTCACGAGCGAGCCGTTGGGGTTGCGCAGGAAGTCCTCCACGAGCGTGGGCATGAGCGGTACGGCGTCGGGATAGTGCTTCTTGAAGAACGCCAGCACATCGCTCTCGGTCTTGAGGTTCGCGAACGAGTGCTCCCCCTCGAAGGGCCAGAAGAGCGTGCACGTGAACGACTTGTCCGGGTTGGGCAGGGCGATCATCATCGCGCTGCCGCGCGGCCAGATGTGCAGCGAGTTCGGCTCCAGCGCGAAGCCCCCCCACTTGCCTCCCCCATCTGCCCGGGCCGGGATGTGCAGTTCCTTGTACCCGTGCGTCAGGTACGTCTGGCTGTACTCGAATCGGTCCATCTTCTGCAGCCGCCCGCGCACCGGGCTGAACGCCCCGTCGGCACCGATGATCAGGTCGCACTCGACCGTCACCATCGGTCCCTCGCCCATCACGCGGGTCTCTTCGTGCTGGAACGTCGCCGTGCAGGCGTCAGGGTCGATGTCGAGGCACCGATGGTCGAACACCAACCGGACGTTCTCGTACTTTGCCGCGGCCTCGATGAGGGCCAGATTCAACCCGCCGCGCGAGATCGAGTTGATCCCCTCCCGCGGGTCGTGCGAGTATGCCTGGAACGCGAGGTCTCCGCCCTCGGGCGGCAGCGAGACAGGATGGATCATCCGCCCCTTCATCTTGATCGCGTGTTTGAGGATCTCCTGATCGAGGCCGATTCCCTGCAGGCCCCAGAGGCCGCGGGCCGAGAGCGCGAGGTTGATCGACCGCCCGCCGACGTACCCGGCCGCGCGGGGGTCGGGCCGGCGCTCGTAGACCGTCACCGCGAATCCCTGCTTGGCCAGATAGCACGCCAGCAGCGACCCGGCGAGGCCCGCGCCGACGATCGTCACCGTCTTGCCATCGCCAATGCTCATGCGCGTGCCGCCCCCCCACCCCCCGTGATGTGCCGCTTGAGAATCTCGGCAAACCACCAGCAGTCGTGGAACGTGTTGTAGAGCGGCACCGGGGCCACGCGGATCACGTTCGGCTCGCGGAAATCGCAGACCACGCCGTCGGCCCCGAGCGCCTTGTGGAGGTCCTTCGGCCGCTCCTTGACCGCGATGGACAACTGGCACCCGCGCGCCCCGGGCTGGCGCGGCGTGATGACCTCGACGAGCCTTTCCGCCCCGGGAATCGCATCGATCAACGCCTGCAAGTACCCGGTCATCCGCTCGCTCTTGGCCCGCAGCGCGGGCATCCCGGCCTTGTCGAAGATCTCCAGCGAGACCCGCACCGGCGCGATCGCCAGCACCGGCGGATTGGACAGGCTCCACGCATCCGCCGAGGCCACCGGCTCGAACTCCGGCCCCATGACAAACCGCGTCTTCGGGTCGTTCCCCCACCACCCGGCGAACCGCTTCAAGGCGCCCGCCTCGCCGAACTTCTTGGTGTTCTTCGAGTGCTTCTCGTGCACGAAGCACCCCGCCACCGCGCCGGGCCCGGAGTTCAGGTACTTGTACGAGCACCAGCACGCGAAGTCGGCGTTCCAGTCGTGCAGGTTGAGCGGCACGTTCCCCGCCGCGTGGGCCAGGTCCCACCCCACCAGCGCGCCCGCCCGGTGCCCCGCCTCGGTCAGTCGCTCCATCTCCATCACCTGCCCGCTCAGGTAGTTCACCCCGCCAATGAGCATGAGGGCAACCGAATCGCCCTCCTCCGCAAGAAACTCCTCAATCCGATCCGTCGCGAGCAGTCGAGAAGAGGTGTCCACCTTCGAAAGATCCACGTCTCGCAAACCGCCATAGTGGCCGAGGTCCCGAAGTTGTTGTCGGACATGCTTGGCAGGGCTTGTGCTCGCTTCACCCAACTGATGCAACCGGCGAAGTTCCTTGAGTAGCTTCGGTACTCCCAAATCAGCGGATCGAGGTCGGAGCCGAATCACCGCGTCGCGCGGGTCCAGCCCATGGAACGCCGCCTGGCTCGCCACGGCGTACGAGTCGCTCGGAAACGCCGAGTCCTCGATCACGATCTTCGTGCGTTTCCCGGATGGCCGGTAGAACGTCGCCATCATCAGGTGCAGGTTCACCGTCAGCGAGTTCATCACCACGACCTCGTGCGGCCGCGCCCCCACGAGCCGGGCCGCGGTCTCGCGCACGAACTCGTGCGTGGGCAGCCACGGGTGCCTGGCGTGCAGGTGGCCCTCCACGCCCAGCCGGGCCCAGTCGTCCATCTCGGCGTTCACCGCCTCGCGCGTCGCCCGGGGCATGAGCCCCAGCGAGTTTCCGCACAGGTACACGCTCTCCTGATCCGGATGGGCCGAGCCGGGCGCGACATCCCGGCAGAGCGGGACATGGAACCGCTCGCGCGAAGAGGCCAGCGGATCGGCCCGGTCCAGCGCGCTCGCGTGGGCTTCGGACGTGTCGATCGTGCTGGAGCGCGGCGTCGGGTCGGGCGGCATGGACGAGGTTATGGCCTGCCCGCCGCCCCGGGCGCACCCGGCTTCTGGGCATCACCCTCCGCCTTCACCACGCATTTCCCCGGGTCCACGATCTGCCCGAGATTGAGCGGCGGGTTCCGCAGGATCGCCCACACCCGCTGAGTGCCCTTGGGCCCCTCGCCCACCCACGCCAGGTGGTACTCCACGAACGCCCTCCCCAGCGTGTACGCCTCCGCGCTCGGCGCGACCCGCTGGCTCGCCGCCGCGGGTGCGCCGCCTTTCTCCGGCTCCCCCTCCGCCTGCACGCCCGTCACCACGCCCCACAGCACGGAGTTGGCCGCGCCCCAGTCGAGTTGCTTGGCCAGTTGGTCGGTCGCCCAGACCGCCTGCCCCTCGGAGACGACGCGGAGCGTGTGCTGCCGCTCGCGCCCGAGTTTCTCGCTCCGCTCGCTCAGGGCGACGGTCTGGTCCTGCAACGCGTGGACGAGTTCGTGGGCGACGGCCAAGCGGGGCGTGCGCTCCACCGTCTGCTCCGACCACCCGTGGCGCTTGGCGTACGTCCGCACGTTCTCGGGCACGACGTACACGGTCTTGTCCTCGTAGCGGTACATCCCGAAGGTCCGCGTGGCCACCTTGAAGGCCGCGGCGGTGGCCCGCACATGGATCTCGATGGCGCTCATCGGCGATCCATCCGGGCGGGCCGCTCCGGCCATGTCGGCCTCGATGGTCTTGGCGATCAACTGGGCCATCTCGTCCACGCTCACGGCCTTCACCGGCACATCGCGGCGGAACTTCGCCCCCGTGATCGTTTCGATCGCCGGCTTCTGCCCCGCGACCCACGCGGAAATCGCGACGGACTGTTCGGCGTTCGTCGCGGGGGCCGCGGTGGAACCGCTCTGGGCTGCCATGCTCGGCTCATCCGCGCCCGCCATCGGCGCCAGGGCCCCGCAGCCGATGATCCCGCCCACGATCAATCCCATCGCCTTCATGCCTTCGCCTCCGCGCCGATGCGCCGACCGACCTGGCCCAGGAACTCCGTCGCCGCCCCGGTGAGCATCGACCGGCGGGCCGATTCGTCAATGCCCTTCATCGACCGAATCAACTCCCCGGGGCGCTCCTCGCCCAGCGGGAACGGATAATCGCTCCCCAGCATGATCCGCTCGGGTCCGATCAGGTCCATGAGCATCCGCAGCGCGCCCTCGTCGTGGACCAGCGAATCCACGTAGAACGCGCCGGGCCTGCTCCCGCTCCGCAGCCGCTCGCGCGGCATCACCTGGGTCTGGGTCCGGCACAGGTCCGGGCGGGCGTGGGCCCCGTGGTCGATGCGTCCGATAGTCCCCGGGAACGACCCGCCCCCGTGGGCGAAGCCGATCCGCAGATGCGGCAGGCGATCGAGCAATCCGCTCGAGAGCACCGAGTGCATCGCCAGCGCGGTCTCCGCGGGCATGCCGATGAGCCACGCGCCCCAGTATTTCCGCAGGCGCACCGACATCTCGGGGGGCTTCGGCGCTCGACCCGTCTCGTGCGCCGGCGCGGGCCCGCAGAGCATCTCCCACGGGTGCACAAACACGCACGCCCCGAGTTCCTGGGCCGCCGCGAACACCTCGGCAAACTCCGGCTCGCCGAGATCCTTCCCGTTGATATTCGACCCGATCTGCACACCCGCCATGCCAAGATCACGCACGCACCGCTCGAGTTCCTTCACCGCCAGTTGCGGCGCGTTCATCGGGATCGTCCCCAGCCCCACGAACCTGCGCGGCCGCTCGCGACACACCCCCGCGATGTGATCGTTGGTCCAGCGCGAGAGTTCCAGAGTGTGCTCCGGGCGGGCCCAGTAGCCGAACATCACCGGCACGGTGCTGAGCACCTGCACCATCGGCCCCGCGCCCGCGAGGTGGCCCCGTTCCCACGCCTCCATCTCCGCGACCCGCGCCGGCGCATGCCAGCAGTTGGACCCGATCTCGCGGAAGAACGTCGTCGCCCGCTTCCCATCGGCTCCGACAGCGGCCCGCCCGTCCGGACCTTGTTCCACGCGCAGCATCTTGGCGCACCCGCATTTCCCGGTTCCGTCGTGGATCGCCTCGAGGGCGATCCACCCCGCGTACCCGAAGCGTTCCGACAGGTCCGGCCATTGCTCGGGCGGGGGCAGGATGTGCGTGTGAACGTCGATCATCCGCCCATTCTACCGGGCGCGTGCGAACGTAAGCCGAATCCGCCCGGGATTGCCACAAGCCCACCGGCTTTGGCCGCGCATGGCCGGGCCGGTTCCTGTAGACTCTCTCCCAAGGAGACCCCCATGCCCCGTCGCATCGCGCTCGCCCTGTGCATCCCGCTCATCCTTGCCTCGGCCTCGCTGGCCGCGCCCCCCACCGACGACCAGATCGATGCGCTCATAAGGGCGATCGACACGGCCAAGGCCCCCGAGGGCGCCGACGCGGCGGCCAAGCGCGCCGCCAAGCGCGACGCCGCGACCGAGGGCATGAAGGACCTCGCTCTCGACGAGGCCTCGCTCGCCCAGATCCAGAAGCTCATCTCCAAGCGGGCCACGGGCGTCGCCCCCGAGCTCGCCGCCGCCGCGGATGAGCGTCTGGCCGTGCTCGCCAGGGACACGGGCCCCGATGGCGCCAAGGCCGGCGCGCTCCGCATGCAGGTCGTCTCGGTGTCGGGAAAGTCCGGCGCCGAGGCCAGCAAGGCCCGGGCCGCGAAGGCCGCCGAACTCGCCGCCGAGGCCCTCAAGCACCCCGGCGCGTCCGCGATGATGGCCTCATCCGCGGGCGAGGACCTGCTTCGCGCGATCGCCGCGCTCCCCGCGGGCGAGCTCGTGCAGCACCACCTCTTCGAGGCGATCGCCCCGTACATCACCACCGACCTTTCCCCCATGATGGTCGCCACGCTCTCCCGATTGGCCAATCCTCTCGTCGAGGCCAAGGCCGACCTCGGGCAGGAGACCTTCGAGTCCATCCGCTCCCGCCTCTCCTCCGCCGCCGCGGCCGCGCAGCCCAGGGCAGTGAAGGAGCGCGACGATCAGGCCGCGAAGTTCGCCGCGCTCGAGGCCCCGGACGCCGAGAACAAGGACGCGGTCGCGAAGTACAAGGTCGCCGAGAACGCCCGGAACTCCGCCGAGTCGATGGTGAAGCGCATGGCCGATACCCGCGCCTTGCTCGACGGCCCCTGGGCCCACGGCCAGCTCATCGACCACACCGCCCCGCCCATCACGTTCCTGTGGTCCAGCGGCGAGAAGCCCATCCACTCCTTCGCCGACCTGAAGGGGAAGGTCGTGCTGGTGGACTTCTGGGCCACCTGGTGCGGCCCCTGCCGGGCCGCGTTCCCCAAGATGCGTGAACTCCAGACCCGCTACGACGGCTACCCGGTGGTCATCCTCGGCGTCACCAGCCCGCAGGGCTACTCGCTGGACTTCAGCGCCGACAAGAAGAAGCCCGCCCGCATCGACTGCAAGGGCGACCCGGCCAAGGAGTTCGCCCACATGCCCGCCTTCATGGCCGATCAGGGCATGACCTGGACCGTCGCCTTCAGCGAGCAGAACGTCTTCAACCCCGACTTCGGCGTGCGCGGCATCCCGAGCGTGGCCATCATCGGCCCCGACGGCGTCGTCCGCTTCAACGGCCTGTATCCGAACCCCAAGGAAGAGTCCGAGCACATCGACGCGCTGCTCAAGGAGGCCAAACTCCCCTACCCCGAGGCCCCGTACGTCGCGCCCAAGAAGGAAGACGCCAAGGAAGAGGCCCGCAAGGACTGACGGGCTCGCACACGAACGCGACGCTCATCGAGGCCCGGGCGTCACGCCCGGGCCTTCTTTTTTCCCGCGGGCGCGGCCATGGGCGAGAGCAGCCGGCGCATCAGGCCGAAGAGGCCCATGCCGAGCATGACCGATCCGATGACCATCGGCGGCACACCGATCGCCCCGATGATCACATCCCGGATCATGCGATCGCTCACGCCCCGCTCGGCGCCGACGCCGGGCGTGTCGGCCATCGGATCGCTGAGCGCCGAGCCGTAGAGGTGGACCAGTTCCATGATCGCCGCGCCGAGGCCGTAGAGGACGACGGCCGTGCCGGCCAGCAGCAACACCAGTCCGATGAGCGTGCGGAGTTTCACGGAGACTCCTTTATCTGGCCGTCCGCAGTTTCACGTAGATGCACACGCCCTGTTCGGTTTCGACAACGTCCACCTCCGCCGACCCCTTCGGCTTGACGTTCCACTGCCCGGAGTTGTACGACCATTGCGGCGTTCCCACGCTGCGAATGCTCAGGTATCCCGCGATGAACTCCGCCGCGCGGGTGTCGGCCGGGCCGAACTCCGTGCCTTGCTGCCCGATGCCCTCGATGATGGACTGCTTGCTCGCCGTCCCCGGCGGCAGGAACAGGATCCACTCCCGCGTCTGGTCGCCGCCCCACCCGCTGTCGTTGCGGCTCCAGATCAGGCGGGCCCCGGCGGGCGGGGCGTATCCGACCGAGGTCTGGATCCCCGCGATCGCCCCCGAGGCGTTGTCGGCCGCGGGCAGGTCGGCCACCGAGCGCATCCACGGGGCGGTGATCGCCCACACCCCGTATCCCACCAGCAACACCACCGCCGCCGCGATCGCCAGCGCGACGAGCACGATCCGGCCCCACCGCCGCGGGGGCGTTTCGGCCGCGGCCGCGGCGGTCATGTGCTCACCGTCCGCTGCTCGATCCGCTTCTCGGGCTTGGTTTTCACGATCCGGTCGATGTACGACCCCGGCGTGTGGATCGAGTCCCCGTCGAGTTCGCCCATCTCGACGATGTGCTCGACCTCGGCGATCACGAACGCCGCGGCGGTGGCCATCATCGGGTTGAAGTTGCGGGCGGTCTTGCGGTAGATCAGGTTGCCGAAGGTGTCGGCGGTGTGGGCCTTGACGAGGGCGAGGTCGGCGTACAGCCCCGTCTCCATCACGTAGGGCCGCTTCTGGGCGTTGCCCGCGCTCCCGGGCACGCGGTTCTGGCCCTTCGTGTCCTCGCGCGTGCGATAGAACTCGCGGGTCTCCTTCCCCTCCGCCACCGGTGTGCCCACGCCCGTGGCCGTGTAGAAGGCCGGGATGCCCGCCCCGCCGGCCCGGATGCGCTCGGCGAGCGTCCCCTGCGGGTTGAACTCGACCTCCAGTTCCCCCTTGAGGAACTGGCTCTCGAAGTTCGCGTTCTCGCCGACGTACGACGAGACCATCTTGCGAATCTGGCGCGTCTGGAGCAACTGCCCGAGCCCGAAGTCGTCCACCCCGGCGTTGTTGGAGATGCAGGTGAGCCCCTTGACCCCGCTGTCGCGGAGCGCGGCGATCAGGTGCTCGGGAATCCCGCACAGCCCGAACCCCCCCACCATGACGGTGATATCGTCGCGCAGCACGCCGGTGGACTTCAGGTCGGCGAACGCTTCAACGGCCGTGGCATACACCTTCTTGACCATGGGATCTCCAGCAAGTCTGGGGGCTTTCCGACACTGCAAACCACAGTGTACCGCCCTCTACGGCACCGCCGCCGTCACCCGCACAAACGCCCGGTACAGCCCGTCGTCGGTGATCGCACAATCCGCCCGGACCCCGGGCTCGCGCGGCAGCGACCCGGCCGCGGCGACGAACGCCCGCATCGCCCCTTCGAGCGCCTTCCGGCGGGCCGCCAGCAGCGTCTCCCCGTCCCCGACCCCGCACACGCTCACCGTCGTTCCTTCGCGCACGGGCCCGTCGCTCCACCACGCGGGCGGGTCCGTCGTCGGCAGCAGTTGGATGTTCGGCAACGGCTCGGCGTGACCCCGCACCACCGGGGCCGTTGCACGCGTGCGGGGAGGCTGACACCCGCCGAGCGCCAGGGCCATCCCCGCCGCCGCACCCAGCATCAGGCTCGCGCACATCCGCCGGTTCACGCGCTCGCCTCCCATGTTCAGAACAGTTTCGCCTGATCCTTCATCTCGCGCGGGCGCGAGTCGAGTTCCTTCAACTCCTCGACGAACTGCCCCACGTTCTGGAACTGGTAGTACTCGCTGGCAAACCGCACGTACGCGACCTTGTCGAGCTCGGCGAGTTTCTGCATCACGCGCTCGCCGATCGCTCCCGAGGGCACCTCGCGGTCGAACTCGCGGTGCAACTCCTCCTCCACCGTGTCCACCAGCCCGCGCTTGGCCTCATCGGAGATCGGCCGCTTCCCACACGCCGCGAGCACGCCCTTGAGCACGTTCTCCTTGTTGAACGGCACGCGCGTCCCGTCTCGCTTGACGACCATCAGGCGGGCCGTCTCTTCCACCTTCTCGTACGTCGTGTACCGCTTCTCGCACGCGATGCACTCGCGCCGGCGGCGGACCACGCGACCGCCGTCGCTGGCGCGGCTGTCGATCACCTTGTCGTCGTTATGGCCGCAATAGGGGCAGATCAAAAGAAAACCCCGTCTACCGCCCATAGGCGGCCGACAAGGCCGCGATACAAGCCAATGGAGTGTCGCATACCACCCATGCTACGTCAAACCCTCCCGTCCAGAACCCGGCCAGACAACCGCTTTCGCACCCGGCGGACGTACTATCCCGACCCATTCCCCGCTCAGATTCCAAAGGCCGGATTCCAGCCCTTCGAGACTCCAATGCCCCGCATCACCCTTCCCGACGGTTCCGTGAAAGAGTTTCCCCAGCCCGTGAGCGCCAAGGACGTCGCCGCGTCCATTGGTCCCGGCCTCGCCAAGGCCGCGCTGGGGGCGAAGATCAACGGCCAACTCAGCGACCTTTCCACGGTGATGTCGTCCGATGCCCATCTCGCCATCGTCACGCCAACCACCCGCGACAAGAAGCAAGACCCCGACGCCCTCTTCCTCATCCGCCACAGCGCGGCCCACGTCATGGCCGAGGCGATCCAGCGCATCGTCCCGGAGGCCCAACTCGTCTACGGCCCGCCGCTCGATACCGGCTTCTACTACGACATCAAGTTCCCCGATGACCGCCCTCTGAAGGACGGCGACTTCGCGGCCATCGAGGCGGAGATGAAGAAGATCATCGCGGAGGATCGGCCGTTTACCCGCTGCGATTTACCCGCCCTTGATGCGGTCGAACGTCTTGACCGTGAGGGCAGCAAATACAAGAGCGACAATGCAAAGCGCGCGCTAGATGCTCAAATCGCCCTGGGTGCTCCAGTCGAAGGCCGCGTCACTACAAACCTCCGACTCACCCTTCCGGGTGGTCCCCTGACCTTCGAGATTCCGAAGGGCGGCACACTCTCGTACTACTACACAGGACCGGCAAACGAAGGTGTGTGGAACGACCTCTGCCGCGGCCCCCATGTCCCCTCCACCGGGCGCATCGGCGCCGTGAAGGTCATGTCCCTCGCCTCTTCCTACTGGCACGGCGATGAGAACTCCGACCGCCTCACCCGCGTGTACGGCACCGCGTTCGCCACACAGGCCGACCTCGACGCCTTCCTCAAGCAGAAGGAAGAGGCCGCGGCCCGCGACCATCGCGTCATCGGCAAGGCCCTCCGCCTGTTCCACATCGACGAGACCGTCGGCCAGGGCCTCATCCTCTGGACCCCCGCGGGCTCGATCGTCCGCAAGGAACTCCAGAACTTCATCGGCGGCGAGCTCAGGAAGCAGGGGTACACCGAGGTCTTCACTCCCCACATCGGCTCGCTCGATCTCTACAAGACCTCCGGACACTATCCCTATTACAAGGAGTCCCAGTTCCCCCCGATCGTCGAGCGCGATGTCCTCGAGCAGTTCGCCAAGGACGGCTGCTCGTGCGCCGATCTCATGCACCGGGTCGAGGGCGTTTCCGCCCATCTCGCGGCCGGCATCAACCAGCGCACCCAGAAGCAGACCATCACCCCCGACCGCGTCCTTCCCGACGACCAGCTCATCCCGGGCTTCATGCTCAAGCCCATGAACTGCCCGCACCACGCCAAGATCTTCGCCTCCGCCCCCCACTCCTACCGCGACATGCCCGCGCGCCTGGCCGAGTTCGGCACCGTGTACCGCTGGGAGCAATCGGGCGAACTCAACGGCATGACCCGCGTGCGCGGCTTCACGCAGGACGACGCGCACCTCTTCTGCACCGAGGACCAGATCCCCGGCGAGATCCAGGGATGCCTCTCCTTGGTCAAGGTCATCTTCGACGTGCTGGGGATGAAGGACTACCGCGTCCGCGTCGGCCTGCGCGACCCGAGCGCGGACAAGTACACCGGGACCAAGGAGAACTGGGACAAGGCCGAGGCCGCGTGCATCGACGCGGCCAAGTCTCTCGGCGTCCCCTTCAGCCAGGAGCCGGGCGAGGCCGCGTTCTACGGCCCGAAGATCGACTTCGTCGTCAAGGACGTCATCGGGCGCGAGTGGCAGCTCGGCACGGTGCAGGTCGATTACAACATGGCCATCCGCTTCGACCTGACGTACATCGGGCCGGACAACAAGCCCCACCGCCCCGTCGTCATCCACCGGGCCCCCTTCGGGTCGATGGAGCGTTTCTGCGGCGTGCTCATCGAACACTTCGCCGGCGCCTTTCCCACCTGGCTCAGCCCGGAGCAGGTGCGCGTGCTGCCCATCAGCGAGAAATCCGACGCGTACGCGGCCGGGGTGGAGCGGGCGCTCCGTGACCGCGGAGTTCGTGTGACCACCGACCTCTCCAACGATCGCATCCAGGGCAAGATCAAGGCCGCGACCGACTTCAAGATTCCCTACCTGCTCATCGTCGGCCCGCGCGACGCCGAGACCAACTCGGTGTCCGTGCGCATCCGCGGCACGGAAAGGGACGCGGGGGCGATGCCGCTCGATAGGTTCGTTGCGGCCATCGCCGATGAGATCGCGCAGCGTCGCGCGGAGATGACGGTCAAGCCATAGCGCCGCGGTGGTTGTCGTGGCTCGCGCCACCTACAGCGTGAACTCGCGGATATGCCCGAGCACCCGGTCCGCCCCGGCGAGCGTCCCCGGCCCGTACGTGTGGCCCACCGCCCAGACCGCCATCCCCGCCGCGCGGGCCGAGGCGATGCCCGTGGGCGTGTCCTCGATCGCCAGGCACCGCCCGGGCTCCACGCCCAGCCGCTCGGCCGTGCGGAGATACCCGTCGGGCGCGGGCTTGAGCCTCGCCACATCGTCCCCGCACACCAGCGCGCCCAGCGCATCCATGATCCCCATTCGCCGTACCATCGCCTCGACCGAGCGGCGGAGCGACGAGGAACAGACCGCCACCGGCCCCCGGGCCGCGGCCGCGCAAACCGCCGCCTCCGCTCCCTCCTGCACCTCGAACCGCCCCGCCGCGATCCCCTCGTCCATGAGTGCGAGTTTTCGGGCCAGCAGCGCCCGCAGGCCCGCGTCGTCGAGCGAGGCCCCGTGGGCCCGGGCGATCAGACCGAACGCCCGCTCGTCGCCTCGACCGACCACGTTCTCGAAGAACCACTCGGTCGTGAAGTCCCAACCGAGCGGGCGCGCGCTCCCGCGGATGGCCCACTCGTGGAGCGGCTCGGAGTGCACCAGCGTGCCGTCGAAGTCGAAGATGACCGCCGCATAGTCCGTGGGCATGGGGCAAAGAGTACGGAGCGAGCGCCTACGAGCCCTCCGCGCAAGCGGAGGAGTCTCCCCCCACCCTCCCCAACAAACACGAACGCCGCGCGCCCGAGAAGGGCGGCGGCGGCGTTCGGAGGGTGGGGAATGCGTGGGAGAGGGGGGTCGCCCGCGACCGCGTGGCGGGTTCTTGCTCTACTTCCGCCGACGCCGGGCCACGCCCAGCGCGCCCAGCCCGAGGAGCCCCGCCGTCGCCGGCGCGGGAATCGCGGGACAGACCTGGATCGTGATCATGGCGTCGTTGAAGTCGCGATCGGAGGCGCCGTACGGACGATCCTCCCAGAACAGGGCCCACTCGTCGCAGGCCTGGCCGTTGCACGAGCCGGACATCTTGTAGGTCACGAGCTGGTCGTAGGTGTTGTCGCAATACTGGCCGGTGCCGTAGTTGTCCGAGGAGCGCGAGGTCCAGGTCTTGCCCGTGGTGAGGTCCTTGATCGCGAAGCGGAAGGCCGCGGGGAGCGTGATCGTCGCCTCGGCCCCGATCGTGCCGGTGTTGAAGAGCTGGTGGAACGTGCTGCTCCCGCTCGTGTCATCGAAGTACCCGAACACCGAGTTGTCGCCGGCGTACTTGGCCTTGGCGATCACGGTCGTCATCGCCGGGCCGGTCCAGACGTTGTCGGTCCCGCTCACGCCCGTGGTCAGCGAGGTCGGCGTGTTCACGCCCTTGTCCGCCAGGCGCGTGGCCGTCATGCCGCTGGTCGAGTAGTCGCGACCGTTGGAGGCCAGGCTCCACGTCCCGCCGTACACCTGCGAGAGCATCTGCTTGTGGCTCTTCTCGCCCGAGGGCGGGCTCTGCACGAGCGTGTAGCCCGGCGCGGCCATGGCCGCGCCCGACATGCCCATGCCCACGAGGGCGGCGAAAACAAAGCTGGTTCGGTTCTTGATGTTCATGTGGTGCAAACCCCTGATGGCGTTATTGGTGAGCCGCTCCGGCGGCCCGTTGCACCAGAAGAGATGCCACGCACCCGCCCGCTTCGCCAGCGGGCGAGGCTCTTCCCTCGCGCGCCCCGACCACAGGCGCGGCACCGCTTCGCCCGTTTGACGTCGCGCGCCCGCACAGCCGTTACCCCCGGCACGCCGCCTGTGTTATCAGCGATTGGCCGCGAACGTGTAGTGCGCCACCGCGAGCGCCTGCTGGTTCCCGCGGTCGGCCAGCGCCGAGGGCCGCACATCCACGATCGCCGTCGCGGGCTCGAGCGCGATCGCCCGCAGCGTGCCGGTCGCCCCGGGGATGAACAACTCCGGGTACGCCGTGCCGATCGTCCCGAGCACGAACACCTCGGGATTGAGAATGTCCGTCATGATCGCCATGATTCGCCCAAGTTCACGGGCCACGCGATCGGTCACACGCTTGGCCGCCGGGTCTCCAGCCCGGGCCGCCTCACACAGCCGCTCCGGCGTGATCGCCCCTTCCTTTTTCAGCACCTCGCGAAGGACGCTCTCCTCGCCGCGGTGCGTGCAGGCCGTCGCCTCGGCCGCGGCCATCTGGCTCATCCCCGGCCCGGAGCAGTACCCCTCGACCGTGCCGCGCCGACCGAACCCGACCGGCCCATCGTCGCTGGGGCTGAGTTGGATCCGCCCGATCTCCCCGGCCAGCCCCAGCGGCCCCTCGTAGAGCCGCCCGTCGATGATCAGCCCCGCGCCCATCCCGGTGGAAACGGTGAGAAACACCGCCGTCCGGGTGCCCCTGGCCGCGCCCCAGAGCCACTCCGCGTACGCCGCGGCGTTGGCGTCGTTCATCATCGCGCTGGGGCACGCGAAGTTCGCGGCCAGCCAGTCTCGCAGCGCAAAGCCATGCCACGAAGGATTGTTCGGCGGGTTGATGAACTTGCCGGCTCTGTAGTCCAGCGGCCCGGGGCAGGCCGCGCCGAGGGCGAGCACGCTCGCCCCGCCCACGCCCGCCGCCAACTCCGCCAACCGCGTGGTGCACCGCGCCAGCATGGCTTCGGGTTTCAGGGCCGGATCGTTGGGAAATCGATCGCTCGCCAGCACCCGCCCATCGGGCGTGCCCACGCACATGCCGATCTTGGTGCCGCCGATGTCCAGCCCGAGATACACGCCGGGTGCGCTCGCGTTCACATCATGGGCTCCGGGAGCGCGGCCCCGGCCTCCGGACGCTTGCCCATCGGGCCGAACCACACCAGGCAGAAGACCGGGTAGGCCGCGGCCACCACCGTCATGCACACCGCTTGCGGGATCTGATTCTGCATCCCGCCCTGACCGTTGAAGAACTGCGACCACGGATCGTCCGGGTGCGACGACAGATATCCGGAGGAAGACGCCTGGTACATGAACGCCCCGACAAACCCGATGAGCGTGAAGAGCAGACTCAGGCCCGCGTAGCCCAGGTGCAGCGTGCGACCCTTGGCCGCCCGCCTCAGCGTGGCGATCCCCGCGACGATCAGGATGATCGTTCCGATGGGCCAGAAGACCGCGCTCGCCATCGAGAGCGGGCCGGGGGCCAGTTCCGCGGGCATGGGCGTGGTCGGGAGCATCGGCCCGCCGCCGCGGGCGCCGCCCTGCGACTGCGCCTGCTGCTGCAACTCTCCCATTTTCTGCAGGAACGGCCCCATGGCGAACGTGAACACCGCCGCACACAGGCCGCACACCGTGCCGACCGAGCCGAGCACGATGCTGATGATGCCCACAACCTTTGGCCACGCCGGCGGATCGGTGGGGACGTTAAACTCGCCGGACACATGGGAAGGGGAACCGTACTGGGACATGGAATCACCTCCAGAGATGTCCAAGAGCATACCAAAGTCGCTTCGGACGTGCCGCTCGCCCTACAACTGCTTCAGGAACCGCAGGTCGTTCTCGAAGAGCATCCGGATATCCGGGATCGAGTACTTCCCCATCGCCAGCCGTTCGATGCCGAACCCGAACGCAAACCCCGACCACACTTCGGGATCGATGTTGCACATCGTCAGCACCGCCGGGTCCACCATGCCGCACCCGCCAAGTTCCACCCACCGCCAAGGCTGGTCCGGGCGCAGACGCATGTAGAAGTCCACCTCCGCGCTCGGCTCGGTGAATGGGAAATAGCTCGGGCGCAGCCGCACGTTTGCCTCCGGCCCGAAGTACGCCTTGGCGAACTGCAAGAGGCATGTCTTCAGATCCGCCATCGACACGCCCTTGTCGATGTAGAGGCCTTCGATCTGGTGGAACATGAAGCTGTGCGTCGCGTCCACCGTGTCCGGCCGGTACACCCGACCCGGAGACACGATCTTGATCGGCGGGGTGCGCGTTTCCATCACGCGGATCTGCACCGTGCTCGTCTGGCTCCGCAGCATGCGGGGCACATCGAACTTGAGCGGATCGTCGATGTAGTAGTTGTCGCCGGGATCGCGGGCGGGGTGCTGCTGGGGGATGTTGAGCTTGATGAAGTTGTGCTCGTCGTCCTCGAGCTCGGGGCCCTGGGCGACCTCGAAGCCCATGCGGGCGAAGACGTCCACCAGCTCATCTCGCACGCGGGAGATGATGTGGCGGCGGCCGAGGCCGGTGGCGTAGTGCAGGCCGGGCTCGGTCATGTCGATTTGGGTTTCGCCGACTTTCGCGGGCGCGGCCGCTGCGCCGCCCATGGATTCCTGGCGGGCCTTGAAGGCTTCTTCGAGCGCGACCTTGATCTGGTTGGCCTTGGCGCCGACGGCGGGCTTCTGGTCCTTGGGGACGTCTTTGAGCCCAGCGAGCGCGGCTTTGACCTTGCCGGAGTTGCCGAGGTATTCGGTTCGCCATGACTCCATGGCGGCGCCGTCGGCGGCCGCGGCGAGGGCGGCGAGGCCATCGGTTTGGAGTTGTTCGAGAGCTTGGAGCATCGGGGCGGAGTGTAGCGGCGTCTGCACGCCGTTTGCGCGAGCGGACACATCCGCGGGATTCGCCGAGCCTCATCCCGGGCGTGTAAAAGACAACGGCCCGCCGGGAGATCCCGACGGGCCGCGTTGATTCGAGTCAGATGTCGGCGGAGTTAGTTGGACGCGCCGGTGGAGGGGCAGGTCTTCTTCTCGCCGCTGCAGCCGGCGGCCTTGTCCTTGCAGCAACCGGGGGTCGCGGCGGGGGTGGCCTGGGCGTCGGTCTTCACGGACGCGGCCTTCTCCTGGCAAGCGGCCTTGTCGCCACCTTCGCAGCACTTGTCGGCGTTCTTGTTGCAACCACCGAGGAACGCGGCAGCGGCGACGGTACAGACGAGGCCGAACGAGCAGATGAACTTACGCATGGGTCAGTCTCCGAAAGAGGGTTCGAGTTCTCGCCCCGGGCGACCGCCCGCGGCCGGGTGCCATCGACGAACGTCGATGGATGTCCTGAAAGGTTAGCAAGTTTGCATCTACCCGGCCACTAAATGCGGGATTTGGACTAAATCGCTGTCGTGGAACGACTGATCATGCCCATCTGGTTCCTAGATGACTTGACCGGGAGGGCCATGACTTCCGGTTGGATTGCCGGAACCGCCGTTTCCTCCTGATCCAGGCAAACCTCCTCCCGAAGCATCGCCACCTCGACCGCCGTTTCCTCCGGGCTGTCGGTCTGGAACCGTGCCACCACTGGATCCGCCTGTTCCTCCGTTTCCACCTTTACCACCGCTTTGTCCTTGACCCCCTCTGCCGCCAGGTCCGGGGCTCCCTCCGTTCGGGCCGTAGCCACCAATCCCTCCGTCACCAGCAGATCCCCCTCCGCTGCCACTATGGCCACCGGTTCCACCCGTACCACCGTCTCCACCGTTTCCGCCTTGACCGCTTCCGCCACCACCCCCAACTCCGCCGTTGCCGCTGCGACCGGAGCCCGAGCCAACTCCGCCCGTTCCACCGTCTCCGCCCTCACCGTTTCCATTTGGACCAGTACCCCCGGTCCCACCTTTGCCACCCGTGCCACCAGCTCCATTGCCTCCATTCGCATCGCCACCACCTCCCCCGTCGCCGCCACGGCCGGGCGCCTTTGTAGGTGAGCCGTCGCCTCCGGTCCCGCCTTGGCCACCTCTCTGCCCGCTCCCGCCATCAGGCCCGCCACCGCCGCCATCCCCGCCAGTCCCTCCCATTCCCCCGCCCGTACCGCCTTTTCCGCCATCGCCTCCAACCCCTCCAGAGCCTGAGGGCGAACCGCCCGCTCCACCAGTGCCACCTTGTCCTCCAGTACCGCCGTCGTCGCCTCCTTGACCTCCCTTTCCGCCAGTGCTGCCGGACCCGCTCGGACTTTTTCCGGAACCACCGTCACCGCCTGTTCCACCTCTTCCAGGTTCGATACCCGGAGCCCTGCCACCGCCCTTTCCACCGTCTCCGCCTTTTCCGGGTCCACCCAGATCGTCCCCATCTCGCCCTTTTCCACCGGCACCTCCGTCATGACCTGGGGCACCATCTCCACCCTTGCCGCCGTGGGGAAAGTTGGGGTTGTACGGGTCGTCTCCCGGGAAACCGGGTGCACCTTCTGGTTTGGCTGGGTTGGATGGGTCGCCGCCATTGCATCCGTAGCAATGCGGATTGCAGGCCTTGTGGAACTGGCCGGGGTGGCTTCGGTTCCACGTCTTGCAGATGGCGCACTGCTGGGCTTCGGTCGGCTCATCGCCAGCTGCGGTCTTGGCCTGAGCAGTCTCGCACTCGCTCGGCATTGAGCTGTCAGGCTTGGACTGACCGTTCACGTACTGGGTCACAAATACGGTCACGTCATAGCCATCGATAACTCCGTCCCCATTTGCGTCTGCGATCGTCTGACCAACAAAGAAACTATCGGCAAACCTCATTGCATCTTGAAGATCGACAGCACCCTCACCGGTCTTGTCGGCCAGTGTCGGCTCAAGCATCACACCTGCGATCGATCCGTCAGGCCTGCGCGCGGTAGCACAAATGCGCCCCGCCTCATCGATATAGTTGGCCCTCAGGATGGTCCATCCTTCAACCCCCACCAGCGCGGATTCCAATCGCACCCACCCGGACGTGCGCCACATGTACGCCGCTTCGCGTGATCGAAGTTCGGAAGAGGTCAGCCAGCCCGCCCGTGCACCACCAAGATCGAACGCGTTGGCAACCACATCTCCACGCGAGTTCATCGCCGTAAACTCAACATGGGAGAAGTCGCCGGGTGCGGTGAGAACGAGCGAGTCGCCGCTCGATGACCACACAACACCCAACTCCCGCGGGTTTCCAAAAGAATCCGACGCCGTCTGCGACTCTGCACGGCCAACCAAGTTTCCGAGAATGGATGCCCCAAGAGGATCGCCGTTGGCAACACCGAACGGCAGCGTCAGTTGATCGTCGATTGGCGAGTCGACCATCCAGGCATAGGCTCGCAGAACCTGTTGTCCCGCGTCGTCTTTCTCAACCTGAGAAAAGCCCCATCGAACCGGCCCTATGGCCACTGGCTCAATATCGCCCTTGAAAATGCTCGACGCCGTGAACTGAGCACCTGATTGATCCGTTGCGGGTTTCCATTGCGCAGACAAAAAAAGCCCGTTTCCTGCCGCCAGTCCTCCGACAACCGTCGAGTCGTTCAACACGCGGAGTGGAATGAACTTCGCAGTCGGGTCGCCAGCTTGGCTGGCAAAGTCAATGATCCTGTAAGACTGACCGTTCGCAACGCTGGAAACCGCCAGAACCAAGGAGACAACCAATCCGGTGTACCAGCGAAAGTTCATGGAAGCAACTCCTCGGCCAAGGGTATGAAATCTCAATACCTTGACCATGATCGGCTGTGAGTGCTTCGAAACTTTAGGCCAGAGTAAGGGCCAATGTCCCGCTTCGTTTCACCTGCATGGAGGGCTCATTGCGCCGCGATGGAGGCCTTGCGGATCTTGGCGGCAAACGCGGTGCGACGGTCGGCCTGACGACGACGGGTCGAGGGACGACCGCCGATCTCGGGGCCTTCCTCCGCGCCGACGAACTGGATCAGGCAGATCTCGCCACCATCGCCGATGCGGGCCTTCTGGAGCTTGACAATGCGGGTGTACCCGCCCGCCCGATCCTTGAACCGCGGGGCGACGTTCTCGAAAATGTGCTTGACGAGCTTCGGGGCCTTGCGCAGCTCGCCGTAGCGGTTGCGCTCGACCTTGGCGCCGTCGGGGATTGCGAAGTACTTCTCGGCCCGGTCGCGAAGCGCGGCCACGGCGTCCTTCTCCGCGTCCGTCGCGGACTTGGAAAGGTACAGCCAGTCGAAGGCGAGCTTGTCGCCGCCGAGCTTGGCGATCACCCGACGGCGGGCGGCCACGGTGCCCTCCTTGGCGTCGGTGACGATCTTCTCCACGAACGGCTGGAGGCACTTGGCCTTCGGGACGGTCGTGGTGATCTGGCCGTGCTGGAACAGACCCAGCGCAAGGTTGCGCAGGGTGGAAGCCCGGTGAGCGGTCGTGCGACCGAGTCGATATCCGCCTCTACGGTGACGCATGGGAAAACTCCTGCTTCGAACGAATCAGACGGGCTGGCCCGGCGTGAAAGGACTGGTGGGATGAACGCCCTCAGGCAGTTTCATGCCGAGGTCGAGACCGATGTCGATGAGCTTCTTCTTCACCTCGCGGAGGCTGGTGCGTCCGAACGAGCGGACCTTGAGCAGGTCGGCCTCGGAGCGGACGACCAGATCGGCGACGTTCTGGATGCGGGCCGACTCCAGGCAGTTGCTCGCCCGGACAGACAGCTCCAGCTCGCCGATGGGCATGTTCATCTTGCGGATGAGCTCCTCGTCCACGCCGGCGGCCTTGGCGGCCTCCTCGCTGACGAGTTCCTGCCCGATGTCGAAGTACTGGACGAAGGGATTGAGGTGCTTGCGGAGGATCTTGGCCGCCTCGACGAGGGCCATCTCGGGCACCACGGTGCCGTTGGTCCAGATGTCGAGGATCAGCTTGTCGTAGTTGGTCTTCTGGCCCACGCGGGTCTCTTCGACCTTGTAGCGCACGCGCTGCACGGGGGAGTAGATCGCGTCCACGGGGATCAGGCCGATCTCCTGCTCTTCCTGCTTGTTGTACTGCTCGCTGGCGGGGATGTAGCCGCGCCCTTTGCCGACGCGCAGCTCCATCTCGAAATCAACCTTGTCCGTGAGCGTGCACAGGACGAGGTCCTTGTTCATGATGGTGACGGCCGCGTCGCCCTCGATGAGGTCGGCGGTGACGTCGCCCGGGCCGGTGGCGGCGACGGTGAGCACCTTGGGCTCGTCGGTCTCCATCTTCACGACCAGGTTCTTGACGTTGAGGATGATGTCCGTCACGTCCTGCATGACGCCCGGGAGCGAGTGGAACTCGTGCGGGGCCCCCTTGATCTTCACGGCCGTGACGGCCGCGCCCTCGAGGGACGAGAGCAGGATGCGGCGGAGCGAGTTGCCGATGGTCGTGCCGAACCCCTGCTCGAAGGGCTCGACGATGAAGCGGCCGAAAACGTCGCTCTTGAACTTGGGGTCGGTGACGACCTTGCTGGGCAACTCGAGCCCACGCCAGCGGATGCGCATAAGAAAAACCCTTCTTCGTTCGGCGGAACCTTGCGGATGTGAGCCGCTCCACGCCTGACGAGTCATTCCCGGCCGCCGAACCACCCGGGACGCTCTGCTGTGCGAGAAACGGACCAGAAACAGAATCTGAGATCTCAAATCTGAGATCTCAGATTGGAGAATCGATCAGACACGGCGCTTCTTGCGGGGCCGGCAGCCGTTGTGCGGGATGGGCGTGTGGTCCTCGACGGCCGTCACGCGGATGCCGGTGGAGACCATGCCCGTCACCGCGGACTCGCGTCCGGCGCCGGTGCCCTTGACGTACACCTCGACCTCGGAGACGCCGATCTTGCGGGCCTTCTGCCCGGCGCTCTCGCCGGCGCGGGTGGCCGCGAAGGGCGTGCTCTTGCGGGCGCCCTTGAAGCCGATCGTCCCCGCCGAGTCCCAGCAGAGGGTCTCGCCGTTGATGTCGGTGATCGTGACGATCGTGTTGTTGTGCGTCGCCTTGACGTGGGCGATGCCGCGGGTGACGTTCTTGCGGACCTTCTTTGCCTTCTTCGCCATCGTGTGCTCCTCGGATCGTCCGACAGGTGTCGTACCCGGGGTGTGTGTGGTGTGTTTTCCCGATAGGTCCCATAGGACCTATTCCTGGTGTGTCTACTTGGCCTTGACGCCCTTCTTGCCGGCGACCGTCTTCTTCTTGCCCTTGCGCGTGCGGGCGTTGGAGCGGGTCCGCTGCCCGCGGGTGGGCAGGCCGCGCCGGTGACGCTCGCCGCGGTAGGTGCGGACGTCCTTGAGGCGCTGGATGTTCTGCTGCACGGCGCGTCGGAGGGCGCCCTCGACGACGAGGCCGTTGTCGATGATCTCGTTGATCCGCGCCAGCGCGGTCTCGTCCACCTGGCCGGCGCGCTGGTCGGGGTCGATCTTCGCCTCCGTCAGGATGTCCATGGCGACCTTGCGGCCGATCCCGTGGACGTACTGCAGGGCGAAGTAGATCTTCTTCTTCTCGGGAATGTCGATGCCGGCGATACGGGGCATTGGTCGTTCCTGTCTTCCTCGGGGCACCGCCACGCTCCGCGTGGCGATTCTTCCGTAGTTGCTCGTTCAATCCGCCGCGCGGAGCGCGGCGGCACCCATCAACCCTGGACCTGCTTGTGCTTCGGGTCCGCCTTGCAGATCACGCGGACCTTGCCCTTGCGGCGGACGACCTGGCAGGAGCCGCAGATCTTCTTGACACTGGCCTTGACCTTCATGGCGGAGACTCGCTTTCAACACTCTTGGAGAGTGCGTTTTTCGGGGCGGAGATAATAGGCGGGACAGGCCTTCCTTTCCCGCGCTCGGACCGTCGATTGCCGTGCTTCCCTGCACGATTCCACCCCCCGGGTGGCCCCGGGGCACCCGCCCGGATTCAGTGCCGGTAGGTGATCCGGGCCTTGGTCAGGTCGTACGGGCTGAGCTCGACGGTCACCTTGTCCCCCGGCAGGATGCGGATGTAGTTCATCCGCATCTTCCCGGACACATAGGCGAGCACCCGCACGTCGTTGGGGAGTTTGACCTTGAACATCGCGTTCGGGAGAGACTCCTCCACGATCGCGTCGAGACTGACCTTGTCTTCCTGCTTCGTCACTGGGTTCCTTCGGACTGTCGGGTACGAACTGGGAGGGTTGGGGATCGGAGCGAACGGAGAATGTTAGGCGGCGGTACGCCCACCCTTGGCCGATTCATCCGGCCCAAGGAACCCCGCGTAGTTGCGCATGAGCAGGTTGGCCTCCACGCGCTGGATGACGTCGAGCACGACCGACACCACGATGAGCAGCCCCGTTCCGCCGAGGAACTGCGTGACCGAGTAGGGGATATTCAGCGAACGGTTGACCACCATGGGGGCCACGGCGATCACGGCCAGGAAGGCCGCGCCGACGTAGGTGATGCGCTCCATCACGGTTTCGAGATACTCCGCCGTGCGCGGCCCGGGCCGGAGCCCGGGGATGAACGACCCGTGGTCGCGGAGCTGCTTGGACATTTCCTCGGGATTGAACTGGACGGTGATCCAGAAGTACGAGAAGAAATAGATCAGGACGACCTCGCACACGGTGTAGATGAACTCGCCGTTGCCGAAGTTGGTGCTCAGCCACTGCGAGGCCTGCTCCCACCACGAGCCGGGGGCCGAGACGCGGGCCTGGGCCGAGAGCATGGACAGGATCACCGACGGGAAGATCATCAGCGACGAGGCGAAGATCACGGGCATGACGCCGCCGTGGTTCACCCGGAGCGGCAGGTACGAGCGCTGCCCGCCGAAGACCTTGCGCCCGCGCGTGTGCTTGGCCTGCTGGATGGGCACCCGTCTCTGGGCCACGGTCATGAGCACCGACCCCGCCACGACGACCACGAACCCCGCGAGGATGAAGAAGACGCTCGACCAGCCGATCCGCTGCGGATCGCGCGGGTTGAAGTTGTTGTACATGTACTCGATCGCGCCGGGCATCTGCGTGAGGATGCCCGCCGTGATGATCAGCGAGACGCCGTTGCCGATGCCGTGCTTGTCGATCTGCTCGCCCAGCCACATCAGGAACATGCACCCGGCCGTCAGCGCGGCCACGGCCATGATCCACCACACCGGGTTCATCCCGTAGGTGGACTGCACCATGCCCAGCTTGTTGATGTAGCTCAGCCAGCCGATCCCCTGCACGATGCACAGGCCGATCGTGGTCAGGCGGGTCCACTCCATGATCTTCTGCCGGCCCGTCGGGCCCTCGTTCTGCAGGGTCTTGAGGCTCGGCAGCACGCTCGCCAGGAGCTGGAAGATGATCGACGCCGAGATGTAGGGCATCACGCCCAGGCCGAAGATCGTCGACCGTCCGAAGGCGCCGCCCGAGAACACCGACACGAACGTCGCCATCCGGCCCGCCGCCGACCCCTCGGTGTCGAAGGTGTCGAACTGCTTGGCCAGAAGCGTCTGGTCCAGCCCGGGCAGGGGCACCCAGTGGCCGATGCGGAAGACCGCCAGCATCCCCAGTGTGAAGAGGATCTTCGTGCGGAGTTCCGCGATCCGAAAGACATTGACGAGGGCTTGCAGCATTCGTTTGAGTCCGGGGGCCTTCTGTTCCGTCCTGGGTACCACCACGCTCCGCGTGGTGTCGGGTCCCGCCGCGCCCTGCGCGGCGACGTCAAGCCCTCAACCTTACTCCGCCTTCGGAGCCTCCTTGGCCGGAGCCTTCGGCGCGGCGCCCTTCTCGGGAGCCTCCTTGGCGGGCTTGGCGCCCTTCTTCGCGTCCTTGCCGTCCTTGGCGTCCTTGGCGTCGGCGTCGAGATCCTCGATGACGACCTTCTTGGGCCCGCTGGAACGCTTGAGCTTCTTGGTCAGGTTCTTCGGGGTCAGGTCGTCGGAGGAGCGGTCGATGCCGCGGACCTTGTCGCGACGCGTGCCCGTCTCCTTGACCGTGCCGCCCGAGCCGGTCACGAGCGTCTTGACCTTGGCCGAGACGCGGTTGGCGGTGATGGCAAGCTTCACGCCCACCTTCTCGTCCTTGGCCAGATCGCCGAGGATCTTCAGGTCGCGGCTGTCGTCGCGGACCAGGCCCGCCTTCTGCAGCGTGGCCATGCTCACCTCGCCGCCCTTGGCGAAGGCGGGGTGCTGCAGGATGGAGCGCAGGTTGACGATCCAGTAGCGCGTGGTGAAGTTGAAGTTGGAGAAGCCGAACTTCCGCAGGCGGCGGAAGTAGGGCATCTGCCCTCCCTCGAAGGCGAGCTTGGCCGCGTAGCCCGAGCGCGACGACGCACCCTTCTGGCCGCGTCCGGACCGACGGCCGGTGCCCGAGCCGGTGCCGCGCCCGACGCGCTTGCGCGCCTTGTACTTGCCGGCGAGGGTGGTGATGTCGTGGATCATCATGGCGGGAAACTCCCGAAATCAGTGCTGGATGCGTGTGCGAGTACCAAAACAGAACAAACCAAATCAGGCCTTGGGAGCCTCCGACGCGGGGTTGCCGGCGCTGGGCGAGCCGCCCTCGGGAGCGCCCCCGCCACCGCCGCCGCCCATGTTCCGGCGCGGGCCGCGCCCGCCGCCGCCCGGACCGCCGCGACCGCGACCCTTGCGCTCGTCGGCCACGGTGTTCACCGGACCGCGGGCCTTCTTGGGGCCGGCGGTGGCGGTGGCCATGGTGGACTTGGAGGCCTCGATGACCTCGACGATGCGGGTCTTGCCGAGTTCCTGGCCGCGCAGGGCCGCGACGTTCTCGGGGATGCTCAGGCGGCCGAGACCGTCGAACACGGCCTTGACCGTGTTTCGGGCGTTGGTCGAGCCGTAGCACTTGGACAGACAGTCGGAGACGCCGGCCATGTCCATGATGGCGCGGACCACGCCGCCGGCGACCACGCCCGTGCCGGGCGAGGCGGGGATCAGTCGCACCTTCGAGGCGGAGAACTTCCCCTCGACCTCGTGGTGGATGGTCGTGCCGATGCGGGTGATGTCCACCATGGAGCGCTTGGCGTACTTCTGGGCCTTCTCGATGGCCTGGGGCACCTCGTTGGCCTTGCCGTAGCCGTAGCCCACCTGGCCGCGCCGGTTGCCGACGACGACGAGCGCGCCGAAGGAGAACCGGCGTCCGCCCTTGACGGTGCTGGCCGTGCGGTACACGCCGATCGTGGTGGATTCGAGTTGCGATGATTCGTCGAGGATCTCGGGCATGGTCTGATTTCCTGCGATAGGTCCTATGGGTCGTATTGGTCGTATAAGACCTATTCAAACTGCTTAGAACTTGAGGCCTTCCTTGCGGGCCGCGTCGCCCAGGGCCTTCACGCGCCCGTGGTACTTGAACCCGCCGCGGTCGAAGCAGACGGCGGTCACCCCGGCCTTCTTGGCCCGGTCGGCGATGAGCTTGCCCACGGCCTCGGCGGCCTTGGAGTTGCCCGTCTTCCCGTCGAGCCCGGCGGCCGCCTCCACCGTGCTGGCGCTCACGAGCGTCTTGCCCGCCAGGTCGTCGATGACCTGCACGTGCATGTGCTTGAGCGACTTGTACACGGCCAGGCGGGGGCGGCTGGGCGTTCCGGTCATTCTGCTCCGCACGCGCTTGTGGCGCTTGACGCGGCGAAGGGCCTTGCTCTTGTTCTTGTTCATGGCTGATTCTCGATTCGTCGAACTCGTGTGTGCAAATGCCTTGGTTGCACCGGCGAAGGCCGGCGGACTCAGGCCCCGAACTGCTTGCCCTGCTTGCGCTTGATGGTCTCGGTGGTGTACTTGATCCCCTTGCCGTTGTAGGGCTCGGGCTTGCGGACGGCCCGCGTCTTGGCCGCGAACTGCCCCACCATCTGCTTGTCCGCCCCGGAGATCGTGATGATCTGCTTGTCCACCTTGACGTTGAGCCCCTTGGGGATGTCCACCATGATGGGGTTGGCAAAGCCGACCACGAGCTTGAGCTTCGGGCCCGCCACCGCCGCCGTCCAGCCCACGCCCACCACTTCCAGGGCCTTCTCGTACCCGGTCTGCACGCCCGTGATCGCGTTCTGGATCAGGGCGCGGCTGGTGCCCCACAGGGCCCGGGCCAGCGAGTCGTCGCTCTGCGCATCGTCGATCGTGCACTTGATCGACTTCTCGCTCTCGTTCCAGGCGACCTTCACCTCGGGGTGGACGTTCACCACGAGCGTGCCCTTGGGCCCGGTCGCGGAGACTTCCTGGCCCTTGAGGCTGATCTTGACCCCGGCGGGGACGGTGATGATTTTTCGGCCGATACGGGACATGGTCTTGTGCTCCTCACCGAGCGGGGCTCGGCGGCTTCAGAACCCCGGGATTGCCATCCCCGGGGTTCTTAGTTAGTTCACCTGCGCGAGGAGCTCGCCGCCGAGCCGCTCGACGCGGCACTTGCGGTCGCTCATCACGCCCTTGGACGTGGACACGATGCAGATTCCCAGGCCCTGGAGCGGGCGGGGGATCTCCTCGACGCCCTTGTAGACGCGCCGGCCCGGCTTGCTCTCGCGCTTCACCGCGTGCAGGATCGTCTCGCCGCGCGGGCCGTACTTGAGCTTGATCTTGATCTTCCCCTGGCGGCCGTCCTCGGCGAGCTCGTAGGAAGTGATGTACCCCTCGTCCTTCAGGACGGAGGCGATGCCGACGCACACCTTGCTCTTGAGGCAGGTGACTTCCTTGGCGCGGTTGCTCGCCGCGTTGCGGATTCTGGTCAGCATGTCCGAGATCGGATCGTTGATCGCCATGTTCTGTTCTCGTCTCGTTCGTTGCGCCCATAGGTCCTATGGGTCGTATGGGTCCTATCCGTGAGCCTGAGTCCGCACGATCACCAGGAAGACTTCCGCATCCCGGGGATCTTCCCCTCCAGGGCCAGCTTCCGCAGCATGATGCGGCTGATGCGGAACTTGCGGTACACCCCGCGGGCTCGCCCCGTCAGCTCGCACCGGCGCACGATGCGCGAGGAGAACTTGGGGGTGCGTGCGGTCTTGGCCATCTGTGCCTTGGTCGTCATGGTGCGGGCCTCTGGAGTCGATCGTGCGGGTCTTCTGCGTCGTGCGGGGTGGGGATGCTGGTCAGTTGTTCTTCTCGTCCTTGCGGAACGGGAAGCCGAGTTCGGTGAGCAGGTGCCGGCTCATGTCCGGGGTCGAGCCCGAGAACTGCAGGTTGATGTTCATGCCGTGGGTGAAGTTCACCTCGGCCATGTTGATCTCCGGGAACACGCCCTGCTCGGTCAGGCCCATGGAGTAGTTGCCCTGCTTGTCGAAGGCCTTGGGCGAGAGCCCGCGGAAGTCCTTGATGCGGGGCGTGGCCAGGTGGATCAGGCGATCGAGGAAGTACCACATGCGGTCGCGCCGCAGGGTCACCATCGCCGAGGTCTCGTAGCCGGCGCGGACCTTGAAGTTCGACACGCTCTTCTTGGCCTTGATCACCACCGGCTTCTGGCCGCTGATCTTCACCAGCGTGTCGAGCACCGTCTGGCGGACCAGCGGCGGGAGCTTCGTGCCCTCCAGGTGCCGGCCCATGTTCACGTTGATCGTGATGGTCTTCAGGCGGGGGCGCTGCATCGGGTTCTTGAGCCCGAACTTCTCGCCCACCGAGGCGTCCACCTTCTCGCGGAAGAGCGCCTTGAGGCGCGCCTCGGGGAGCGGACCGACCGGGGCGTCGTCGTGCTTGCCCTTCTTGCCGCCGCCCCCGCCGGCGCCCTTGGCGCGTTCCGGCTTGGTTCCCTGCTGTGCGTGTTCCTTGGCCATGGTTCAGACTCGTGTTCTTGGTGCGTGTGTTCGTTCGGGGGGAGTGCGGGCGGGACTGTGGGTTCAGGACTTCTTCTTGGCGTCGGCCGAGCGGATCGGCTGGCCGATCGTCTCGCCGGTGGTCGCGGCCACGCGCAGCTTGCTCCCGTCGGAGTTGAGCTTCACGCGGACGCGCGTCGCCTTGCCGTTCTTGTCCACGGGGCTCACGTTGGAGATGTGGATCGGGGCCTCGCGCGTGATGATGCCCCCCTGCGGCGCCTTCTGCGTCGGCTTGAGGTGCTTGGTGCGCATGTTGAGACCCTTGATCACCACGCGCTCGCGCCCGGGTTCATCCCCCGAGATCACGCGGACGATCGTGCCGGTCTTGCCCTTGTGCGAGCCGCTGGTCACCATCACCAGGTCGCCTTTGCGTACGTGCCGTGCCATATCACACCACCTCCGGAGCGAGGGAGACGATCTTCATGTAGTTCTTGTCGCGCAGCTCGCGGGCGACGGGCCCGAAGATGCGTGTTCCCTTGGGATTGCCGTCGTCCTGGATCAGGACGACCGCGTTCGCGTCGAACTTGACGTACGACCCGTCGGCGCGGCGCGTCGACTTGGTCGTCCGCACCACCACCGCCTTGGACTTGTCCCCCGCCTTCACGTCCGAGCCCGGGAGCGCCTTCTTGATGGACACGAGCACGCGGTCGCCCACGCCCGCCATCTTGCGCTGGAACTTGCCCGTGCGCGTCGAGGCGCCGTACACGCGGATCACGTACGCGATCTTCGCGCCCGAGTTGTCCGCCACTTCACATCTGGTTTCTTGCTGCAGCATGGTCTTGTCTTTCTAGGTCTGCTCTCGGCACCACTCTCAGGCCTTCGCGTTCGGGTCCGTCCGGACCAGGTCCACCAGGTCCCCCTTCTGAACCACCCGCACCAGCGTCCAGTGCTTGGTCCGCGACATCGGGCGGCACGGCTTGACCTCCACGGTGTCCCCGGTCTTCGAGTCGTTGGCCTCGTCGTGGACCTGCAGCACCGTCTTGCGCGAGACGAACTTGCCGTACTTGGGGTGCATCGCCTTGTAGCGCACCACCACCGTGCGCGACTTGGAACGCTTGTCGGACTCCACCGTCCCGACCATGGTGACGATCTTCCTGGGCTCGGTGGTGGACGCGGGGGCTTTGTTCGTGGCTGTCGGCATGGGGAGGTTCGTGTCTGGTGGGTCGGGGGTCTGGTGCTCGTTCAACTCGCGGGGACTCTGGGGGTCTTACTTGCTCGCCTTGGCCGTCCTGGCCGACTTGGCGGATCGGGCCGACGCGCCCGCCTTCCGCGGGGTCTTCGCGGCCGTGGCCTTGGGGGGCGCCTTGGGCGCGGGCTTGGCCGGGGCCTTGGCCCGCTTGCCCGCCGCGGCGGGGGAGCGGGGGGCTCGCGGGGCGCTGGGCTCGCCGGTGCCGGCGCGGCCGCGGGCGTTCTGCTCGGTCAGGATCCTCGCGATGTTCCGCTTGGTGATCCCGAACTGCGAGACGTCCTCGACCTTCTCGGTGACCGACTGCGAGCGGAGCGTGTACATCCGCTCCCGCAGCGCGTTGAGCTCGATGCCGAGCTCCTCGCCCGTCATCTTCTTCACCTTCTCGGCGAACGTCTTTTCCTGGTGCTTGGCCATTGTGAAACTCGTGTCTCGTGTAGTCGGGGTTCGGAACTCGATCAGACGCTCAACCGGCGGCCCACGAAGCGGCACTTCACCGGCATCTTCATCGCCACGCGGACCAGCGCCTTCTTGGCCGAGGCCTCCGGCACGCCGGCGATCTCGAAGAGGATGGTGCCGGGCTTCACGCGGGCCGCCCAGTACTCCACCTCCGCCTTGCCGGTGCCCATTCGCGTCTCCAGCGGCTTCTTGCTGATGGGCTTGTCCGGGAAGACGCGGATGAACAGCTTGCCCTCGCGCTTGAGGAAGTGCATCGCGGCGACGCGCCCGGCCTCGATCACGCGAGCGGGGAGCCACTGCCCCTCCATCGCCTGCAGGCCGTAGTCGCCGAAGGCGACGTAGTTGCCCTTGGTCGCCTTGCGCGGGCGCACCCGGCGCTGCTCCTTGCGAAACTTCACTCTTTTGGGCATCAGGGCCATCGAACGATCTCCGTCAAATCAGGGTCAACTCTGCATTCTGCACTTTGGACCAACTCAGCGACGACCACGGGCACGCGCCCGTCCGCCAGCCGCCTTGGACTCGGCCTCGTCGGCCTCGCCCTGCTTGTACATCCCCTTGTAGACCCACACCTGCACGCCGATCATGCCGTAGGACATCAGCGCCTCCGCCGTGCCGTAGTCGATGTGCGCCTGCAGCGTGGAGAGCGGCAGCGAGCCCAGACGCATGTCCAGCGTCCGGCTCATCTCCGCCCCGCCCAGACGGCCGGCCATCTGGATCTTCACGCCCTGGGCCCCCGCGGCCATCACCGCGTCGGCCTTCATCTTCATGGCGCGACGGAAGGCCACGCGCTTCTTGAGCTGGTCGGCCACGCCCTCGGCGATCAGCTTCGCCTCGATGTCCGGGTTCTTGATCTCGAGGATCGAGATCGAGACCTTGCGGCCCGTCTGCAGCTGCAGCTCCTCGGTCAGGCGGTCCACCTCGGCCCCTTTGGGCCCGATCACCAGGCCCGGGCGGGCCGTCTTGATGATCACCTTGAGCTCCTCGCGGGTGCGCTCGATGTGGATGTCGCTCACCGCGGCGTGCGGTGGCTGGCGGTTGAGCCGCTTGTCCAGGAAGCGGCGGATCTTCTCGTCCTCGATGAGCAACTCGCCGTACACCGCCTTGGGGGCGTACCAGCGCGAGCGGTGGGCCTCGGTGATGCCGACGCGGAAGCCGAATGGTTGGGTCTTCTGTCCCATGATTACTTCCGCTCCTCCAGACCAATGGTGATGTGTGCCATGCGCTTGAGAATGGGGTGGGCCCGGCCGCGGTCCTTGGGCTGGAACCGCTTCATCCGCGGCGCATCCCCGACCGTCGACTGCGAGACCACCAGCGACTCCACGTCCGCCTCGGCCAGCTGGGCCTCGGCGAAGGCCGCGTTCAGGGCCTTCTTGATGTCCACCGCCGCCCGCTTGGTGGTGAACGTCAGCAGGTTCAGGGCGGTGTCGTACTTCTTGCCGCGGATCAGGTCCACGAGCAGCTTGGCCTTGCGGGGCGAGCCCCGGTGGTACTTATAGATGGAGGTGAACGACGCGATGTCCGCGACGGTGCATCCGAGCGCACCGGCCAGGCCCACGATGTCCTCGCGCTTGCAGCGCGGGTGGTCGCGTCCTCGCATCCAGTTCTGCACCGCGCTGGCGGCGCGGTCCCCGGCCAGGCCGGTCCGCTCGATCGCCTGCGCGAGCTGCTCCACGCCCAGCCCCTTGGCCGCGGCGACTTTCACCAGATTGGGTCCGTTGATCTTCACGGTGTCATCCTCGATCTGCATCGGTGGCACGGGCGCTGAGCCCGTGAGCCGTTGGCTGTGTCAATCCGACTGGTCCGATCACTTGTTCCCCGCCGGCGCTCCGGTGGCCCCGCCCTCGATGCCTTCCTTCTTGTTCGTGTGCCCGCGGAACGTGCGGGTGTTCGAGAACTCGCCCAGCTTGTGCCCCACCATGTCCTCGGTGATGAACACGTCGTTGAACTTGTTCCCGTTGTGCACCTTGAAGGTGTGCCCGATGAACTCGGGAACGATCGTGCACGCGCGCTTCCACGTCTTGAGCGGCTCGCGCTTGCCCATCTGGTTGAGCCTCTCGGCCCGACGAAACAGTCGCTCGTCCACGTACGGTCCCTTCTTGCTGCTGCGGCTCATGCGTATTCCTCTTCCGAACTCGATGCCTGGGTGTCTCGTTGCCTTCTGGTTCGCTTAGTGCTTCTGGCCGTACCGCTTGCTCACCCGGCGACGGATGATCAGCTTGCTGGAGTGCTTCTTCGGGTCGCGGGTGTTGCCGCCCTTGGCCTCCACGCCCGACGGGCCCACCGGCGGCCGGTTGCCCTTCGACCGACCCGAGCCGCCGCCCAGCGGGTGGGCGTTGTGGCTCTTGGCCACGCCGCGGGTGATCGGCCGAACGCCCAGGTGGCGGTTCAGACCGGCCTTGCCCAGCCGGCGGTTCTGGTGATCGATGTTGCCCGTCTGCCCGAGCGTCGCGCGGCAGTCGATATGAATCTTGCGGACCTCGCCCGAGGGCAACTGCAGTGTCGCGTAGTCACCCTCCTTGTTGAGCAGGCGGGCGTAGGTCCCGGCGCTGCGGCACATCTGGGCCCCGCGCCCGGGCTGCATCTCCACCGAGTGCACGTCCAGGCCCGTGGGGATGTCCCGCAGACGCATGTTGTTGCCGACCTTCGGGTCCACCGGGCCCGTGCCGCTCGAGTCGAGCTTCTCGCCCGTCTTGAGGCCCACGGGCGCGATGATGTAGCGCTTCACGCCGTCGGCGTACTGGAGCAGCGCGATGTGCGACGAGCGGTTGGGGTCGTACTCGACGCCGACGACCGTCGCGACCTGGCCGTCGCGGTCGTTGCGGCGGAAGTCGATCATGCGGTACTGCCGCTTGGCGCCGCCGCCGCGCCCGCGCACGGTGATCTTGCCGTGGTGGTTGCGCCCGGAGGTCTTGGGCAGCGGGCCGGTGAGCGACTTCTCCGAGGTGAACTTGGTCACCTCGGCGTGCAGGTTGACCGACGCGTTGCGTCGGCCGGCGCTGGTGGGTTTGTAAATGCGGATGGGCATGGCTTGGTCTCGTTCGTTCGTCTGCTGGAGAGTTGCCTTGGCTGCACCGGCGCAGGCCGGCGAAGCTAGAACAACTCGATCGTGCTGCCTTCCTTCAGGCGAACAATCGCCGTCTTCGTCGTGGACATCTGCGTCAGGCCGAACTTCATGCGGCGGAACTTGCCCCGCCGCTTGAGCGTGTTGACCTTCTCGACCTTGACCTTGTACAGGCTCTCGATCGCCGACTTGATGTCGTTCTTGGTCGCCTTCGGGTCCACCTCGAAGGTGTACCGGTTCTGCTCGTTCATCGCGAACGTGCCCTTCTCGGTCACGGTCGGACGCTTGATGACGTAGTGGGCTTGCATGGCTTACACGCTCTCCTTCGCGGCCTTCGCACGCCCGAGGGGGTTCACCTTCGCCGCCTTGGTGATCTGCGACGAGGGGCCCCTGAGGAACGCCTCCAGGTCGGCCCTCGTGATCACCAGGTAGCGGTGGTTGAGCATGTCGAAGCAGGTCAGCTGGTGCGCCGGCACCAGCGTCACGTTGTCCAGGTTGCGGGCGCTCTTGCGGACCGAGTCGTTCTCCAGGCCCACGGCCACCAGCGCCGAGCGCTCGGCCTTGATGGCCCCGAGGAACGCCACGAAGTCCTTGGTCCTCGGCGCGCCCAGGGCGAGCGTGTCGAGCACCTTGACCTCGTTGTCGATGAGCTTCGCCAGCAGCGCGTTGAGATTCGCCTTGCGGCGCATCTTCTTGGGCATGTCCTTGCGGTAGTCCGACGGGTCGCGCTGCTTGTGGTGCGCGTGGCCGCCGCCGCGGAAGTGCGGGACCTTGCGGTCGCCGTGGCGGGCGCCGCCCGAGCCCTTCTGCTTGAGGAACTTCTTGGTCGAGCCCTCGACGTTCTCGCGGTTGAGCGTGCGCGACGTGCCCCGACGCAGATTCGCGTGGTACATCACGTACGCCTGCTTGATCAGCGAGGCGTTGACCTCGCCGCCAAGGGTCTCGGCGTCGACGGCCAGCTTGCCGACCTCGACACCCTTCATGTTCAAGACGGGGACATCCATCTGTCTTACCTCGTCCGACGCCTTCGTTGACCCCGGGGCCGCTCGGCCCCGCGGGGTGGACTCGGGTGCCCCCCGACTGTGTCGGAAGGGTCCGTCGTCCTCGAAATCCTCGCCTATCCGGGAAACGCCTGTTATTGAGCGGCGGGCCCCGGAATCGACTCGGCATCATCTGCCCACCGGGGCGGTACTCCCCGATGAGCCGAACTCTTGTTTCCGCCCGGCGGTTTCTTCGGATTGGATCTGAAATTTCAAATTTGAAATTTCAAATTCAGATCTTCCGACCTTCCGGGCCCGCCGACCGGCACGAAGCCGACCGTCGGACACTCACGACCGCTCGCCCCGCGTCACTTCGACGCGCCGTCGGCGAGCTTCTTCTGCTTGCTCCGATTCAGACGCGTGCACGCCCGAATCGATACGAATCCTGTGTTCGCCCCCGGGATCGGCCCCTTCACCAGAATCAGGTTCTGGGCCGGGTCGATCTTGATGACATCCAGCGATCGGACCGTCACCTGCTCGTCGCCCATGTGCCCGGGCATCTTCTTGCCCTTCTTCAGGCCGCCGCCGAACCCGCGGTTCGACGCGTGGGCGCCGATGGAGCCGGGGGAGCGGTGCTTGCGCTCGGTGCCGTGGCTGGCGCACATGCCCTTGAAGCGGTAGCGCTTCATGACGCCCGCGAAGCCCTTGCCCTTGCTGATGCCGGTGACGTCAACATACTTCTGATCCCCCAGAGCCTCGACCGTCAGCGTCTGACCGAGGGAGTATTCCCCGATCTTGTCCGCCGCGACCTTGAACTCCTTGTGCATCCGCTTCGGCCCGGTTCCGGCCTTCGCGTCGTGCGCGATGACCTGGAACGTCGAGTTGCGGGCCTTCTGGTCGCCGAAGCCGACCTGCACCGCGGCGTACCCGTCGGTCTCGACGGTGCGGAGCTGCGTGACCACGCACGGGCCGCACTCGATGACGGTCACGGGAATGCTCGCGCCGTTCTCGCCGAAGACGCGAGTCATGCCGAGCTTTTTGCCAAGGAGCGTGAGAGACATAGTTCCGTCCAAACCCTTCTGCCCATCGCACCCGAAGGTGGCGGGCGCTTCATGCACACGGCAGAGGAAGCGAAAAACGATCCGAAAAAACAACCCCACGCGCGGGCGTGGGGTCGCAAATCAAGCCTTGATCTTCACGAACACACCGGCGGGCACAACCAGCCGATTCAGAGCCTCCACCGTGCGCGCGTTGGGCTCGATGATGTCGATGATCCGCTTGTGCGTGCGGATCTCGAACTGCTCGCGGCTTTTCTTGTCGATGAAGATCGACCGCAGCACCGTGTAGCGCTCGATGCGCGTCGGCAGCGGAACCGGGCCCGCGACCTTGGCGTTCGTGCGCTTGGCGTGATCGACGATTTCCTTCGCCGACGCGTCCAGCGCCAGATGGTCGTAGGCCTCCATGCGAATTCGAATCTTGCCGCCGGTCATCTTTGGTGCGCCTCGTTCAAGTCCGACTCGATCCCGATCCCGAACATTCCCATCCGACCAACAGCCCTCGCCGCTCGGGCCGATGGGGCGGGCCCTTCGCAGCGACTTCTCCGGACCCTCAGGCGATCCTCGCCCTCGATTCCAGCGGCCGCACCCGGTGAAGAGCGCCGACCCGCCCGCGCCCTTCCTTTTCTTGCGGCCCCTGTCCACGGGCCGGCGAATCGTGACTCCGACAGCCGCGGCCAAGGCCGCTTCGTGTCGGACGGAGATTCACGGAAGGAACCAGGCAACGAACGTCGCCCGGTTGCGAGCCGACAAGGCTAGGTGGCCGCGCTTCAATGTCAATCCGCGGTCACCTCGCCGCTCCACAATTGACCCGCCACCCCCGTTCGCCCAACCCTCGCGCAAGTCCCGCCGCCCGCGCCACCCCCCCACCGTATCCTTATGACGGATTCGCCGATGCCCCGCCCCACCCGCGAGCCGATCCTCAACCGGGGTTCGCTCGCCGCCCAATCGCTCACCCAGGGAAACTCCCGATGTTCCGCATTGCCCGCCTCGCACTGTCAACCGCTTCGATTCTCTGCCTCAGCGCGCTCGCCCCCGCGCAGCCAGGCGCAGGCCCCGGTTCCGGTGGATCCGAGGTCCGCGTCCCCGCCAAGGCCGGCCAACCCGCCACCGGCGCGCTGGTCCTCTCCGACGAGGCCTTCCGCCTCGACTCGGTCGGCCTCTCCGTCCGCTTCCCCGTCGGTTGCCAGGTCCGCTCAAACCGGGTGGGCGATCGCCAGACCGTGCAGATCGTGCCCGAATCCAGCACCTGGATACTCAACATCCAGACGCCCCAGACGACCAACGCGGGCGCGACCATCCAGGAGGCGATGGACCAGACCATCACCCTCATCCAGGGTTCCAACGCCGTCACCGACAAGGACCAGCAGAACTTCTACGACAACTCCGTCGAGGCCAAACTCCTCGAAAAGACCGACAACCTCACCCTCCCCGGCGGCCCCGCCGCTCGCTTCTACATCTCCGTCCCCCGCGGCGACAAGTCCTACCTCAACAAGGGCTACACCATCTTCAAGCCCACCGCCCACCAGTTCGTCGTCTTCGAGTTCATCTGCCACGAGGTCGATTTCCCCAAGCTCCGCGGCACGTACGAGACCATCGTCGGCACCGCCAACTTCGAGAAGGCCGACGCCCTCATGCTCTCCCGCGGCACGGCCATCAAGGCCGGCGCCGCCCTCATCGCCGGCCTGTCCGAGCAGGACTACGCCGCCGCCATGGGCGACAAGGAACTCTGGTTCCGCCTCTACCGCCCCGCCAAGAGCGGCCTGAAGGTGGACGACACCGAGATCGGCTACAAGGGCCTGAAGTTCTGGAAGGGCAAGCGCGGCGAGATCAACCCCGACAAGCCCCGGGCCAACTGGAGCAAGTCCGAGCAGCAGGAGGGCTACCTCGCCCAGCTCCGCACCCGGATCATGCGCGAGGACAACAAGATCATCGACGCCGTCTCCATCGCCTACATGACGCCCGATCGCTCCGAGGAGACGTGGATGATCGTCACGAGCGTGAAGGAGCCCGACGGCCGGGAGGTCGCCCACGCCTCCGAGACCGGCGCCCGCAACAAGTCCAACATCATGATCTCCAAGTCCGAGGCCCGCCGCCCCCCGATGACCCTCAACCCCCCGATGCCCCCCGAGGGCTACCTCTCGCAGTTCGAGTGGATGATCCTCCCGCGCCTGCTGGTGCTGAAGAGGACCCTTGTCGAGACCGGCTTCTACTGGTGGGGCGACTTCGTCGGGGCCGACGGCGGGGCGGTCTCGTTCCACCGGTGCTCGCTGACCCAGCAGGGCCCGCTCCTGACGCTCACGATCACCGCCCGCGACGCCACGCAGTCGCAGACCTCTCTCTACGGCGAGAAGGGCGAGTTCATCCGTTCCGACCTCTCCGGCGGAGCGTTGGTCTGGGAGCCCACCGAACTCTCGCCGCTCAAGCAACTCTGGGAGCGCAAGGGCCTCCCCGTGGACCGCTGAGCCCCCGGTGGCACGGGTCGCTTCGTGGCACGGGTCTCCAGACCCGTGCCCCGTCCGCGCGCCTACAAACCCCGATGCACCACACCTTCCGCACCCTGCTCTGCGCCGCGCTGGCCCTCCCCCTGGTCGCCTGCTCATCCTCTCCCGGCCCCGCCGCGTCCGGCTATCCGCGGCCCGTGTGCATCCGCGAGGGCAAGGAGTGCGTCGTGCCGCCCATCCCGATGGGCGACCCCGCCACCATCCGGCGAATCCTCGACGAGGGCAAGCACCGCAACCAGGTGATGAGCCACCTCCACTATCTGACCCAGAACATCGGCCCCCGCCTCACCGGATCGACCAACGCCGAGAGGGCCAACAACTGGACCCTCGAGAAGTTCCGCTCCTGGGGCCTCGACGCCTCCCTCTTCCAGTGGGGCACCGCCAACACCCGCTTCGACCGCGGGCCATCCTCGGGCAAACTGCTCGTGAAAGAGGTCAAGAAAAACGAGGACGGCTCCGCCGAAGACACCTGGAAGCCCGTCCGTGATTTCGAGTTCACGACCCTGTGCTGGACCCGCGGCACCGACGGCCCGAAGCGCGGCCCCGTGGTCCGCATGCCCGAGACCGAAGAGGAGTACGCCAAGGTCAGAGAATCGCTCCGCGGCGCGTGGGTCCTGCTCGAGCCCGTCTCGATCGAAGGACGCACCGGCGTCCGCCAGCCCGGCCAGCGCGCCGGCGACCGCGCCTTCGCCCGCAAGGAGGCCCGCCAGCAGGTCGCCGCGGGAAAGAACCCCGCCGAACTCTCCATCGAAGAGCGGGTGATCTTCGACGGGATTCTCGGGTTCATCTCTTCCTCCACCGACGCCCGCAACCGCGTCTGGACCACCTCCGCCGAGCCCTCTCGCGACGGCCCGTACAAGGACACGCCCAAGGCGATGTTCCGCGCCCTCGAAGACATCACCCCGGACGTCGAGGCCATCGTCCGCCTGTGCGACTACGACAACATGCGCGTCCGCATGGCCGACAACAAGGAGTTCCAGGTCGAGTTTGATCTCCGGCACAGCCTCACCCCCGGACCCATCCCTCTCTACGACACCATCGCCGAGATCAAGGGCACGGAAAAGCCCGGCGAGGTCGTCGTCGTCTGCGGCCACCTCGACTCCTGGAACGGCCCCGGCTCGCAGGGCGCCACCGACAACGGCACCGGCTCCATGGTCGCCCTCGAGGCCGCCCGCATCCTCTCCGCCGCCGGCGCCCGCCCCAAGCGCACCATTCGCTTCTGCCTCTGGACCGGCGAGGAGCAGGGGCTTCTCGGCTCCGACGCCTATGTCAAGTCGATCGGCGACGCCGCCGGCACCATCTCCGTCTGCCTCAACGACGACGGCGGCACCAACTACGAGGGCGGCCTGCAGTGCACCGCCGACATGGCCGACTACCTCGCCGCCGCCACCGCCCCCATCAACCACCAGTTCACCGATTCCATGGACGGCAAGCCCCTGAACGTCAACATCCGCGTCGTCAAGAAGTTCCTGCGCGGCGGGAGCAGCGACCACGCCTCGTTCACCAAGGTCGGCGTCCCCGGCTTCTTCTGGGACGAGTCCGGGCGCGCCGACTACGGCTACGGCTGGCACACCCAGCACGACCGCCTCGACCTGGCCATCCCGGAGTACCTCCAGCAGTCGGCCACCTGCCAGGCGATCACGGCGTACAACCTCGCCTGCGCCCCGGACCTGCTCCCGCGCGTCCCGCCGGCCAATCCCGAGGACGAAAAGGCCGCGCAGGCGCAGCGCGAGGAACGCCGCCGCCAGCGTGAATCCCGGTAGCGGTATTCCCCGCCGGCAACGAGCCCCGAACGAAGCAAGCGGGCCGGGATTCGAGCGAACGCCGACCCCGAACCGCGTTCGGGGCTCGTCACAACTCTTCGCCGACGGTTCGGGTATCCTCGCACCATGCCCACGGACGGCGACTCGCAACCACTCCCCCACGTCCTCCTCTTCACCGACGGCGCGTGCTCGGGCAATCCCGGCCCGGGCGGCTGGGCCTACATCCTCCGCCACCCCACCTCCGCCGCCGAGCGCGAGGACTCCGGCGGCGAGGCCCGGACGACGAACAACCGCATGGAGCTCATGGCCGCAATTATGGGCCTTTCCGCGCTCACCAAACGCTCACGCGTCGAGCTCTGGTCCGATAGCAAGTACGTTCTCGACGGCCTCAAGTCCTGGCTCCCCGGCTGGAAGGCCAAGGGCTGGAAGACCGCCAACAAGAAACCGGTGAAGAACCAGGACCTCTGGATGCGTCTGGACGACCTGCTTTCCAAGCACCAGATCACTTTCCACTGGGTGCGCGGCCACGACGACCACCCGGAGAACGAGCGCTGCGACCAGCTCGCCGTCGCCGCGCGAGACGCCGCCGCCGCGGGTTCTCGGCCCTCGCGATAACCGCCGGCCCGCCCCACTCCCGTCGCCCCATAACGGCGCGGGCCCGCGACTCTGCCGTCTATGCGGCCTGCTCCGCGTGCGCGGCGCGGGCCGTCCGCAAACGCCCCATCAACCCTGAACACCTCTCCGGCGTGCGCCGATCTTTCCGGCCATGTCCCCCACCTCCACAAACTCGCCGGCCTCTCCCTCCCCCCGCGGCTCGTCCACCATGGACGGGCCCATCGGCACCGCTCCCGCGCCGCACATGACGGCCGAGAAGCCCAAGAGCGAGGCGGGCATCAAGCTCCTCGAGCTCCTGCGCTCGGCGCAGGAGAACGACGCCTCCGACGTGCACCTGGTCACCGGGCACGTCCCGATGATGCGCGTCCACCAGGTCATGGCCCCGATGGACTACCCCGTCCTCACGGCCGACCTGGTCCGCTCGATGGTCGAGCACATGGCCTCCAAGGAGGCCTTCGCCAAGTTCGACCAGGTCAAGGACAGCGACTTTTCGTACGCCGCGCCGGGCCTGGCCCGCTACCGCGTGAACGCCCACATGCAGCGGTCGTGCTCGGCGATCGCCATGCGTTCGATCAAGACCAAGGTCCCGCCGCTGGCGGCGTTGAACCTCCCCGAGGTCATCGCCCGCCTCACGTACCTCCCCCGCGGCCTCGTGCTCGTCACGGGCGACACCGGCTCGGGCAAGTCCACCACGCTCGCGGCCATGATCCAGGCGATGAACGAGCGCTACCGCAAGCACATCATCACGCTCGAGGACCCCGTCGAGTACGCCTTCACGTCCAACCGCTGCCTGATCGAGCAGCGCGAGCTCGGCGCCGACATGCCGTCGTTCGCCTCGGGCCTCAAGCACGCCCTGCGTCAGGACCCGGACATCGTGCTCGTGGGCGAGATGCGCGACCTCGAGACCACGGCCCTGGCCATCTCGGCCGCCGAGACGGGCCACCTGGTGCTCTCGACCCTGCACACCGTCAACGCCTCGCAGACCGTCGAGCGCATCATCGATATGTACCCGGCCGGCCAGCAGAACCAGATCCGCTCCATGCTCGCCAACACCCTGCAGGCCGTCATCTCGCAGACCCTCTTCAGCCGCATCGACAAGCCGGGCATGGTCCCCGCCGTCGAAGTCCTTCTCTGTACTCCGGCTGTTCGCAACCTCATCCGCGAGAACCGCTCCTTCGAGATCCCCAACGTCATCGAGACCAACCGCGCCCTGGGCATGTGCTCGCTCGACACGGCCATCGCCGAGCTCTACTTCAACGGCATGGTCAGCCGCGAGGACGCCATCGCCCAGGCCGCGTACCCGGACAAGCTGGAGCGCATGCTCGTCGCGTAAGGCCAGGTGTCGAGGTGTCAAGGTATCAAGGTGTCGAGTGAACGCCCAGATCAGGAGACAACGAGCGTGAAGAGACCGCGGTCGTCGGATGCTCGGGGAACAGGCCCCTTGACACCTTGACACCTCGGCATCTCGACACCTCCGCCCACCATGCCCAACTACCGCTACCAGGTCAAGACCACCGCCGGGGACCTCCAGATCGGCGTCCTCGCCGCCGACTCGGTCGCCACCGCCGCCAGCGTCCTGCGCAACCAGGGCCATCGCGTCGTCTCCGTCAGCCCCGTCCTCTCGGGCGCGTCCTCCAGCGGCCTGGGCGCCCGCCTGGCCGAGATCAACGCCGGCAAGCCCAAGCAGCGCCACGTCCTGGAGTTCACCACCCAGCTCGCCGTCATGATCCGCGCCGGCATCAACCTGCGCGCCGCCCTCGACGGCATCGCCGACCAGACCGAGCACCCCAACTTCAAGAAGATCATCATCGGCCTCAAGACCGACGTGGAGAGCGGCAAGCAGTTCTCCGAGGCCCTCGCCCGCCACCCCAAGCTCTTCGGCCCCCTCTACATCAACATGACCCGGGCCTCGGAAATGTCCGGCTCGTTCTCCAAGATGCTCGACCGGATCTCCGGATACATCGCCCAGGAGATCGAGACCCGCAAGATGGTCGTCGGCGCCTCCATCTACCCCGGCGTCATCGGCACCATGGCCGTCGCCGTCACCATCTTCCTCCTCACCTTCGTGCTCCCCAAGTTCCGCGCCGTCTTCCAGGGCAAGGAAGAGGTCCTCCCCTGGGCCACCAAGTTCCTCATGGGCCTCTCCGACTTCATGGTGAACTACTGGTACTTCGTCATCGCCGCCATCCTGCTGGTCATCGGCTCCATCTACGCCGTCGCCAAGACCGAGGTCGGCGGGTGGTGGTTCGACAAGATGCGCCTCACCGTCCCCGTCGTCAAGGGCATGTTCCGCGCCCTCTACATCGGCCGCTCGCTCCACACCATGGGCCAGCTCATCAACGCCGGCGTGCCCATGCTCGACACCCTCGCCATCACCGGCGATATCTCCGGCAACCGCATGTACAAGGCCATGTGGCGCTCGGTCTACTCCAGCGTCAAGCAGGGCAAGAAGATCGCCCAGCCCCTCCAGAAGACCGGCCTGCTCCCCCAGGCCGTCGGCCAGATGATCGCCGCGGGCGAGGAGTCCGGCAAGCTCGGCGAGGTCCTCGACGAGATCTCCGCCTACTACCAGAAGCAGCTCCGCGAGAAGATCAAGGCCGTCACCAGCATGATCGAGCCCATCATGATCATCCTCATGGGCTCCGTCGTCGGGTTCATCGCCATGGCCATCATCCTCCCGATCTTCAAGATGTCGTCCCTCGTCAAATAACACGGCGAGGGCGGAGCCCGGACGGCACACCAGCGATCTCGGACGTGGCACGCCCGCCGTCCGAATTGGACATACCGATAGCCCCCGCCCCCGCGCGCCGCCCCGAGCCCGCCCATGAACCACCTCCCGCCAGCCAACCCCCTGACGACGCAGCGCCCGGCGGCGGCGCGACCCGCCGCGACCCGCCCTCGCCCCGCCCCCCTCCGGCGCGGCTTCACCCTCATCGAGACCGCCCTCGCCACCGTCATCATCGGCGTCGGCGTCCTCGCCCTGGTCCAGGCCCAGGAGTCCTTCATCAAGTCCAACGCCTGGTCCAGCCAGGCCGCCACCGCCAACTACCTCGCCGGAGAGATCCGCGAGCTCACCCGCAGGCTCCCCAAGTTCGATCCCGTCAACGGCCTCTTCGTGGACGGCGCGGGCACGCTGCGCGGCTGGATCCCCCGCCCCACCGACACGGGCCCGCGCGACTTCGCCTACGTCACCGCCTTCGACGGCCTCAAGTTCGCCTCCGGAGGCAGCACCGGCTGGGCCGACGGCGACCTCCCGGGCCCCATCGACGCCTTCGGCACCGTCATCCCCGACGTCGACGGCAACGGCGAGATCCGCACCACCTTCGGCGGCGCGCCCATCCCCCTCCAGGGCTGGTCGCAGGAGGTCTTCGTCACCAAGATCGACCCCTTCAACAACTCCATCACCTACGCCAAGACCGACACCCTCGCCGCCAACCCCACCACCGGCTTCAAGGGTCTGGCCATCGACAAGTTCCCCCTCCGCGTCACCGTCGTCGTCAAGTACCGCGGGCCCTTCGATTCCGCCGACTCCGAGATGGCCCGCGTCAGTTGGATCGTTCCATGACCAGCAGCCCGACCGCCAGGGATGGCCCAACGGCCCCGAGGTGTTCACCGTGACCACGCCGCTCAACCGCAACTCGCGCCCGAAGGCCCGGCCCTCCCGGCGCCAGGAGGTCCGCCAGAGGGCCGTCGCCAGCATCCTGGCCATGATGTTCCTGGTCATGTTCGGCTCGCTCTCGGTCGCCATGGCCATCGCCAGCCAGGGCAACCTCCGCACCGCCGCCACGCACCTCCACGTCGTGAAGGCCATGGGCGCGGCCGAGACCGGCATGGCCATCGCCCAGAAGCAGCTCGGCAACGCCATCGCCCGATTCGTGTGCAGCAAGGGCGTCGTGGACTCCGGCATGGGCGGGCGCCTCTGGACGGGCACCACCACCTCCTCCGACGGCACCGTCACCATCCTGCCCGCCTCCAACGGGCGCATCGACTCGGTCCTTGTCCGCGGCGTCGCCGACGCCCTCATCAGCGCCCACTCGGCCGACGCCAACATCGTCACCGCCTCCGGCTTCCCCACCACCCCCGGCATGTTCACCCCCGGCAGCGTCGATACGCTCGTCTACAAGGCCTCCGACTGGGTCCGCACCCCGCTCATCGGCCTCGACACCGACGTCTCCGTCGCCGGCTCCAAGGCCAGCGCCTACCAGATCACCTACGCGCCGCTGGCCAACGGCACCGACGTCCGCATCATCGTCACCGGCTACTCCAGCGTCGGCGCCTCGGGCTCGGGCTACCTCTACCAGGGCAGCACCACCGACACCTCCGCCCGCCTGGTCGGGCGCACCATCCAGCAGGACGTCCGCATCGCCAAACGCCCCCGCCAGGCCATGCTCAGCCCCAGCCGCATCATGCTCGGCAAGAACGTCGTCGTCAACGGCAACCTCGGGGCACGCTACACCGACGTGGCCCGCACCAACGGAGACCCCATCCAGACCAAGGGCGACTTCGACAAGCTCAACAACTCCCTCGACGCCAAGCTCGCCCGCTTCCGCCTGGGATGCAAGCAGTACGACACCGACGGCGACAACCGCCTGCGCATCTCCCACCCCACCGAGAGCCAGGGCCTCCCCGGCGCGGCCGAGCTCACCTCCAACGGCTGGCCCGCCGGGGCCTTCGCCGACGCCACCCACGACGGCTACGTCGATGAGTTCGACATCTTCCTCAACCACTACGACACCAACGGCGACGGCGACGTCGTCCTCTCCTCCCGCTTCACCACCGGCACCATCAACGCCGGCCGCTCGCCCGAGTTCACCGACGACGACGACCTCGCCCTCCTCATCGACTCCGGCAACGCCGACCGCAACCGCAACGGCGTCTCCGGCTTCGCCGACCCCAACGACAACAACCGCATCACCCCCGTCTCCTCCATGCTCGACCCCGGCGACCGCGGCCTCGGATGGCGCGACGGCGTGATCAACTACAAGGACCAGTACGCCAAGATCCGCGGCCGCATGCTCTTCAGCGCGAACTCCGGCGATTGGGCCGCCGCCCGCGGCGGGTCCTACGCCGACCTCCTCCAGGGCCCCGTCATCCCCGCCGCCGGCGACACCGCCACACACTTCGACGCGGGCGCCGACGAACTCCCCGCGCTCGACCAGACCTCCTTCAACTCCGCCGGCGATTCCCTCAAGGCCATCGCCAACGGCACCGCCTTCGACACCCAGGTCGCCGCCAACCTGGGCATCTCCACCGTCTCCCTGGCCACCTATACCGAGGCCGCGGCCAGCCTCACCGCCCCCATGTACTTCCGCAAGGACCTCGCCGACTCCTACGTGGTCGGCAAGGTCGGCCAGCACATCTGGGAGAAGATGCCCTTCAACTCCCCGGCCTACGCCGACTACTACTACCGGCCCCGCTACCAGAACATGACGTTCAAGAACGTGCAGATCCCCATGGGCACCAACGCCCTGTTCGTCAAGTGCACGTTCATCGGCGTCACCTACGTCCGCTCCTACGCCGACAACACCCACCCCAACTGGTCCCTCTACGGCCAGATGGTCTGGGACACCTCCGCCGGCTCGCCCGTCGCCAACACCCAGGCCCTCGACAAGAGCGACTTCCCCCGCTACACCACCGGCAACGTCGCCGACGGACCCGCCAACTACTCCTCCTTCCCCGATCCGCCCGTCATCAACGGCTCCACCAAGACCGGCGCCAGCCGCGACACCAAGCTCTATTCCAACAACATCCGCTTCCACGACTGCCTCTTCGTCGGCTCCATCGTCGGCGACACCCCCACCACGTACACCAACATCCGCAACAAGATGCAGTTCACCGGCTCGACCCGCTTCACCACCTCCAACCCCACCGACTCGAGCCCCTCGGCCAACCCCAGCGCCTCCGACCTCGTCGAGATCAACAAGTCCAGCCTCATGCTCCCCAACTACTCCGTGGACGTCGGCTCCTACGACGCCCCCACCGACGCCTACACCGGCTCCGGCGCGCCGGCCAGCCAGAACATCCATCTCAGCGGTTCGATCGTCGCGGGGGTCATGGACATCCGCGGCAACGCCAGGGTGGACGGCGCCCTCTTCATGACCTTCGCCCCCGTCTTCGGCCAGGGCCCCCTCCAGCAGAACGGCGTCGGCGTGGGCAACCCCGCCAACTTCAACTCCACCATCGGCTACTTCGGCACCACCGACGGCGACGGCGAGGCCATCGACCCCTCCACCCTGCCCATCGTCGGCGGCCAGCGCATCGTCGGCTACGACACCGACGGCGACGGCATCCCCGACGTGGACGCCACCCAGACCCAGCCGGGCGGCTCCACCCCCATCCCCTTCTACGGATACGGGCGCGTCGAGATCAACTACAACCCCACCATCCAGATGCCCGACGGAATCCCCCTCGCGCTCTCCGCCGTGCCGCTCATGATGACATACCGAGAAGGGAAGCCGTGATGAACACGCACGACGTTCGATGCCCGATGCACGAGGTCCCCCGCCCCGCGAGCGCGGGTCTCGGCCCACGTCCCGCACGATACCCGCCGCGGCGCGCCCGAGCATCCAACGTCCACCACCGCACTTCCTCCGGTTTCAGCATCGTCGAGTTGCTCGTCGCGCTCACCATCTCCGCGACCCTCCTGGCCGCCACGCTCCAGGCCTTCGACGCCGCGTGGCGCGGCTACAAGCACACCACCGAGTCCGCCTCCACCCACGTCGTCTCCCGCATCGTCGTCCACCGCGTCCTGGCGATGATCCGCACCGGCTCGCAGTTCGGCCCCGCTCCGGCCGACGTGCTCAATAGCGCCCAGAACCCCCTCACCAGCAACTTCATGGAGTTCGTCTCCGACGCCGATACGCAGGCCGGGCTCAACCGCGTGACCCGCCTGGAGCGCCGAAACTCCACCGCCAACCCCGGCCAGTTCGAGCTCTGGTACAAGGTCACCGACCTCACCACCGGCAACATCATCCAGGAGCGCCCGCTCCTGGCCGGCGTCACCGAGTGCGCCTTCATCCTCCAGTTCGAGCCCGGCCCGCGCCTGGTCAAGGCCACCATGGACCTCACCATCGCCCCCAACGACGACCGCGACCTCAGCATCGGCGTCGGCAACGACGCCCCGCCGATCCGCCTGGTGGCCTCGACCGGGCCGCGACAGTTGCAATAGCAACGTCGCTCCGAGTCAATAGGACCAATGCGACCCATTCGACCGATGGGTCGTATGGGTCCTCTCCGTCCTACGGCTTCGCCGCTCGGAGAGTCTCCATCACGCGCGGCACCAATCCCGCCAGTTCCGCGGCCAGCATCCCCCCACTCGCCCCACTCGCCGCGGCCCACGCCTCCCCCGCCACCGCGTGAACCCACACACCCACCCGGGCCGCGTCGAACAAGTCCAGCGGCCTGGCAGCATCCACGGGCACCGCCGGCACTCTAGCCCGCGTGACCGCGTGCTCCGTTCTCGGACAGAACTGCGCGATCAGCCCGGCGATCACGCCCGTGAGCACATCCCCCGTCCCCCCCGTCGCCATGCACGGGTGCCCGCGCGTGCACACCCACGTCCGCAGCCCGTCCGACACCACCGTTCCCTCGCCCTTGAGCACCACCACGCGCCCCAGCCGCTGGGCCATCTGCTCGCACGCCCTCTCTCGCGACTGTCCCAGCCCCAGTTCACCCTTCATCCCCAACCCCTCGCACAGCCGCCGGAACTCGCCCGGGTGCGGCGTGAGCACCGCCGCGGCCCGGAAGTCCCGCACAAACTCCGGCATCGCCGCCAGGCAGTTCAAGGCGTCCGCGTCCACAACCACGGGCAACTCCTCCTGCCGAATCGCCCGCAACGTCGCCGCCCGTGATCCCGCCCAGTGCCCGAGCCCCGGCCCCACGGCGACGACCGTCGCCGACTCGAACACGCCGTCGAGCGTGCTCGCCGCCTCGTGCGCGATCACCTCTCCCGTCAGTTCATCCACCGCCAGCGGCACCCCCGTCGCGCTCGGGCAGATCGTCAGTGCGCCATCCAGCACCGGCCCCGGCATCACCAACTTCGCCAGCCCAGCCCCCGCCCGCAGCGCCCCCATCGCCGCCAGCGCGGGCGCCCCGATCATCCGCACACCCCCCGCGGCACACCCCCCGACCACCGCCACCGTCCCGAACGTCCCCTTGTGCCCATCGCCCGCTCGCGCGGGCAGTCGCGGCAAATCACTCGGTGGCTCGATCTCGTGCATGTCCACGCTCACTCACTCGTTGTCACACTCGGCACTCGGCACTCGGCACTCGGCACTGGGCACTGGGCACTGGGCACTTCTCACTTCTCACTCTTCACTTCAACCCTCAACTTCCCCAGCGTCGGCAGAATATCCAGCAGCGCATTGACCGTCTCCCCGTCCGCCAGCGACAGCGTCGTGATCGCCAGGTGCGTCGCATCCATCGGCCGCGTCTCCGAGAGCGCGGCGTCCAGGTCCAGCCAGCATGGCTTCCCGTCCTTCGCCAGCATCGCCTGCGTCCACATGTGGTACCCGAAGAATCCCTTGCCCGGCACCGGCCCGTCCACATACACCAGCCCGCTCACGCACCGCGCCGGAACCCCATCCGCCCGCAACATCGCGCAGAGCAGCACGGCGTGCTCCGTGCAATCCCCGCACGCCGTCCGCGCCGTCTCCGCCGCCGACGCGAATCCCACGTCGAAGTTCTTCTTCTTGATGAACCGGTGCACGTACGACCGCATCCGCCCCGCCCGCTCCGACCTCTTCTCCTTCTCCATGTCTCCGACCGCAAGCCCCACCAACCGCACCACCTCCGCGTCGTCCGAGTTGATCATCGACGACGGCTTCCGATACGCCTCGTCCTCGATCTCGGCCCTGGTGGCCTCCGTGCACGCCGTCGAGTCCACGTGGACCCTCAGGGTGCGGTCGTCCACCCTCGCGACCGACTGCGCTCCCGCGCTCGGCCACTCGCCGATCGGTCCTCCCTCGCTCCGCACAACATAGTCCCCAAGGGTGCGATCCCGAGGCGATCGGATCTGCCGGTCGGGCCTGATGAACGTCGATTCCAACAGTTCCGGCGGGTCCGCCCTCGCCATCGCGACCGCCCGATCCGCCCGCACCAGCACCACCCTCATCCCCCCGATGTCGTTCTCGCTCCGCAGCGAGACACCCTTCTCGTCGGTGTACTCGGTGGACTCGGCGCTCGGCATCATCTCGTTCTTCGCCGACCACTTCAGCGCGGGCACGGTCTTGCCCACCACGTCCAGCGTCGTCCTCTCCAGCAACGTCATCGTCTGGCGCGCCGGCGTCAGGCCCACCGTCGGCTCGATCGTCCGCGCCGAAAACCCCTTCTCCCCCGCCGCGATCTTCCCCGCGATGAACCGCCCGAGCGCCACCGGCGTCATCCACTCCCCCTCGGGCAGCGGTTTCTTCTCGCTCGTCTTCGATCCTCCCGCCACGCGGCTCACGTCCACCCCATCGGCCTTGAACACATACTCGTCGATCGTCGGCATCGTCCCGAACTTCACCTCGGATCGCATCCGCACCGGCTTCCCCTCCGCCGTCTCCGTGAACTCCGACGACAGCCCCACCGGAACCACCGCCTCGCCCCGCCTCAGGCTCATCGCCATCACGCTCTTGGTCACGAACCGCTCCCCATCCTTCACGGTCGAAGCGTGCATGTGCCCGCACCTCTTCCCCTGGATCTCCACCACGTACCAGTAGTCCTCCACCACCTGCCCGTGCGCCGAGCCAAGCAGCACCAGCAACCCAACCAGCGCGCCCGCCGCACGCACGCCCCACGCCCGGCGCTCCAACCCGCGATCATCCGTGTTCATCTGTGGCCCTTTCGCGGCATTCCGCTCTCCAAGGATATCGCCCTCCGCTCCTACTCTTCGCCGCCCCCCATGATCGACACCCACTGCCACCTCACCTTCCCCGACTTCCACGGGAAGATCGACCAGACCCTCCGCGAGGCCGCGGCCGCCGGCGTCACCGGGTGCATCACCATCTCCACCACCACCCTCGACTGCCTCGACGCCCTCGCCATCGCCCAAGCCCACGAGCGCGTCTGGTGCTCCGCCGGCGTCCACCCCCTCTACGCCGACCTCAACGACGACCGCGCGGCCGGCCGCGCCGGCCCCGCCCACATCTGGGACAACCTCAAACGCGTCGCCACGCACCCCAAGTGCGTCGGCTGGGGCGAACTCGGCCTCGACAACCACTATCCCACCCCCACCCACGACATCCAACTCGCGGTCCTCGAAGAGCAACTCGCCTTCATCGAGTCCGTCAACCACGACAAGCCCGGCGGCATCGGCAAGCCGGGCGGCCTCCCCATCGTCATCCACTGCCGCGAGGCCTTCGACGATCTCCTCCCCATCCTGCGCTCCACCCGCCTTCCTCCCGAGCGCTTCGTCTTCCACTGCTTCACCGGCACCCCCGGCGACATGATGCAGGTCTTCGACTTCGGCGCCTTCGTCAGTTTCACCGGCGTGCTCACCTACCCCAACGCGCCCGAGCTCCGCGACGCGGCCAAGTTCATGCCCCTCGACCGCATCATGGTCGAGACCGACGCCCCCTTTCTTCCGCCCGTTCCCCATCGCGGCAAGCGCCCCTGCCTCCCCGCCTACACCGCCGACACCGCCAAGGCCCTCGCCGAACTCCGCAAGGTCTCCTGGCCGGAGTTCCACCACCAACTCAACGAGAACACCCGCACGTTCTTCAACATCGACGCTCGATAGTCTGTCTCCGTCCTTCCTTCCCCCTTCCGCCACCCCCCCTCCACCTTTCCCATGACCCTCGCCGCCTGGTTCCACACCCTCTCCCCCTTCGCCGTCAGGTTCGGCCCCGACTTGGGCATCCGCTGGTACGGCCTGGCCTACCTCGCGGGCTTTGCCGTCGCGTACTTCGCCATGCGGGCCATGTCCCGGCGCGCCCTCATCGCCATCCCCTACGACCGCGTCGGCGACGCCCTCCTCTGGCTCATCGGCGGCGCGCTCATCGGCGGCCGCATCGGCTACGCCCTCTTCTACGACCCGCGTCTTCTCTACACGTTCTCCGACCACTTCCCCTTCTGGTCCCTGCTCGCCATCAACGAGGGCGGCATGGCCAGCCACGGCGGCATCGCCGGCACCATCATCGCCGCGTGGCGCATCAGCCGAGGGTTCCGCGACTCCACCGGCGCGATCGTCGGGCGTACTTCATTCATGCACGTCTGCGACGCCATGGCCCTCGTCGCCCCCGCCGGCCTGATGTTCGGGCGCCTCGCGAACTTCGTCAACGGCGAACTCCTCGGCAAGATTGTGGCCAAGCCGGGCGAGGCCTCGCCGTGGTGGGCCGTGCAATACCCGCAGGAGATCGACCTCTGCGCCACCGACCGCCTCGGCAACACGTCTCCCGGCCCGGACCTCGTCCAGACACCCGAGCAGTGGCAGAAGATCCTCGACCTCGCCCGCCCCCTCGCCCCCGACAACACCATCGAGGGCCTGCGCGTGGGCGTGCATCGCCTCGCCCACGAGGGCTGGAAGCACGTCGAGCAACTCAGGCCCCTCATCTCCGCCCGCCACCCCAGCCAGCTCTACCAGGGCGCGGCCGAGGGCCTCATCCTCGGCGCGGTCCTCTGGATCGTCTGGGCCAAGCCCCGCAAGCCCGGCGTCATCGGCGCCATCTTCCTCATCGCCTACGGCATTCTCCGCATCCTCACCGAACTCATCCGCCTCCCGGACGCCCAACTCGCGGTCCGGCGCATCCTCGGCCTCTCGCGCGGCCAGTGGCTCAGCGTCGCCATGATCGCCGTGGGCTTATGGGTGCTGGTCTACGCCACGCGCAGAGCGGCGCCGAAAATGGGCGGATGGCTCCGCCCTGCGCGAACCTGACGTCCGCGCAGCCTCGTATCATCCCGGCTTCTGTCCTTTTCTCCGGAGTTCCCGCATGACGGTGATGGTTACAGGCGGCGCAGGCTACATCGGTTCCCACGCCGTCCTTCGGCTTCTTCGCGATGGCCAGCGCGTCGTCGCCGTGGACAACCTCTTCCGCGGCCACCGCGAGGCCATCGAGCGCCTCCAGACCGTCGCCGATGGTCGCCTGACCTTCGTCCCCGCCGACGTCGGCGATGGCCCGCTCATGGCCCGCCTGCTCGCCGAGCACAAGGTCAAGACCGTCATGCACTTCGCGGCGATGGCCTACGTCGGCGAGAGCGTGACCCAGCCCCTGCGCTACTACCGCAACAACACCGGCGCGACGCTGGCGCTCCTCGAAGCGATCCAGCAGAGTTGGATGGATTCCAGCGCCGGCGGAGGCGTCGAGAAACTCGTGTTCTCCTCCACCTGCGCCTCCTATGGCGAGCCGCCCAAGCAGTTCATCCCCATCCCCGAGACCTGCCCGCAGCAGCCGGTGAACCCGTATGGGTGGTCGAAACTCTTCTGCGAACTCATGATGCGCGACTTCGCGGCCCAGGCGTGGCGCGATAAGCGGGCCTTCTCGTGGGCCGCGCTGCGATACTTCAACGTCGCCGGATCGGACTCCTCCGGCCTCATCGGCGAGCACCACGAGCCCGAGACCCACCTGATCCCCGTCTGCCTGCAAGTGGTCCTCGGCCAGCGCGAAGCCCTCTCCATCCACGGCACGGATTATCCCACTCCCGACGGCACCTGCATCCGCGACTACGTCCACGTGGAGGACCTCATCGACGCCCACGTCACCGTCATGAAGGCCCTCAACCCGGGGGAGCACCGCTTCTACAACCTCGGCATCGGCAACGGCCTCTCCGTTCGCCAGATCATCGACTCGGTCAAGCGCGTCACCGGCAAGGACTTCAAAGTCATTGAAGGCCCTCGCCGCCCCGGCGACCCCCCGGAACTCTTTGCCGACCCCCGCAAAATCGCCGCCGACCTCAACTGGAAGGCCCGCATTACCGATCCGGACAAGATCGTTTCGACCGCTTGGAACTGGTTTCAGAAACACCCGCGTGGATACTCGAAGTCATGAACAGGTGAGCAGGTGAAGAGGTGAACAGGTGAATAATCCAAGTCCCCTGCTCCCCTGCTCCCCTGCTCCCCTGCTCCCCCGCTCCCCCGCTCCCCCGCTCCCTCCCCCTCATGCTCCGCCTCGCCCTCAGCCCCTATCACCTCGCCACGCGTGAAGCGCCGGCCATGGCCGCGCTCATTCTCGCCGATCGTGTCGTCACGCTTATGCCCCAGCCCGTCGCGGGCGCGACGCGCACCGCCGTTCGCGCGGCGGTGAACGAATCCCCCCACTACCTCCGCCTCATGGAATCGTGGCGCTGGTCCTCGCCCCTGTGGACCGCGGGCCTGATCTCCTCGGGCATCGACGGGGATGAGTCGAGCGGCGAACTTCCGGGCGTGTACCAGTCCATCGCCGAGGAGGACGAGCTTGCCAGCCTCCGCCCGCTCACCCGCGGCGCGGAAGAGCGCGCCGCCCAGAGCGCGGCCAAGTCGCTCGACCACATGGCCGCCGACCTGCTCCGCGGCGGGCCGGACCCCGGCATCAACATCCCCGTCTGCGCTGCGCTCGACCGCTTCGCGCAGCGCCACGACCTGTGCGTGGTGCGCTCGGGCATCTCGTCCATCGCGCAGCGGGCCGAGGCCCGCATGGGCACGCGCCTGTTCTCGGTGGCGATCCCCATCCTCATGCGGGCAGGGGGCGGACGCATCCAACTCCTCCGCAACGACCTGCACCTGGAACTCTCCGCCCTGCGCGAGGCCATCGCCGAAGTCCTCGGCGCCGTCCCCGGGTCCGGGGCCAGCGGTCCGCAACTCGCCAGCCGCGTCGATGAACTCCACGCCGCGGCGGAGGCCTATTCCGCGGCCTTCGCCGCGTGGGCCCCGACGGGCGCCAAGGGCGACGACGAGAACGCCCAGCGCATCACCACCGGGTTCGTGAGCCTCACGGCGAAGTCCGTCCCGGCCGACGCCATCCTCCGCTCCAGCCGCGCGGCCATACGTGCCTTGGTGCCCCACGGCCACCACTCCGACGAGGTGTCGGCGTGCGACGACCGACTCGTCGCGCTGGTGGTTCGCGAGATGAGCCTGCGGCCGGAGTGACCCGTGCGGGGCCGCTACCGTACCCCATGCCCACCCCTCCGGCGAAGGCCAACCGCCTCGCCCGCGAAACCAGCCCGTACCTGCTCCAGCACCAGTTCAATCCGGTGGACTGGTTCGCTTGGGGTGACGAGGCCTTCGCCGAGGCCCGCAAGCGCAACGTCCCGATCTTTCTCTCCGTGGGCTACTCCACGTGCTACTGGTGCCACGTGATGGAGCGCGAGTCGTTCGAGAACGAGGCCGTCGCCGCCAAGATGAACGCGGGCTTCGTGTGCGTCAAGGTCGATCGCGAGGAGCGCCCGGATGTGGACGACATCTACATGGCCGCGGTGCAGGCCTTCACGCAGCGCGGCGGGTGGCCGATGAGCGTCTTCCTCGAGCCGGCCACGCTCAAGCCCTTCTGGGCGGGCACGTACTTCCCCGCCGAGGCGCGCCGGGGCATGGGGAACATGCCGACATTCCCGCAGATCCTCGACTCGATCAGCGCGGCGTGGCGCGACCGGCACGCGGAGATCGTGAAACAGGCCGACACGCTCGCCGACGCGGTGCGCGAGCGGGTCGGGGCGTCGGCCGCGCCGGTGCGCATCGGCGAGGCGCAGATCACGCAGGGCGCGTCGCAGTTGCTGCGCATCCACGATTCCATCCACGGCGGCTTTGGCGGGGCGCCGAAGTTTCCACAGCCCTCGTTCCTCGACCTGCTGCTGGCGGTGCGCCAGTCCGCGGGCGACGACGACACGCGCCGGGCCATCGAGGGGGCGCTCAACACCACGCTCGCGGGCATGGCCCGCGGGGGCATCTTCGATCAGGTCGGCGGCGGGTTCCACCGCTACAGCGTGGACGAGAAGTGGCTGGTGCCGCACTTCGAGAAGATGCTCTACGACAACGGCGCGCTGGCGGAGACGTACGCCCGGGCCTCGAAGTCGCTGGGCTCGGCGCTCTTTGCCCGCACCGCACGCCGAATCTGCGAGTACATCCTGCGGGAGATGACCGCCCCCCCAACCCCCCCCACCACCCCCACCACCGGCGGCGCGTTCTACTCGGCTCAGGATGCGGAGGTCAGCCACCGCGAGGGGCAGAACTATTTGTGGACGAAGAAGCAGATCGTCGAGGTGCTCGGGGAGAAGGACGGGGCGTGGGTCGCGTCGGTGTATGGCCTTGACGCGGGGACCAACTTCCAGGACCCGCACCACCCCGAGGATGCCCCCGCGAACGTGCTGTTCCTGTCGGGCGATCCGGACTGGACGCGGCTGGATGCGCTCAACGCCCGCCTGTACGAGGCCCGTGCGAAGCGCGACCAGCCCTCGACGGACACGAAGATCCTCGCGGGTTGGAACGGCCTGATGATCGCGGGATTGGCCGTGACGGGCCGGATGCTCGGCGAGGCACGGTTCATCGACGCGGCCCGCCGGGCGGCGGACTTCATTCTCGGTTCCATGCGCACGCCCGACGGATCGCTGCTGCGAACCTTCGCCGGCGGGCGGGCGGCGATCCCGGCGTTTCTGGAGGACTACGCCCTCCTCGCGCACGGCCTGCTGGAACTGCACCTGACGGGCACGGACTCCATCGGCACGTACCTGCACGCGGCCGAGGGGCTGGTGGCCAAGGCCGAGGGCCTGTTCGCCGACGGGCGCGGCGGGTGGTACGACACGCTGGCGGACCGGCCGGACCTGTTCGTCCGCACACGCACCATCCACGATGGGGCGATGGCGAGCGGAACGTCGGTGATGATCCATGACCTGATCGACCTCGCGGTGATCACGGGCAATGCGGACCTGCGGAAGCGGGCCGCGCGGGGGCTGGCGTCGGTCAGCGGCGAGATCGCGGCGCACCCGCTGGGGGCGGCCAACTCGGTGCGGGCGCTGCTGCGGCTGCTGGCGCTGGATCGGGGGGCGATGGAGAGTGCGATGGCGGGGGCGGAAGACCCGCCACGGAGTGGCGGGGTACCCGGCGAGGCGGAGGTCGTGGAGATTCTCTCGGCGGTGGACTGTGTGGAGGTTCCGGCCGATGGGCCGGTGGGGATCGTGCTGAAGATGCGGGTGGCGTCTGGGTATCACCTTGCCGCGGCGGACCCGGGGGAGGGCGTGGTCGGGCTGACGCCGCTGTCGGTTCGGATCGTGAACGGTTCGGGTGTGAGCGTGTACGCGGACTACCCGAAGGGAGAGTTGTACGGCGATCCGGATCGGATTCTGGTCTATCGGGGCGAGTTCGACCTGCCGATCGTGCTCGAGCGGAGCGGGGCGTGGAAGGGGACGCCGCTGATCGCGGTCACGTACCAGGCGTGCACGGACAGCGCGTGCCTGAGTGCGAAGACGGTCGAGCTGGACGTGTCGGTGGAACGGGGCGGATAGGAACACCACGCGGAGCGTGGTGGTACCCCGATACACTGGGCGCATGGACGGGAAGGACATGGAATCCATCTCGCGGATCGAGCGGCTGCGGAAGAGCCGCGTGCCGCCAGCGGATAAGCCGACGCGGCGCGACCGGCTGGCCGTGGGGGATCGCGCGGGGCCGCTGAAGGTGCGGGTGCGTCTGCGGACCGACAACTCGCTGGCGACGATGATGGACCTGCGGGTGAAGGAGACCATCAACCGCAAGAGGAATCTGGGGCGGGCGGCGGCGGCGTGGCGGGAGACCGTCGAGCCGTACCTGTCGTTCCCGGCGATCCTGCTGGACATCCGCAAGGGGGTGCTGGTGGTGCTGGTGGAGAACGCCTCGCAGCGGTTCGAGATGGACCGGACGCTGCGCGGGGGGCGGAAGAAGCACTTCCTGCAGCGGTGCCTGGCGCCGGTGGATGATGTGAAGATCTCCGTCGGGCCGCCGCCGAAGGCCGTGGTGGCCCAGGAGCGGCGGACGCGGACGATCGAGGAGGAGGATGAGGAGTTGCAGGACCACCTCGACCGCGGGCTGGTCACCGAGGAAACAGCGCTGGAGGTCCGCGCGGCGTGGGACCGGGCCCGGCGCGAGGCGAGCGTGCGGGATGCGAGCGGGCCGGACTGAGATGTGGCGGGCGTGGACCGTTTGTTGTCGCACGCACCGATCGGCGGCGGTGGAGCCAACGAAGCCGCCGGGGACCGTCGGGGTACCCAAACCATGACCCGCCGGGGACCGTCGGGGTACCCAAACCATGACCCGCCGGGGACCGTCGGGGTCCCAAACCATGAGCCGCCGGGGACCGTCGGGGTACCCGGACTACGCGGCCTTGGCGGGGGGCTGGGCCTTGGCGTCGGCGGATGGGGCGGCGGGGGCGGGGGCGACGACCTTTTCGGGGACGCGGATGGTGGAGCCGCAGGACTGGCAGCGGACGTTCTTGCCGCGCGAACTGACGGGGACGGCGAGGATCTTCCGACAGGACAGGGACGGGCACATGATGCGGATGTGGTCGGTGGGCATGGGGTTGGGCCTCGCGGGTTGAGGTGGATCGGCCCGAAATGGGGGCGGGATAAGCCCGGGGGTGGCGGGCCGAGAACGGCGCGGGATATGGGACGCACGGTCCCCCTCCGTCGTCGCTTCGCTTGAAAGCCGCGGGCGTCCTGCCCGCGACCTCCCCCGCTGGAGCGGGGGAGGCGGGGGAAGGAACGCCGCTATCGTCATCGGACCCGACCCCTTGCGTGGAGACCTCTCGGATGGCCCAGACCGCTTCAGCGTCGATGACCAAGCCGACCTCGGTATCCGCCACGGGCGTGGCCCAGTGCACGGCGGTGGTCGGGCTGCAATGGGGTGATGAGGGGAAGGGGAAGGTTGTAGACCTGATCGCGGGGGGGTATGACGCGACGGTGCGGTACAACGGGGGGGCGAACGCGGGGCACTCGGTGGTGGTGAAGGGGGAGCGGTATGCGCTGCACCTGATCCCGTCGGGGATTTTGAATCCGGGGAAGTTGGCGGTGGTCGGGAACGGGGTGGTGGTTGACCCCGAGGTGATCATCAAGGAGATGGACGGACTGAGCGCCCGGGGGGTGGATGTGTCGGGGCTGGTGATCTCGTCGCGTGCGCACGTGGTGCTGCCGTACCACAAGGCCGAGGATGCGATGCGGGAGAGCGTCCTCTCGGCGGCGCGGGCCGGGGCGAAGGGGACGGCGAGCCAGGCGATCGGGACGACCAAGCGCGGCATCGGGCCGGCGTACGCGGACAAGGCGCACCGGGCGACGGCGGTGCGGATGTGCGACCTGCTGCGGCCGGATGTGCTGCGGACGAAGGTGGAACTCTCGTGCGCGATCAAGAACGCGACGGTGCGGGGGTTGGCGATGGCGGGAGAAGAGCACCGATCGCCCAGAGCGGCGATCGGTGGCACGGGAGACGGGCAGCAGTTCCAGCCCGATGACATCATGGCGTGGGCGACGCCGCTGGCGGCGCGGCTGAGGGAGCGTGTGACGGACACGACGTATCTGCTCCACGACATGCTGACAAGCGGGAAGCGGCTGCTGTTTGAGGGGGCGAACGCCGCGCTGCTGGATGTGGATCATGGGACGCACCCGTTCGTGACGAGTTCGTCGACGACGGTGCTGGGGATTCCGGCGGGGACGGGGATACCCGGCTCGCGGATCGGGGAGGTGATCGGGGTGGTGAAGGCGTACTCGACGCGGGTGGGCAACGGCCCGCTGCCGACGGAACTGGGTTCGCCGACGGACACGACCAGCGCGGCGGGAGCGATCGGGCATCGCATCCGCGAGAAGGGGCGCGAGTATGGCACGACGACGGGGCGGGCGCGCCGGGTGGGGTGGCTGGACCTCGTGGCCGTGCGCTACTCGGCGATGCTCAACGGGGTGACGAGCCTGGCGGTGATGCTGCTGGATGTGCTCAGCGGTCTGGACGAGTTGAGGGTGTGCGTGGCGTACGAGATCGATGGGAAGCGGACGGACCGGTTTCCGGCGGATGCGGAGGAACTCGACCGGGCGACGCCGGTGTACGAGACGCTGTCAGGATTCGCCGAGGACGTCACGGCGGCCCGTGCCCGTGGGGACCTGCCCGTTGGGGCTCGCGGATACATCGAGATGATCGAGCGGGTGGTGGGCGTGCCCGTGGGGCTCATCAGCGTCGGGCCGGATCGGGCCCAGACCATTCGGTGAGGCGGGGTCGGGGGAATCTTGCTCGGCGTTGTCGGCGGCGGACGGGGTCGGCGGACCCCCTCCGGCCTCGCCTCGCTCGAGAGCCGCGGACATCCTGCCCGCGACCTCCCCCGCTTGCGCTGGGGAGGCGGAGGGCGGCGCTTTGGGTTCGGGATCGGTGGGCTGGGGTGCTTCGAGGACGGCGATGGCGGCGCGGCGGCGCTCGGCCCAGGTGTCGGCGTTGCGCATAGTGTGGACGAGGGATTCGAGGGCGGCGATGCGGGCGAACTCGAGGGCTTGGGGGTAGGACATGGGAGGTCCGGAGTCTGGGGTTCGAGGAGCGGGATGGGGGCGCGACGGTGCGCCTCTTCTATCCATGGGCGGACGGGCCGGTGGCGCGCGCACGGACGTGGCAGGTGGGGTGTGGGGAAGTGGGCGTAAGTGTGGGGCTGGGTTGGGGTAGCAGAAAAAGTTGAGAATCCGGGGAGGGGGCGGAATGGACGGTCGGGTTTGTGCGCCAAAGGCGTCCATCTCGCGTGAACGGGGGAGAGGGGCGGGGGCTGGTCAACGCGGAGCCCTTGAAGACATCACTGGCCGACAAGCTGCCAATCCCACCCCTTGGGGCGTTGCTTGTTGAGCGAGCGGGGCGAACCCGGAGGGGGTTTGGGCGTAGATGCGCGGGCGGTTGCCCTACGATCTGCTCTGATCCACGATGTCCGTATTGCCCACCACCACGCCGGTTCGGAATCCACCCCCCAGCGCGACGGCCAGCCCGTTCGCGGGCGATCCGAGCGCGATGCGGGTGGTCGAACGGATGCGGCGGCGGAGCCCGAAGGCCGACCCGCTCGGGCGGCTTCCGGATGTGCACCCGGAGCGGATCCCGCGCCACATCGCGATCATCATGGACGGCAACGGGCGGTGGGCCAAGCGGCGCGGGTTCCCGCGTGAGTTCGGGCATCGCAACGGGGCGGCGAGCGTGCGGGCGGTGATCGAGGAGTGCGGGCTGCTGGGGGTGGAAGTCCTGACGCTGTACTCGTTCTCGATGGAGAACTGGAAGCGTCCGCCGGAGGAAGTCTCGGCGCTGATGCAGCTGTACATGACGTATCTCGAAGCGGAGATCGAGCGGTTCATGGCGGAGAACCTGCGGTTCCGGCAGATCGGGCGGCGGGAGGGGCTTGCCCCCGAGGTGCTCGCGGCGGCGGACCGGCTGACGGAGATGACCAAGAAGAACACGGGGGCGACGCTCTGCCTGGCGGTGAACTACGGGGCGCGGGCGGAGATCGTGGATGCGGTGCGGGGGATTGCCGAGCGGGTGAAGCGGGGCGAGATCGAGCCGGGGGCGATCACGGATGAGACGGTGCACGAGCACCTGTACACGGCGGGGCTGCCGGACCCGGACCTCCTGATCCGGACGGCGGGGGAGATGCGGGTGAGCAACTACCTGCTCTGGCAGATCTCGTACGCGGAGCTGCACGTGACGGATGTGCTGTGGCCGGACTTCGGGGTGGCGGAGCTGCACGCGGCGGTGCGGGACTTTGCGGGGAGGACGCGGAAGTTCGGGGGGCTGGGGTGAGCGATTACGAGCCCTCCGCGCGAGCGGAGGTTGTCTGGAATCCGTCCTCCGCTTGCGCGGAGGGCTCGTAGTTGCGTCGTCGATGCAGTAATATGCCCCGATGGCCTCGCTCCAGCCACCGCTGGCGTACTTTCTGACGTGGACCACGTACGGGACTCGTCTCCACGGCGATGCCCGCGGGACGGTGGACTGCCTTCACAACCAACGAGGATCGGCGATGGTGCCCGAGAGTCCGGGGCGAGAGGAGCGGGCACGCCTCGCTCTCTCACAGGACGAGTACGTGATGGGGGACAATGAGCGGAACGTCGTCGACGCCGCCATTCGCGACCATTGCGGCATTCGCGGATGGTCCCTGCGTGCGCTCAATGTTCGGACGAATCACGTCCATGTCGTGGTGACCGCGAACACTCATCACCCGGGTCAAGTGATGGAACAGTTCAAGAGTTGGGGAACCCGGCGGCTCACGAGCGCGGGGCTGATTCAGCGCGGCCGGCGGGACTGGACGGATGGAGGAAGCAAGCGGTGGTTGAACTTTCCGGAGGATTTGTTCGAGGCTGTGAACTATGTTCAGAACTGTCAGTGAGCGGGTGGAGTGATCGGGTGGCCCTTGGAGTCGTCCTCCGCTTGCGCGGAGGGCTCGTAGATGCTCAAACAGCGACTTATCGTGGGAATCTCGCTGATTGCGGCGTTGGTCTGCGCCCTGTGGGCTGATCAGTGGGTGGAAGGCCGGGAGACGCCGGGGTGGTTGCTCTGGATGATGCCGGCGAGGGTGCCGGCGGGGGTGGTGCTGCTGGTGATCGGGCTGCTGGTGGTGCCGATCGCGGCGCGGGAGATGGGGCGGATGTTCCGGGCGGGCGGGGTGATGGCGTCGCGCCGGTGGATGGCGGTGGCGGCGATATCGGGGCTGCTGGTGTCGGCGCTGGCGCCGGTGGGGATGAGCGGGCCGCACGCGGTGGCGCTGGTGGCGGGGATCGCGACGGCGGTGCTGGTGTGCTCGCTGGTGTGGCACATCCGGGATAAGGAACTGCGGGGTGCGACGGCGGCGGCGGGGGCGGCGATGTTCGCGTTCGTGTATCTGGGGCTGATGTTCGGGTTCCTGCTCGCGCTTCGGCGGGAGCACTCGGCGTGGGGGGGGGCGGGGGGGGGGCTGGGGGCGAAGGCGTGGGGCACGGGGGGGGATTTCACCGGGCGGGGGAGCGGGGGGCACAAGCTGATTCCGTGGCTGTCACCGGGGGAGAATTGGGGGGGGTTTGCC
>CALMPG010000135.1 GCA_937871915.1 uncultured Phycisphaerales bacterium
CGCCCCGAGCGGGCCTCGCTCGCCTCGCTTCCCCCCGCCCCCACCTCCGTCGATCAACTCCTCGCCGCGCCCTACCTCACCGACGACCAGCGGGCCGACAAGCGCATCTTCTTCGGCCGCTACACCGCGGCCGACCTGACCACACCCGCCCGCGCCGCCCGGGCCGCGCTCCTCCGCGGCGCGATCGACGACGCGGCCCTGGACGCCACCGCCGCCGATCCCCTCGACAAAGCCGAGGCCGCCGCGCTCCGCGGAGACTTCACCGAGGCCCTCGCCACCCTCGACGCGTTCGACTCGGCACTCGGCACTCAGCACTCGGCACTCTCTCCTCGCTCCCACCGCCTCCGCGCCGACATCCTCGAAGCCCAGGGCCGCTTCGACGACGCCGTTCGCGCCGGCGAGCCCGTGCTGCTGGCCATGTCCAAGCGCACGCTCACCTCCGCCGAGGACATCACCGAGGCCGTCCGCATCGCCACCCAGCGTCTCCGCCTGCGCGGCCCGACATCCGTGAGAACCGGCTCGGCCGCCACCGACTACAAGGCCCTCATGGCCGTCCTCGACGACGTCATCAACCGCGTCGATCGCCTGTACTGGCCCGCCATGCTCGCCCAGGCCGAACTCCTCGCCTCCAAGGACAACCGCGAGGAATCCGTCGAGGCCTGCACCCGCGCCCTCGAGCTCAACCCCGCCTGCGCCCGCACCTGGACCATGCTCGGCACGCGCATGGTCGAGGGATTCGTCTTCAAGCAGGCCGAGAGCATCGCCAAGCGTCTCGACATGCTCGCCGGAGACTGGTCCGGCGAGGACCCCGACGAACTCTCCAAGGCCTTCGAGGACGCCGATCCCGGCGTCACCTCCCCTAGCGCCGCGGCCATCATGGCCCGCCTCTATCTCCGCCAGTCCGAGGGAGCCCAGGCCCTGCTCGTCCTCGAGCCGATGCTCGCCCGATTCCCGCACTCGCCCAGACTCCTCGCCCTCAAATGCGCGGCCCAGGCCACCGCCTTCGACTTCGCCGCGGCCGACGCCTCGCTGGCCGAGTTCGACAAGTCCTTCGGCCGCTCGCCGCTGGCCCAGTATGAGACCGGCCTGGCCCTGAGCATGGCCCGCCAATACGCCCAGTCGCGCATCCACCTCGACGAGGCCGCCCGCCGCCAGCCCAACGCCGCCGAGCCGCTCATCGAGCTCGGCCTCATGCTCCTGCAGGCGGGCAAGGACGCCGATGCTCTCCCCGCGCTGGAGCGGGCCTACTCGCTCGATCCGTTCAACGTCCGGGCCGACAACTCGCTGCGCCTCGCCCGCGAGCTGGCCACGTACGTGAGGGTCGAGACGCCCCACTTCACCATCCGACACAAGCCCGGCCTGAACACCGACAACACCGTCGGCGACGCCGTCCTCGCCCGCGACATGGCCGCGCCGCTGGAGGCCAACTACGCAGCCGTCACCGGCGCGCCCGAGCGAGTGCCGGGCGGCATCGACTTCGAGCCGCGCGAGAAGACCGTCATCGACCTCATGCCCGACCACAAATGGTTCGGCGTCCGCATCGCCGGCATGCCCGCCATCCACACCATCGCGGCCTCCACCGGCCCCGTGATCGCGATGGAATCGCCCCGCGACGGCCCCAGCCACCTCGGGGCCTACGACTGGGTCCGCGTCCTCCGCCACGAGTTCGTCCACACCGTCACCCTCGCCCGCACCGACAACCGCATCCCGCACTGGTACACCGAGGCCGCGGCCGTCTACCTCGAGCTCTCGCCGCGCGACTACTCCACCTGCCAGCTCCTCGCCCGCGTGCACCGCGCAAACGAGCTCTTCGATTTCACAACCATCAACCTCGGCTTCATCCGGCCCAAGAAACCCTCCGATCGGTCGCAGGCCTACGCCCAAGGCGAGTGGATGTACGAGTACATCATCGCCCGCGCCGGGCCCCGCGCACCGCTCGAACTCATGGACAAGTATGCTGCGGGCGTCCGCGAGGAAGAGGCGTTCCAGTCGGTTCTCGGCATCAGCCGGGCCCAGTTCCTTGCCGACTTCGTCGTCTGGTCCAAGGGCCAGCTCATCGAGTGGGGCATGGACCTCCCCGAAGGCACGCCGTCGATCCGCCAGCTCCTCGCGTCGGAGGGGATCGACATGGTCAACAAGTCCGTGAGCTCGGACAAGTCATCGGACAATGGCGAGGACAAGGCGGAACAGATTGTTCGCCGGTTGGCCAAGGCCATCGGCGGCATTCCAAAGGACGCGACTCCGGAAGAAACACAGCGATGGGTGAAGGAAGCCCTGCAGCGCATCGCCGACGGCAAAGCCACCGACGACGACGACGAAATCGAACTCCCTACGCCTACTCCCGCGATGATCGAGAAATGGCTCGCCGCGTGGCCGCGCCACCCCGACGTGCTCGAACTCGCCATGGACGACGCCGTCGCCAAGGCCGGCAACAAGGCCACACCCGAGATCGCCCCGCTCATCGATCGCTACGCCGCGGCACGCCCCGTCGATCCCAAGCCCCACCGCCTCCTCGCCAAGATGTACCTCGACGCGGCCGAGTCCGACCCGGCCAACACCACCGCCCAGGCCGCGCTGGCCATCCCCCACCTCGAGTACCTCGACGCCCGCGAGCAGAAATCACCCACGTACGCCATGGAACTCGCCAAGCGCTACGCCGCCACCGGCGAGATGGACAAGGCCGCGGCCAAGTCCGAACGCGCCACCCAGATCGACCCCTTCAACGCCCGCCCCCGCGAGCTCGCCGCGACAATCGCCATCCAGTCACGCGACTACGCCCGGGCCGAGCGCCATATCGAGGCTCTTACGCAGATCGAACCGACGCGGGAGATCCACAGGAAGCGGCTGGAAGCCCTTGAGAAGATGATGTCGCAGCAGAAACGGTGACGGCACTCCAAAGGTGTTACCGGCGGCTCGCCCGCCAGTGGTGAGCGTCTCGACTATTCGACGCACAAGGCAAAGCGTCCATCCACAACGTCGCCACCCTGATCCACACCTTATCGCACCGCGTGCTTCCTCAAGAACGCAGCGATGTCCGTCTTGTCGATTTGACCTTGGGCGGCGGCGAGCACGTGGTCAACCAACGCGCTGTCATCGATCTCGATCTCGATGCCGTTGAGATCGAGGAACACAAGCGCGGCGGCGGCGCCGGTTCGCTTGTTCCCATCGACGAATGGGTGATTCTGCACGAGATGAAACAGATACGCGCCCGCCATCTCGAACAGATCATCGTGCAGGAACCGCCCGTCGAAAGTGGCGCGCGGGGCCTCCACCGCGGAGACGAGCAGCCCGGAATCGAGGAGATCCGGGCTGCCGCCGTACCGCTCGATCTGATCTTCGTGGATGCGAAGCACGTCCTCGATGCGTAGAAAGTCCGGGTTCATGGACGATCACTCGGCCAGACGCCGAAGGGCCTTGCCGTGCTTGGCGTTCACTTTCGACAGCGACTTGGCCAGACGGCCCTCGCGGCCGGCATCGCTCGCCCGGCTGATCGTGAGCACCTTGCCATCGGTGCTGACCTCCAGCGGAGAGTCCGGCGCGAACTTCAGGAGCTCGAGAATCGGTTTGTCGATGACCAGCGCGTAACTGTTGCCGTGCTTGGTGAGTGTCTTGACCATGCAGCCTCCTTTGGGCGTTCCCACACCGTATATACGAAGTATATACTTCGGCGGTTCCGACGCAAGGCCTGAGTTCGAGATTCTCGCCGCAGAAACCCCGCTGACAAGGGCTGTGACGAGGGACTTCTCGGACTGGGGTATCCCGTTCAAGGCTCTTCGGCTCGCACCCCGAAAGTGTCACATTCCCTGACACCCTCTGCTTTTTTGCACACAAACCAGACTTTCGAGCTCATCACTTTCCGTGATCACCACCTCATCCATCGCTCTCCAAACCATGTCCGCCAGCCCCACGCCAGCGCGCACACGCCCAACGGCCACGGCGCAATTACTTCGACCCATCCTGGTGCCGATCCCGCCAGCGCTGTCAACACTCCCGTGACAAGAAGGACGCTCAAGAGCAGGCCGCCGCACATCAAGGCCGCGCCGCCAAGTCTTCGTGTACGACCCTTTGGTGCGCCGAACTCGGTGAGGGCCACGCCCAGCGAGAGGAGCATCAAACCGGGCGGAAAGGCCACACCCCACAGCATCCACGACTGAATGCCCCGCGCCTGAACAATCCGGTTCGGATCCGTCGGGTCCACGTACACCAGTGGATCCGCGTTCAACGCCGCCGGCACTGCCTCTCGCGAGCCCTGTCCCGGAAGGAACTCAAGGAACCCAACTCCCGCGACAATGTTCCCGGATGAGTACCGCGATCCGCGCGCTTCGTACGTGCAATGCGCTCGCAGCCCCCCCGACGTTCGGCCCGACCATACCTCTACGTACTTCACCGCGTCGGGCACGCCCACATAGCCGACCGTCCGGGCCTGCGCCGCGATGTCGTATGCCACCAACACGCTCAGCCCCGCGCTGGTGACGCACATGATTACGCCAAGCACACCGTTCATTCGTACCGAACGACCCATGGCGGACCAGTCTACCACGCATCGCCCATACCGTTCCACGTGCCCGACCACCCCAGCCAACCCGCCCCCGACCCCATCGTCGGCATCGATCTCGGAACCACCAACTCCCTGGTCGCCGTCGCCAACTGGCCCGGCCCGAGCGCCCCGCGCATCCTCCCCGACTCGCGCGGCCGCGCCATGCTCCCCTCGATCGTCCGCTTCGACGCCGCCGGGCGCCCCGTCGAACTCGGCCACGAGGCCCGCCAGAACGCCGTCGCCCATCCCCTTTCCACCATCTCCTCGGTCAAGCGTCTCATGGGGCGCTCGCTCGCCGACGCCGCGGCCGATCTGCCGTACCTCTCCTTCCAGATCGTCGAGGGTCCGCAGAACACCGCCCGCATCGCCCTGCCGATCGACGGCGGCCAGACCAAGGTCGTCTCTCCGCAGGAGGTCAGCGCGATCATCCTCGGCCGCCTGAAAGACCAGGCCGGCGCGGCCCTCGGCGTCGAGGTGCGCAAGGCCGTCGTCACCGTCCCCGCGTACTTCGACGACGCCCAGCGCCAGGCCACGCGCGACGCCGGGCGGCTGGCCGGGCTCGACGTCGTCCGCATCGTCAACGAGCCGACGGCCGCGGCCCTCGCCTACGGGCTTGGCCTGCGCCAGGCCGCGGGCGCCGCTTCCAAACCGAGCGTGGTGGTGGTGTACGACCTCGGCGGGGGCACGTTCGATGTGTCGATCCTCAAGATCAGCCCGGCCGAGGGCGTTGACTCGAAGAGCACCGTCTCCGACTTCTTCCAGGTCCTCTCCACCGCCGGCGACACCCACCTCGGCGGCGACGACTTCGACCACGCCCTCGTCGCCCTGTTCACGCGCGAGATCAACACCCGGTTCGGCCCGACGACCTTCCCGCCCGAGACCGTGCAGGCCCTGCGCCAGCTCGCCGAGAGCGTGAAGGTCCGGCTCTCCTCCGCGGAGTCCGCCACGATCCGCCTCGACATGGGCGAGGGCGCCTCGTACGACCGCACCATCACCCGCGCCGAACTCGACACCCTCATCGCCCCCTTCGTCGAGCGCACGATCGAGTCCTGCGCCCGCGCGCTCCGCGACGCCAAGCGGGCCATCGCCGATGCGCCCATCGACGCCGTCATCCTCGTCGGCGGCGCGACGCGCACGCCCCTCGTCCGCTCTCGCGTCAAGGCGTTCTTCGGCGTCGAGCCGTACACCGCGCTCAACCCCGACGAGGTCGTCGCCCTCGGCGCGGCCGTGCAGGCCTCCATCCTCTTCGATTCGCAAAGACCCGGCTCGGAGAGCCGGGCCACCCGGAGCCTCCTGCTCGACGTCGTCCCCCTCTCCCTCGGCATCGAGACCGTCGGCGGGGCGATGGCCAAGCTCGTCGTCCGCAACTCCACCGTCCCCGCGCGGGCCACCGAGATGTTCTCCACCAGCGTGGACAACCAGACCGGGATCAAGATCCACGTCTTGCAGGGCGAGCGAGAGATGGCCGCGGATTGCCGCTCGCTCGGGCGGTTCGAGCTCTCCGGCATCCCGCCCATGCCCGCGGGGATTCCCAAACTGCGCGTCGAGTTCGCCGTGGACGCCTCGGGCATCCTCACCGTGCGGGCCGCCGAGGAGCGCTCCGGCAAGCGCCTCGAGGCCCAGATCGTCCCCAACCACGGCCTGACCCCCGACGAGGTGGACCGCATCGAGCGCGAGTCGTTCGCCCACGCCCGCGAGGACATGACCCGCCATCGCGTGGTGGACCTGGTCGTGAACGCCCGCCTCGACCTGACCTGGATCACCCGCCAACTCGACCGCCTCGGCCCGGACCTGCCCGCCGATATCCGCGCCGGCGTGGAGACGCACGTCGCCGACCTGCGCACCATGGTCGATCGGGCCGCGGCCGACTGGCGCTCGGTGAACCCCGACGAGCTCCACCGCCTCAAGGACGCGCTGGACACCTCCAGCGTGCGCGTGCACGAGATCGCCATCGCCCGGAGCCTGCGCGAGGACCAGCGGCCCTAGCGCGTGAGGGTGTAGGCCACGCGCAGCATCTTCGACGCGTCGGACGTTCCCGCGGGCATGAACTGCACGATGATGTTGGGCGCATCGGCCGACTCGCCCTGCTTCCTCGACCACTGCACCAGCCACTCGGGCACGCCCGTGAGCGTGATGGTGTACGTGCGGGTGATCATGGCGTCGAACGTCAGGGCGTTGCGGAGCGGATCGCTCAGGTCGGCGTCCCACGAGCGGGCCAGGGCCTGCTTGCCGTCGCCGGCCGCGTTGGGCTGGAAGAGCTCCACGCGCAGCTGCCCGAACGCCTTGACGCTCCGGTCGTCGGCGTCGCGAAAGTCCAGGTGCAGCATCAGCGACGGCCCGCCGATCCCCTCGAGCCCGACGCGCGTGAGCGGGCTGACCATCAACTTCACCGGGTGCGTGACCTCGCGTGGCGCCGGCGTGGCCTTCACGGGGTCCGGCGACGACGGTCCGTCAACGACGCATCCGCCCACGGCCACGCAGGCCATCAGCCCGATCGCCACTCGCATGAAGTCTCGCATCGCCGGTGCCTCCAGTCGTTCCATCCTACGCGACGGCGCCGGGGGTGTGTCCGCACTCCGGACAGGTCGCTCCGGGAGCCAGCCCCGCAAGGTCATACCGGCACCAGCGGCAGTGGCCGCGGATGAACCGCGATCGCCACGCCAGAACTGCGCCCGGCACCCCGGCCCCGACCACCAGCATCCACAGCGGCACGGCCCGCACGCCCTCCGACCCGGCACTCTCCGAGACGAACCACCACTCCGGGCCGTCGTCGTTGCGATCGATGAACACGGGACCGAGCCGCTGCGTCTGGGGCACCAGGTGCTCTGCCGATCCATCCGCCCACCCCCACGCGATGGTCCCCGCCCCGATGAGCGCCGCGCGATGCCGCCCGATCTCCACACCCACCACCAGCCGGATCGAGATCAGCATCGCCGCGCCGCTCACCAGCGCGACCAGCAGCAGGGCGTTCGCGAGGCGGCGGCTTCGAGCGGCGGGGGCGGTCATGCTGCGCCATTGTACATTCCTCTCGCTCACGCGAGAGGCTCTTTGCGCCGGTTCAGGGCGTCGATGAGGCCCCGCTGCGTCCCCTCCAGCGCGGCGATGGCCCGGGTGTTGTCGTCCAGGGCCTTGAGCAGCACCTCCACGCCCTTCTGGCTCTGCCCGAGCATGGCCTGCGCGTCGGCGAGTTGCCGGTCGCGCTCCGAGGCGCCCTTGCGTTCGGTCAGCCACATCCACCCGATCAGCCCCGCCACGCCGAACTGAGCCGCCATGGTTGCCAGTTGCGGATCCATGCCCAATCCCCCTTTCCGATGCCCGTCGGCATCACGCCCATCCGCCGAACTTCACGAACCTCGCCACGTATCCCAGCGACACCCTCGCCCCGCGGTCCACCCGGTCCGCGGGCGTGAACGAGACGAACGAAACGTCCTTGAGCGTCGCCGTGTGGTTGTCTGTCAGGTCTCCGACCATGGGCGGATGCGTGAGCATCGCCTGGATCGACTCGACGAGCGCCGTCAGAGCGTCGTCCGTATCCGCCACCAGCCGCCCCCGCACCAGCACCTGGCCGTCGAGCGGCCCGACGGCCTGCTCGCCGGCAACCGAAGGATCGCCCGCGACATCCGCCGATCGCGCCAGCTGCTCGCCGCGCGCCCCGACGACCACCCGGTGCGGGCCGGAATCGAAGATGTACTCGCCGGCAAAGCTCGACATGGCTGTTCTCCCCTCCTCGTTCGTCGTGTCCGGGCTCAGGCTTCGCTCGCGCCGGATGCCCCGATGGTGACCGGATCGCTCCCGCCGCTGCTCACGGCCCGGAACGCGATCGTCTTCGCCGGCGGCCGCCCCCCGGCGCCCGGCTCCGACCTGATCCCCACCACCACGCACGCGATCGTGATGCGCTGCCTGCGCCGGTCGTCCGCGGGCGGCGCGCCGTAGAACACAAGGACGCCCGCCGTGCCCAGCGCGGGATCGTCCAGATCATCTACACCGATCGCCCGTTGCACGCGGATGTGGATCGACTGCTCGGGTACATCCACGAACGCCGCGTGCGGCCCGGCGTCGCCGTGCTCCTCGACAATGCGCGTCCCGACGCGCTCGACCGCGACGAGCAGCACATCCTCCCACGCGAACGACTCGAACCGGACGATCTCGGGCCTGAGCACGATCATGACGCACCCCTCCATGTGTCCTGTATCACTCCCGAACCAGATGCGTCACACTCAGCGTCCGCTCGGCGTCCGCCACGCCGTCGCCGTCGAGGTCGAGCCGCGCCCGCACACGCCAGCGCTCCCTGGCGAACCGATCCTGGTACATCCGGGCCCGCTGGGCGAGCGGCGAGGTGTCGGCCAGCGCGGCCGCGCCTGCCGAGTAGATCAGGTGCAACGCCCCGAGGCACTCCACCAGCGTCAGGTCGCGCGGGTTGAGGATGCTCTCCTCGGTCACGACGCCCGGGCCGGTGACCAGATCGGACGTGATCCCGAGCATCCGCAGCAGTTGCGCGTGCGTGAGGGCCAGTTGCGGCGTGAAGGCGGAGATCGAGACGGCCGCGTCGGAACGGTCGGCGGGAACGAGTTGCGGGCCGGCGGGGTCGATCCGCGTGAGCGAGAGCGTCAGCGTGTCGCTCGACGGGACGGCGATGATCTCCAGCGGCGCTCGCGAGACGACGCAGACCATGCCGGGCGCGACCGTCCCCGGCGGCACCGCGTCGGCCATGGTCAGCGTCCCGGCCTCGAGCGTGCCGGTGGTGAGCGCGATCGTCTGCGCCAGCCAGGCGACATCGCGGAACAGATTCGGCTCGATGGCGAGCAGGTCTCGGTCGTGTGCGAACATGGTGTCCCCCGGCAAAGTGTGCAGGTGTGAGGTGTCGAGGTGTCGAGGTGTCGAGGTGTCGAGGGGCGCGGCGCCAGGATTCCCCTTGACACCTCGACACCTGCACACCTGGACACCTTCTGCCAAAGCGAGCACCCGCCTTTCAACGGGCGCCCGCCCCTCCGCCCCCGCTCCTCCGCTCAGCTCGTCGCCAGCCCGCGCAGCATCGCGTGGGCGTTCTCGTTCTTGAACTCCAGCGTGTACTCGCCGAGCACCATCCCCGCCTCGCTGTCGCCCGTGGCCGCCAGCGGCTTGTAGTGGAACGAGCGCCCCTGCAGCGGCACCACGCCGATCCGCGAAGAGTCCAGCAGCAGCAGCGTGTCGGCCGGGACCCAGCGCGACAGGATGACCCGCTGCACGCCGAAGTCCGACTCGTACACGCCCACCTGGCTCTTCACCCGCTCGTCCCCCCCGGCGTACAGGCGCGAGTTGCTCAGGAACTCGTTGATCTTCCGCTTCTGGGCCCCGCCCACGAGGATCGTGTCGATCATCCCGGCCGACTGCTCCCACACGGCCCGCAGGCAGGCGTTGAGCACGGCCTCGTTGAGCCCCGTGCCCCCGCCCCCACCCGCCGGGATCGGGCCCGTTGACGGCTGGAACTGGTTGGTGGAGATCGCCGGGATGATGCCGTTGAGCGTCCGGCGCACGCTCGCCGACCCCTGCGGGCTTGCCGCGGGCGCCACCCCGTTGATCACGCAGTTCTCCAGATCGCGGAGCAGCTCCCGCAGACGCTCCTGCTTCTGGAAGTCCACCTCGTCGGCCACGCCGACCTGCCGGGCCGCCCGCATCGAGCCCGACACCTCGACCGCGGCGGAGAAGATCTGCGTGTAGTTCCGCTTCCTCGCGCGGCTGGTGAACTGCGTCGCGGGGCGGTCGTCCCCCTCGATGGCCGCGTTGCCGAGGATCACGAGCTTCTTGTCGTCGGCCAGGGCCGAGCCCGGCGTGCCGCCATAGCGGCGCGTGACGGTGAGCACGTTGGCGGCGATGGCCGTGACGAGCATGACCTCGCGGGCCCCGTCGGGCTTGACCTGATCGCCGACGCGGAATCTCGCCCCGTTGTCCACGGTGATGCTCGTGGCGTCGGTGGCGTTGGGGCTGAAGGAGGCCTGGTTGACGGCGTCGGTGTTGGGCAGGAGCGCATCCTCGATCCACTCGTGGATGGTGCTCGCCGAGGCCCGCTTGGCGTCGCCGAGATGGTCCAGCAGCGGCGTCTCGAACGGGCTGACGATCCCGATGATGTCGGAGACGTCCTCGACGAGCTCGGGCAGGTCGGCCCCCGCGGTGAACGTGGCCTTTCCGGTGAACGGCATGGTGTTTCCCCCTTGTCGGCGGCCCGTGGCCGGACGAACGCCGTCCGAAGCCAGTGCCGCGTGTGTGCGAAATGCGAACAGCAAGAACCGGCGAGTGCGGGTCGGGTCAGGCTGGCTGGCGGCGCAGGCGCAGATAGGCCATCAGCGAGGAGCGGTCGCCGCTCGCGGCCGCCCGGTCGGCCGCGGCACGGCGCGGGTCATCCCCCGCGGGCCGTACCGACATGGCCGAGGCGCCCGGCCTCTGCACGGGTGTGGTCGCGGACGTCCGGGCGAACAGCCCCGGCTTGCGCTTCCTCAGGTCCGCGATCAACTCCACGACCGGCTTCTCCGGCGAGGCCTGGGCGTCCCGCTCGATCATGGCCGCGCCGATGTCCAGATCGTGGGCCCCCGCCTCGAAGAGCCCCTTGTGAACGTCCCGCTCGCGCCGGATCGCCGCCAGCGTCCGGCGCGTGCTCTCCAACTCCACCGTCAACGCCGCCAGCGGATCAACCGCCGGACTCCGATTCGGCGACTCTCCCTCGCTCCCGCTCGTGTTCTCAGCGTCGCTCATGGCTGTTCCCCCTTGTGTGTGCGTGCCTTCGGTTCTCACGTTTGCGGCCCGTCCCCTACCCCCTGCGCCCTCTCAGTCGATCGCCGCGTCCTCGTCCTCGCTGGTGGCGTAGCCCAGCTCGCTCAGCACCCGCTCGCGCGGCACGCCGAGCTCCACCTTGGACTTGGCCGCCAGCAGGGCCTGCTGCTCGTCGCGCGGGATCGGGTCCACCCAGTCCACCCGCAGCCCGCGATCGGCCTCGCTGGTGTGCAGGATGCCCAGCCGGTCGAGCGCCTCGAGGACGATCCGGCTCGCCCGCACGATCCCCCGCCCATACGTGATCCGCTTGCGGCTGGTCTTGCTCAAGAGCCCCAGCAGCGTGATCCGCAGGGCGTTCTCGCTGGACAGGTTGCCGATCTTGGCCCGCACAACCCCGCTGGCCAGCGGCGGGACGGCGCTGGCCTTGTCCATCGCCTCGCGGATCTCGTCGATGTGCCGGTCCTCGCTCGGGCTGGCCGCGTCGCCGCCGAAGGCCGTCACCTGCGCATCCGGGTTGTCGGTGGCCCAGATGACCCCGGGGGCGACGGGCATGGCCGCGGCCCCGTCGAGCCCCTTGGCCAGGAACATCTTGAACGACTGCATCGTGACCCGTGCCGCCCGGTCCGACAGGCGGGTGTTGAGTTCATCCTGGAGCGGGATGAGCGGCTCGACCTCCCCCAACCCCTCATACTCGAAGGGCTGCGAGATGTTCTGGATGTGGACGATGGGCGGGCGATCGCCGAGGCGCTCCTCGACCAGCGCGGCCCCCCCGTCCACCAGCGTCGTCCGCCCGTCCGGGGCGGTTTCGTACATCTGGCGCGACGAACCGGCGAAGACCTCGGTCATGGTCACCACGTCCGCCGGTCGCGCGGTCGGGCCCGTTCCCTCCAGCCCGCGCCGCCACCATCGCAGGAGTTTCCCGGCGATCTCCGCCCCACCCGCGGGCTCCGCGTCGGCCTCGTGACGCGTCCGGATCACGTACCCGTCCAACTCGCGATAGTCCGATTCGCTCACCAGGGCGACGCCGCGGGGAGGCTCGATCAACTCGATCCGCACACTCATCTCGGCGCGATCGAGGACCGTGCCCACCCCCGCTCCCTCACCCCCGCTCCCCCGAGGGGCAGGGCCCCGCGGCGTCATCTCCTGGTGATCCCCTTCCGTCTCGCTCGTGCGCCCGCCCACGGCCCGCACCAGCAGGTCCACGTGCCCGTAAACATGGCCCATGAGTCCCATGTCCTGGAGCAGCGCGATCCCCCCGCTGCTCTCCCACACCCGCTCGAGCACACGCTCGATCGTCCGACGCACGCCCGGGTCCGCGGCCGTGCTGGCGATCGTCAGCGGGCGCCCGAACATGAAGTCCACCATGGTCTGCACACGCCAGGCGATGTCGTTCTCGATCACGACCTCTTTCCGCTGCCACCCCCGGTCGTCGCCCATAAGCCGGGCGTTCCCCGACCGACGATCCCACGCGCCCACCACGCGCGCCGGCAGGCCGCGCTCCTGGGCCAGCCGATACCCGCGCCCCGGCTGCAGGGCCGCGAGCGCGGGCCCATCCTGCATCTGGTTGCGGTAGTAGGCCCACAGGCGATCCATCCTCGCCCGGGCCGCGCCCTCGTGGCGCTCGATGGCCCCTGCCACGCGCGATCGAGAGACCGGCTCGCCGTCGGCGAGGATCATCCGGGTCACTTCGGCGAAAGTCTGCGATGCGGCGTGGGTGCGTGCCATGTGATCCTCGTTTCGCGGGTCGGGCGGGCTTTGGTGCCGCCTCTACCCATGGGCCGACAGGCCGCCGGCGCGCGCACAAACGCGTCCGAGCGCGTGCGCGGACGCGACTCCAAGTCCTGTTGCCACGATGACTTGCAGATTTTTCCTGAATTCCGTCCCAGGGCCGCCGGCGAGGGTCGGGTTTGTGCGCCAGAACCGTCCATCTCCCCGGGATCGGTTATCACTCCCGGCCCACGGGGCGATAACTCGTGGTTTCTCCGTCGAAGACCGCGCCGCCGTCACGTTCGCCGATCCAAGCGCCCGCTCCCGTCTCAGCCGCCTGTCCGGATAGCCGATCTCCCTCACGCGCGACGCCCCCCAGGCGTCCCTGGCGCACGACCACCGTGATGCGTTGGATCCGCGACATTGCCCTGCTGCTCGTGCTGCTCGCCATCGGCGGGGGCGTGGCGTGGTGGAAATACGATCGCAACCAGAGCGACTCGCTCGTCCGCAAAACCGCCACCGACACCCAGCGGCTCGAGCGAGAGATCCGCTTCCGGGCCGCCACAAAGGCCGTTGCCCTCAACCCGCGCGGCTGGCCGGCCACCGTCGATCCCACCTGGTTCGACACCGATCCCCCCGTCAACTCCGTCGTCGGCCCGGCCCACCCGTGGGTCGAGGTGGCACAGGAAGACGAGGCGGGCCTCATGCACCCGCGCGTCCGCATGACGCTCGACGAAAAGGTCGCCGGGTTCTGGTACAACCCCTACCAGGGCGTGGTCCGGGCCCGCGTCCCCGTGTCCGTCAGCGACGACCAGGCCACCGCCATGTACAACGCCGTGAACCTCGCCAGCCTTCCCTCGATCCTCTGGATGGAGGCGCCCGTCAACGTCCCCAAGCCGAAGACGGACGCCGAGCAGCGCCAGGCCGCCGCGGCCGCCGCCGAGCTCGCCGCCCAGAAGGAACGCGAGCAGCAGTCGGGCGTGGTCGTGCACCGCAAGCACAAGCCCTGAAACATCCGAACAGGCAAGCCGAGCGTCGCTTGGGCAAGCCCCCAAGCGGCGATTGTGACACCTGGCACGCCTCACCAGCGCGCGTCGATCTGCGTCGATCCTGCCGCGATCATCCCGGCAACCCGACGACATCCTGCACGGAGTACCACCCGGGCGGTTTTCCCCGCAGCCACGATGCGCACCGCAGTGCGCCACGGGCGAACAGGTCGCGCGTCGTGGCCCGATGCGTGAGTTCGATGTACTCGCCCGGCCCGGCAAGTCGCACCGTGTGCTCACCCACCACATCGCCGCCGCGCATCGCGAGAATCTGGTCGGCCCGCACCCCGTGCCCGCCCTCTCGCGCGGCCCGAGCGAGCCGGAGCGCGGTGCCCGAGGGCGCGTCCTTCTTGGCCGCGTGGTGCGATTCGACGATCGAGGCGTGATAATTTTTTCCGAGGGCGCGGCAGGCGTCGCGAACCAGAACCGACAGCACGGCGACGCCGAGCGAGGTGTTGGGGGCGACCAGGACCGCGCGCGTGGCCGAGGCGCGACGCAGCGCGCCCATGGTCGCATCCGACAGCGCGGTGGTGCCCACGAGCAGCGCCGCCCCGGCGCGCTCGGCGATCGCGAGCGATTGGACCGCCCCGGCGTCGGAGGAGAAGTCGATCACGACATCCGCAAAAACACCGGCTTTTTCGCGTGATTTGACGGATTCCAGCGTGACGCTCCGGACGGGCGCCTCGCCGGCGCCGAGGACCGACGAGCCGACGCGCGCCGACGAGTCGCGCGCCAGCGCCGCGCGGATCTCGAACGCCGGATCGCCCAGCGCCAGCGCGACGATGCGCTCGCCCATGCGTCCCGAGGCGCCGAAGACGACGATCGAGGTCACGGAGTTGTCCACATTGCTCTCCATCGCGCTTGCATTCCACCCGTGAGTGAGTGTATCGTGAGGGTGATTGCTCAAGGTGGTGGTCGGTACGTTCCGATACACCAACCGCTTTGGATCACTTTTCGGCGCTCCAAAGCCGCTCGAAGTTTCAGAGGCTCCCGTTTACAGTTTGAGGAGATTCGCCATGGCTAAGAAGAAAGCGAAGAAGAAGACCAAGAAGAAGGGCTCCAAGAAGAAGTAACGCGGTCGCTCCCTCGCGGAGCGACTGCGACCCCGGATGCGGACCCTGGCCCGATGGCAAGCGGTTCGCTCCGGTGACTACGGACCTGTTTCAGTCTTGATCGAGTAGGTAGAGAGAGATTCCCATTGCTGCCGAGCGGCAGCCGAGCAATTGCAAGCAGGGCCGATCGGGCGGCGTAGCCCTTGGCCCCTGGAGCGCCGAATCACGAAGGGCCCGCCGTTGGCGGGCCCTTCGCTGTTTTTGCGCCACTACTTGTCGAAGCCCCTCTCTTGTGTCGCGCCGTCTCCCTCTTTGGCGGTCAACACTCGCAATCGCAGGATCGCCGTGCAATCCGTGGGATTGGCTTCGTCGAGTGCTCTCACTTCCAGCCAGCCCGGGCGAACGAAGACGCGATAGCAAGCGACTCCCGGCTGCAGAGTCCCGAAGTTCGTACGCAACGGGCCGCCTCCGATGTCTCCGAGCGTTGCCGTCCGGCGCGAGTCGCCTCGGCTGTCTCCGTCCGACCATTCCCCCACACACTCACGCGACCTGCCATCGAACCGTGTGATCGATGCGAAGACGTGCCGCATGCGCGCCGGTCGACCCAGCCTGGCAGCGCCCGTGAAGGCCGGAGATCCTTCAGCCCTGCTCAGGAAGGCGATCTCCCCGGAATTGGTTCCGATCAAGTAGGGAGTCTCGTCACGAAGCAATACAAACGCATCCCCATTCGCCGATGGACCCGCCCAAGAGACGCGCGAGTCTTGGAACAGCACCCAGTCGCGCAGCATCACGGACAGCTGCACGCCCGCCTCTCGTAACTCGGAGACCGACCCCGGGGTAAGCAGAACTGCAAGCACCATCACCGCCACCCCGACCAACGCGAGAATCCGGGCACACAAGACGCCGATTGGATGAGTTCGAACAGCCCTGAAACACCCCATCATCGCGCCAACGGTGCCTCTTCGCTCAGGGAACACCAGAACACCGACAGTGGTACCGCACTCCGGGCATCGGACCTCCGACGCCTGGCGAGGAAGACCCGCTAGCGGGTACAGGCAATGACGGCACACCAACCACGGCAATAGGGCGTCTGATTTCACGGTCTTCAAAGACCGCTCAACCACGCACGTAAGCGCCAACGCGGTCACAACAACAAACAAAAGACCGAACATACTCACACCCGCGATACCCGGAAAGAACCCGTCCCGAATCGTACTACCTGAAAACAGGCCCCGGTCAGCGGTTACGTACCACGCAATGAACCCTGCAAATAACCCCGATAGCGGCAACACCCATCGGAACACCCGCATCGCCCGTGCGCCCGCGCTCAGCGCACTTTCATGGCCCGGCGATTGGCCCGTCATTCCGCGCAACACGTTGGGCGAAATTCCCAAAACTCTGCCCAAAGCCCCCCGCACCAGCAGCAACGCGATGTACCCGCCAAGGATGGCCGCAAGCATCAGGCCCGCCATTGATGCAAAGTCGCGCTCCGTCATGGGAATCGCGCCAACTGGCCGCCCAAGGAGAGGTGCGATGAGTACCCCGGAGGTCTGGTCCGCGAACGGTGAGAACCCGGACAACCTGGCGAGTCTTTCCGAAATCGCCAGGGTAAGTTCGCCCTTCCACCGCGACCGCAACACGAGGTCTCCCGACTGTCGCAGCCAATGCCAAACAAGCCCGTGGCCGATGGCATATCCAAACGCTCCGGCGACTCCGGAGCACAGCAGAACGAGCACCAAGATGGTACGTCTCAAAAGCATGTTCTCTCCGAGAAAACGCGCGGCTATCCCTTCGGATAGTCGCGCGGGAAGATTCAATACCAGTACTGAGTGCCGCCACACGTGCAAGTGACTGCCGGAGACCCGGGCGCCAATCCCGGGGCGGCAGGTGTGCTCGGGGGGTTCCATGCGGGCACCGCCGAACCGAGGCCCGATCCGGCGCCGCCGCACGATGTGCAGGTGCATTCAATCTGAACCGGAAGCGTCCGCCCGGCAGGGTCGGTGGCAGTTCCCGTTGACGTGCACTTGCAGCTGCCCGGAGCACCGAATGGAGCGCACCAGAAGCTCGTGATAGTCGCCGGAACCGACCACGGCGTCCACGGTCCGCAACCCGGGCAGCCGAACGGCCAACTCCACGGCGGTGAGTTGTGCCACCCCGCAATCACGGGGGTCTGACAGCCAAGCGCTGAGTAGTACCGAACGCTCGTTCCAGACGCGTACTCCGCCCCATGCGCGGAGAGCAGTCCCGATGCGTCCAAGAGTGAGTCCAGTGTAAACGGTCCAGAGAGATTGCCGTTGATCGGATCCATCAGCACATAGCAATCCTCGAGCTGGACCACCACGACCGGCAACACTCCATACACACCAAACTGCGCTGTGATCACGTCCGCATGGCTGCCCATCATCGTTGTTGCGCTCAACAAGGATCGGATTCGATCCGCAAACCTGTCCGCCTTGCTCGGCTCGCCGGTGATCGCCTTCTGAAACTCTGTCACCTCGCCGGCGTCCGCCGCCCACTGCGCACCGCTGGCGATCAGCGCCGCGATGATGTCCTGCGTCTGCTGGCATGCCCCAAACTTCAGCGTCGCCTCATACGCGACCTGATCCACCTTTTCCAGCGGCAGGTTCTCCGACACCAGCTTCCCGCCCTCCACATACACCGTCAGCCCCGCCGTCGCCGGCGCGGCCAGGATCAGGTTCGCGTGCTCGATCGTCCCGCCCGGGTCGCTCGACCAGTCGGTCTCGATCTTGCCCTCCAGCATCGCCTTGCGATACTCGCTCCAGACCGCCGCGACCTCGGGGATGGCTCCCGCCTCGGGAATGCCCATCTGGTCGCACGCGCCCGCGGCGACAAGCCCCACCTTCTCCAGCGTCGGGCGGGCCGCCCGCATCGGGTTGAACAGGTGTGAGTTCATCTCCGCCTTCGTGAACGCGAACCCGGCTCCCGGCGAGCCGCCGCCCTGGTCCACCCGCTGCCAGAAGAGCGTGGCCCACGCCACCACCTCCGCCTGATCGGTCGGATCCAGAGCGCCGTCATACACCGTTTGAGCGGCGACCGGCGGCGCGGTTGCAAATCCCGCCCCCACCGCGACACACATCGCCGCAATCGCCCCATACCCCCCCCCTAACAAACTCGTAGAATCGCATCGAAACCTCCTTGAAATGGAGTGTCTCCACGCGGCGGCCGCGCAAGCCCATCAGAGCCCGCAACCGCGCCCGCCGCTCGGAGCGTCGCGGCTCCGCCATGATGGGAAGCGAAGGCCGAGGCCCGGGTGTGACAGACTTCGGCGAAAAAAGTCCAACATTCCAA
>CALMPG010000136.1 GCA_937871915.1 uncultured Phycisphaerales bacterium
GGGCGTGGCGGTCGCCGCGGCGGGGAGCGCAAAGAGCGCGATGGCCTGCCCCGCCGTCTCGTCGGCGACCACCGAGCCGGGGTCCTTCTTGCCGAAGTAGACCTCCGCGCCGTCGCCGTACATCACGCAGGCCCACGAGAAGACCACGAGCACGGCCAGCAGCACGCCGTGGTAGATGACGCTCGGCCACAGACCGTCCCCGCACGGGCGGGCCCCGCACACCAGCAGGCAGGCCGCGATCACGACCGTCGGCATCGAGCCCCACGTGCCCGACGCCGGACGCAGGTGCCCGAGCCCGAAGGTGGTGACGAGCGTGCGGCCAACAGGCGAGAGTGGTTCGGAAGGCATCGACCTATGCCCCGCCCTTCACGTCGCCGCGCGGCCCGAGGACCCGCACGGCCCGCGTGATGTACGGCACCGCGCTCCAGGCCGTGACGAGGATCGTGGCCCACACCACGACCAGAATGGCGTTGCTCGCCGCCGTGCCCGGCGCGTGCCCCTCGTCCCCGCGGAAGTTCATGAGCACCAGCACGGTCGGCACGCAGACCGATTGCAGGATCATCTTGAGTTTCCCGCTCCACGCCGCCGCGAACGACCCGCCGCGCCCCTCGACCTCGGCCCGGATGCTCGTCACGAGCAGTTCCCGGGCGAGAATCAGGGCCACCATCCACGCCTGCACACCCGTGACGCTCCCCACGGGGGGGAGCGGTCGCCCCGGCAGGTGGACGATCGCTTCGCCGAAGTATGTGAACCCGGGGCTGGCAAGGAACACAAACGCCCCGATGACCAGGAACTTGTCGGCGAAGGGGTCCATGATCCGCCCGAAGGTGGTGATGGCGTTCCACTTGCGGGCGAGGTAGCCGTCGAGGACGTCGGTGATGGCCGCGACGCCGAAGATGGCCGCGGCGAGCAGCAGCCACAGGTCCGGCCCCGCCCCGGGGGTCACCAGCACCGACTTGTGGTACTTCCAAGGGGCGAGGACGGCGAAGAAGGCGATGGCCAGAACGACCCGGGCGGCGGTGAGGAGATTCGGCGCGGCCCTTTCCCACGGCCCCGCAACCACACCGCCGCCGGCCTTCTCCGGTTTGAGCGAGGGCATGGACGCAGCGGGTTGGGAGGACATCCGCCCGATGGTAGCGTGCGGACGCCGCACTCCACCGATGCTCTCCTCGGTTCCCCCGACCCGCCGGCGCGCGGTGCTTCCGACAGATCGGGCCGGGTTGAACCCCCACCCCCCACCCACTATCCTGACCCCTCATTGCCTTCCCGGGCGGTGTCGGGGGTCTGGTTGGTGGTCGGTCGTACGCCAGGAGAGCACCGCTTTGGACGGTCTGATCAGTCCGATCCTTCTCTACAGCGGGTGCATCGTGGGGGCGCTGGGCGTCTGCCTCGCCCTGCCGCGCCGCGGGCTGAGCCCGCAGATCATCGGGGCGCTGGTCTTCGCCCTCGCCTTCGGCATTCTCATGGTCGGCCTGGGGATCAAGGCCCCCAAGGCGGGCCTGCCGAACTTCAACTTCTATCTCTTCGCGATCATCGCCCTTGGCTCGTCGCTGCGGGTCATCAGCCATCCGCGCCCGGTGTACGCGGCCCTGTACTTCATCCTCACGATCCTCGCCTCCGCGGGGATGTACGTGCTGCTCTCGGCCGAGTTCATGGCTTTCGCCCTGGTGATCGTGTACGCCGGGGCGATCCTGATCACGTATCTGTTCGTCATCATGCTCGCCACGGAAACGCCCACGGCCGATCAGGTCGAGGCCCTGGCCGACTTTGACCGGTACAGCCGCGAGCCGGCGATGGCCACCGTGGTCGGATTCGTGCTCGTGGCGGGGATGACCACGCTGATGGCCACGGGCGTTCCCGGCGCCCAGCCCCTCAACACCGGGACCACCACCGCCGCCGACCTCAACGAGCTGCCGCGGCGCGTGGAAACCTCGCTCCGCTCCGCCGGGCTCATCGGCATCGACGAGCACATCGCCGGCGACGAGGCCGGACACCAGAGCCTCGACCTTGCGCCGAGCGAGGGCCCCGCCCGCGTCAGGGTGACCTACGGCCAGGGCAGGACCCGCGAGATCACGGCCGACGACGCCCGCTGGCCCAGGGACCTGCAACTCACGAACATCGAGGGCATCGGGTTCTCCCTTCTGCGCGACAATCCCGGCTCGATCGAGGTCGCCGGCGTCATCTTGCTCATGGCCATGCTCGGGTCGGTCGTGCTGGCCCAGAAGAAGGTCGAGCTCGACGAGGCCGCGAAGCTCGCGGCCCAGAACCGTTCGCTCGCGAGCACCCTCACCCTCGACAACAGCCCGCTCATGGCCCGCACCATTCCCGGCGCTCCCAACGTCCGCGAGGCGGATGTGCGTGTCGGCCAGAACCCCGGGGGTGCGGCGTGAACGATGCGCTCCTCACCCTCGCCCAGGCCGGCTTCCCGGCCCCGATGTCGCAGGCGACGCTGATGCACTACCTGGTCGTCTCGGCCCTGATGTTCGGCATGGGGCTGATCGGCTTTCTCACCCGGCGCAACCTCATCATCATGTTCCTGTGCACGGAGCTGATGTTCCAGGCCGCGGGGATCGCCCTGATCGCCTTCAGCCGCTTCCACCTCAACCACACGGGGGAGACGTTCGTGATCTTCGTCCTCACCATCGCCGCGGCCGAGGCCGCCATGGCCCTGGCCCTGGTGGTCCTGCTCTTCCGCCGCAAAGAAACCCTCGACGCCAGCTCGTGGATGCAGATGAAGGGCTGAGTCCAAGAGAGCCCCGAGCGCGAGCTCGGGGGATTCGTCCGCTCCAACCACCCCCCACACGTGATCGACCTCCTCCACCATCTCCCCCTCTTCCTCGCCCAGGCGGGCGAACACGGCGCGCCCGCGGCCCATGCCGCCGCCGAGCACGGCGCCGACGGCGCGGCTGGTGTCGGCGGCCTCCTCCGTGTGAACGGCACGCTCCCGGCCTGGTCGGCGTACCTGCCGCTCCTGCCGCTGCTGGGGTGCGTGCTGTGCACCCTGTGCGCGATCTTCAGGGTCAAGACCAGGCTCCCGGCGATCCTCACGGTTGCCCTGCTGGCGGTCTCGTTCGTCATCGCGTTCCTCACCTACCAGCACACCACCGCCACCCCCGGCGCCCAGGCGGCCCTCGTGCATCTGTGGGACTGGATCAACTTCACCGGCACGGTCAAGACCTCGAGCTGGTCCGCCGCGCAGACCCTCGTCGGCAACTTCTCGTTCTACATCGACCCGCTCTCGTGCCTGTGGATGCTGTTTGTCACGGGGCTGGCGACGCTGATCGCCCTGTACGCCGGCGAGTACATGGGCCACGACCTCGGGGCCGGGTATTGCCGCTTCTTCATGGCCTTCAACCTGTTCGTCTTCTCCATGGCCTGCCTGGTCATGGGCGACAACCTGCTCCTCCTGTTCCTCGGGTGGGAGGGCGTGGGCCTCTGCTCGTACCTGCTCATCGGGTACTTCTACCAGAAGCCCGCGGCCGTCGCGGCGGGGAAGAAGGCCTTCATCATCAACCGCATCGGCGACCTCGGCTTCTCGATGGGCATCATGCTCACCTTCGTGCAGTTCGGCACCGTCGAGTACGCGAAGCTCTTCCCCATGATCGAGGCGTACCTCGTCCACGCCCAGCACGGCCAGCTGGACCAGATCCCCTTCCTCGTCCAGCTCATCCCCGTGCTGTTCACCATCGGCGCGTTCGGCAAGTCGGCCCAGTTCCCGCTCTATGTCTGGCTTCCCGACGCGATGGAGGGCCCGACGCCGGTCTCGGCCCTTATCCACGCGGCGACGATGGTGACCGCGGGCGTGTACCTCGTGGCCCGGTTCTTCCCCATCTACCTGTGCAGCGAGTGGGCCCTGCCCATCGTCGCCTGGGGCGGGGCCATCACGGCCCTGCTGGCCGCCACCATCGGCATGGCCCAGTTCGACATCAAGCGCATCATGGCGTATTCCACGGTGTCGCAGCTGGGCTACATGTTCTGCGGCCTGGGCGTGCTCGGCGCGGCCGGCGGCGTCGGCCACGTCTTCACGCACGCCTTCTTCAAGGCCCTCCTGTTCCTGGCCTGCGGCGCGGTGATGCACGGCTTCGCGGGGCAGCTCGACCTCCGCAAACTCTCGGGCCTGAACAAGATGCGAGGCTGGGGCGTCGTGACGTGGACCATGCTGGTGGGGTGCATCAACCTCGCGGGCGTGCCGTACATCACCGCGGGTTTCTATTCCAAAGACACGATCATGGGCGATGCGTTCGCCAACCCGCACACGCAGGCCATCGGGTGGATCCTGCTCATCACCGCCGGCCTGACGGCGTACTACACCTTCCGGGTGTTCTTCCGCGTGTTCGTCGGGCCCAAGCACTACGAGCCGGGGGACGAGGCCCACGCCCCGCACGACGATCACGGGCACGACCCGGCGGGTGGTCCGGCTCTCCGGGCCGGACCCGGCCACTCGGAACCACACGCGCCCGGCCCGGAGAGCCGGAGCACCCATGGGGCGCACGACTTCCATCCGCACCCGCCCGGCTGGGCCATCAACCTCGTGCTCGGCGTGCTCGCCGTGTGCGCCTTCGCGGCCATCCCGCTGGTGCTCAACCTCGACCTGCTCTCCGACAAGATCGCCTGGGTCGGCGGCATGGTCAGGCACTCCACCGCGGGCGTGAACCCGCCGCACCACGATCACGCGCACTTCCTCGGATTCGAGGACGTCCACGGCGCGATGAAGATCGTCTCGGGCATCGTCGCCCTGCTGGGCATCGGCATCGCGTTCGTCCTGCACTACGCGGGCCGCACCACGGCCGCGACGAGCAGGGCCGACGCGCTGCTCCCCCGGCTGGGCCCGATCCCGCGTCTGGCCCAGCACAAGTGGTACGTGGATGAGATCTACGACTTCCTGATCGTGACGCCGCTCTGGTGGATGAGCCACATCTTCCACCTCATCGACAAACTGCTGGTGGACGGCGTGGTGAACCTCGCGGGCTTCATGCCGCGCGTCGCCGGGTCGCTGGTCCGCAAGCAGCAGACGGGCGTGCTGCACGACTATGCCGTGAGCATGGCCGCGGGCATCACGCTGGTGATCCTCGTGGTCATCCTCTACACCACCGGCGCCATCGGCGGCCCGCTGGCGGCGACGCTCGGAGGGGCCCACTGATGGACTTCCTCCCCGACTCCATGAACAACGTTCTGTACACGCTCCCGGCCGGGGTCATCGTTCCGCTGTTCTTCGCCGGGCTCATCGCGCTGTGCTCGGCCCGGAACGGGCGAGCCATCCGCGCCCTCGCCCTCGTCGGCACGCTCGTCCCGTGCGTCTGGTACGCGCTGCTGGCCGGCGCGTTCAACTGGGACCACGGCACGGGCGACCACTTCGCCACCAGCGTTCCCTGGTTCGCCACCGCCGGGATCAACTTCTCCTTCGGGGCCGACACCATCTCCATGCTGCTGGTGGGCCTGACCGTCCTGCTCGGCCCCATCTGCGTGCTCGCCTCCACCACCGCCATCACCGAGCGCCTCCGCACGTACTACGCCTGGCTGCTCATCCTGCAGGCCGCGATGACCGGCGTCTTCCTCGCCCGCGACGTCATCCTCTTCTACACCTTCTTCGAGTTCACCCTCGTCCCCCTGTACATCCTCATCAATCTCTACGGCTCGACCAACCGCAAGGCCGCGGCCACCAAGTTCTTCCTCTACACCTTCACCGGCTCGCTGCTGACCCTCGTGGGGCTGCTCTACGTCGCCAAGGTCCACCACGACTCGCACCACGTCTGGGCGTTCGCGTTCGGCGCCCTGGCCGAGACGGCCCGCGGCATGTCGTTCACCGAGCAGGCGTGGGTCTTCTGGGCCCTCCTGGCCGGCTTTGCCATCAAGGTGCCGCTCTTCCCGGTGCACACCTGGCTCCCCCTCGCCCACACCGAGGCCCCCACGGCGGGATCGGTGATCCTCGCGAGCGTGCTGCTCAAGCTCGGCACCTACGGCATCTACCGCTTCGCCCTGGGCTTCGTCCCCGCGGCCTGCACGATCTACGCCCCGACCATGGCCGTGCTGAGCGTCGTGGGAATCGTGTACGCGGGCCTGATCTGCTGGGTGCAGACGGACGTGAAGAAGCTCATCGCGTATTCCTCGGTGAGCCACCTCGGCTATTGCGTGCTGGGCCTGTTCGCCCTCAACAGCTTCGGCCTCACCGGCTCGGTGCTCTACATGATCAACCACGGCCTCTCGACCGGGGCCCTGTTCCTCCTCATCGGCATGGTCTACGAGCGCTACCACACCCGCTCGCTCAAGGAGATCGGCGGCCTCGCCCGCGTCATGCCCGTGTGGGCCTCGTTCATGGTCTTCTTCACCATGGCCTCCGTCGGCCTTCCCGGCCTGAACGGGTTTGTGTCCGAGTTCTTCTGCACGCTCGGCGCGTTCCAGGCCGCGGGCGTGCGGTTCGAGCCCGGCTCGGGCGTCGCGCTCCTGCCCGGGGCGACGTGGGGCGAGCTCGGCCCCTGGTACGGCCTGGCCGCGGGCACCGGCATCATCGTCACCGCCATGTACCTGCTCTACATGCTCGGCAAGTTCGTCTGGGGACCGCTGCACGAGCCGGGCTCGTCGGGGCACGGCCACGGGCACCACAACCCCGCCCTGCCGCGCGATCTGTGCGGGCGCGAGATCGGCATCCTGCTCCCGCTGGCCGCGCTCTGCCTGGTGCTGGGCCTGTTCCCCACGCCCATCCTTCGCTGGCTCGAAGCCCCCACGGCCGAGGTCGCGAAGATCATCCAGGTCTATGGGCGCGACCGCCTCGCGGCCGACGATCCCCGCGTGCGGCACGCGCCCGGGCCCAACGCCGGCGCGATCCAGCCCGCCTCGCACGACGAGCCTCGCACGCCCCCCGCCGCGGAGGGCCAGCACTGATGGAAAGCAAACTCACCCTGCTCTGGCCGGAGATCTCGCTGTTCCTCTCGGCCTGCTGCGTGATGATCCTCGGGCAGTCTCGCCACAAGGACTCGCGCAACCTCGCCCCGTGGGTCTGCGCCCTCGGGCTGGTCGTGAGCGGGTTCCTGGCGTGGAACTTCCGCGACGTGACGACCTCCGCCGCGCTGCCCAACCTTCCCTTCTACGGCAAGCTCCTCGTCGCCTCCATCGGCCTGATGCTCCTGCCGCTCATGGCCGGCATCGCCGACCGCGATCTCGAAGCCTCCGTCGCCAGGGGCCGCCCGTTCGAGGCCCTGCGGTCCACGCGCGGCGAGTTCTACTCCTTCTTCCTCTTCTCCCTCACCGGTCTGATGCTCTGCGCCTCGGCCGACGACCTGATCTTCCTCTTCCTGGCCCTCGAGCTCACCAGCCTGCCCACCTACGTCATGGTCGCGATCTCCACCGCCCGCAACCGGTCGATGGAGGCGGGCGTGAAGTACTTCTTCCTCGGCGCTCTGGGCGCGGCCATCTTCCTCTACGGCTTCGCGCTCATCTACGGCGCCTCCGGCTCCACGCACTTCCACGAGATCGCCCTCGCCTTCAATCGCAACGCCGGGCCGCACGGGCCCAACACCCTCGCCATGCTCGGCGTCGTCCTCGCCGTGCTCGGGGTGTGCTTCAAGATCGCCGCGGTGCCGATGCACTACTACACGCCCGACGTGTACCAGGGCGCGGCCGCCAGCGTCGCGGGGTTCCTCGCCTTCGTTCCCAAGGCCGCGGGCTTCTTCGCCATCATCCTGCTCTGCTCGCTTGTGGGCTGGCACTGGCAGGGGCCGGTCGCGGGCGTGCACGAATCGCTCCCGCCCGTCCTGCGCACCATGCTCTGGGTCATCGCCGCGATCACGATGACCGCCGGCAACGCCATGGCGATCCTGCAGGACAGCGTGAAGCGTCTCCTGGCCTACTCGTCGATCGCCCACTCGGGGTACATGCTCGTGGCCGTCATCGCCGGCCCCGGCGGGAGCGACTCGTCGTTCGCCCGCAACGGCCTGGCCGCCGTCCTCTTCTACCTCGCCGCGTACGCGATCATGACCATCGGCGCGTTCACCGTCGTGGCCGCGCTCGAGAAGCGGCTCCCGGACGGCTCGCACGACGAGGCCGACGACATCGACGATCTGCGCGGCCTGGCGCTGACGCGCCCGGTGCTGGGGTGGACGATGGTGCTCTCGTCGATGGGCCTGCTGGGCCTGCCGCCGCTGCTGGGCTTCTTCGGCAAGGTGCCGCTGTTCACCTCCGCCATCGGCGCCGGCGAGGTCCCGCTGGTGGTGGTGCTGGGCGTGAACAGCGCGATCGCGGCGTGCTACTACCTGCGCCTGGCCTACGTCTGCTTCATCGACGCCCCGGAGACGCTCCCGAGCGTCGCCAGGGCCGAGCCCTCGCCCTTCGCGGGCGCACGCCAGGTCACGGGCGTGGTCTCGATGATCGGCGTCGTGGGTCTGGCGTTCTTCGCGGGCCACATCGCCGATCTGGCCAAGGCGGGGGCGAGGTACACGCCGGTGCCGATGTTCGCCCCCAAGCCGGCGGCCGAGGCGCCGGCCCCGACGCCCATCGCGATCGAACCCCTTCGGGCCCAAACCCGCTGAATCCCGCCCGCTTCCGGTTGCCCGGGCGTCTCCCCCCGCTGCGATCCCGTGGGCTCCCGCCCCCTCGCGCGATTCCTCCCCGGCACGCCCCTCGGGGGGGCGGCCGCCCATATAGTCGCGGCCATTTTTCCCCGGTATTCCCGGCCCAAAGGAACCCACGAATGAAGCGCATCCACGGTCTGGTCGCCGCCTGCGGCCTGTGCATCACGCTCTCGGCCGCCCTGGCCACGCCGCCGGTCCTCGACCGCGTGCCCGACAACGCCCTGATCACCATCGTCGTGCCCGCGCCCACGACGATGCAGAAGAACCTGGCCGCGCTGGCCGCGGCCGTTGAGTCTCCCGCGGCGGTTCCCGCGCTCGACGACCTGCTGGCCATGGCCGGCCTGGGCGGGGGCATCGACACGAGCAAGTCCATGGCGATCGTCGTCATCGGCCCCAAGGAACTCGACAACCCGCCCGTCGCCAAGGCCGCCAAGCCCGAGAAGGACGCGGACAAGCACGAGCATGCCGACGGCGACATGGACGGCGACGAGCACGAGCACGAGCACGCCGAGGGCGACAAGGACGCCAAGAGGACGCGCACCCGGCACGCCGTTGTTCCGGCCGACGACGATGCCATCGACTGGGAGACGGGCATGCAGCGCACCGTCATGCTCATCCCGCTGACCAAGTACGCCGACTTCCTGGAGAACTTCGGGGCCACCCCGGCGGGCGAGGGGAAGCTCGACGAGATCAACATCCAGGGCGAGGACGCCTTCTGCAAGCCCCTCGACGGCGGGTACGCCGTCGTCGGCAACGACAGGGAACTTGTCCGCGCCTTCACCGGCAAGGGCGGCGACGCGACGCTCGTCTCTCGCATGAGCGCCGCGGGCCGATCGCTGAGCGACTCGGCCGACATGGTCGCCATCGTGAACATCGACCGCATCCGCCCCTTCGCGCAGAACGCCATGGCCACCCTCGAGAAGGAGGCCCGCTCGCGGATGGAGATGATGGGCCAGGAGGGGCTGGAGAAGAACATCGCCGTGGCCAAGTGGATGGGCGAGACCGTCATCCGCGACACGCAGGTCGTCGTCGCCGGGTGGAAGACCGGCTCGATGGGCATGACCATGGACCTCGTCGGCTCGTTCAAGCCCGACTCCTACCTCGCCCGCACCTTCACCGGCGCCGGCAGCTCCACGCCGATCCTGGGCAAGCTCTTCGCGGGCAACTACCTCTTCGCCGGCGCGATCGACATGTCCTCCAAGGGGACCAAGCAGTTCACCAGGGACCTCGTGAGCAAATCCGATGTTCCCGGCGGCGAGCCGGCCGTGAAGGCCGCGCTGGCCGCCGTTGAGAGCGCCGACGGCCAGGGCGCCGTGATGGGCTTCCCCGTCGGCGGGGCCTTCTCGGGCATCCTGACCTCGACGGTCGTGTACACGGCCTCGAAGGACCCCGGCGCGGCCATGAAGGCGTGGAAGGACTCGATGACCGCGATGAACGGCGCCACCATTCAGGACTACACGTACGTGACCAAGGTGGTCGAGAACGCCTCCAAGGCCGGAGACACCCCCCTCCACGCCTGGGAGGTGAAGATGCAGTCCCAGACGGGCGAGATCCCCGCCGAGATGCAGCAGGCCATGCCCATGCTCTTCGGCCCCCAGGGGATGCCCGCCGGGTACATCGCCCAGGGGCCGGGGGGCCTGTACACCTCCTATGCCAAGAACTCCGAGCTCATGGCCAAGGCCCTCAACGCGGAAAAGGAGGGCAGCCTCGCCTCCGACGCCATGATCGTGCAGGCCCAGGGGATGCTCCCCAAGAACCGGATGGCCGAGGCCTACCTCGGGACGCGCGGCCTGCTGGACCTGGGCCTTCCGCTGCTGGCCTTCACCGGCACCGCCGTCCCGATGGACAAGATCCCGGAAAAACTCCCCCCCATCGCCGCGTCCCTGTCCGCCGAGGAGGGGGCCATGCACCTGAGCATGGTCATTCCGGCTCCGGTCATGAAAGTAGGGATTACCCTGGCAGAAGCAGTTCAAGAGGCTCGGGCCCAGGGCGGTCAGAAAGGCACCGGCAAGCCCGACAAGGGGACTGGACAGCCCAAGTTCTGACGGTATACTCTGGTCGTCCTCATCCATTTGCACCCCCCCCCCCGAGGGGTCGCTGGCAACGTGCCGCGGCCCCTCTTTTCTTTTTGCCCCGCCTCACACGCCGCGCAAGAGACCATCCGCCGTGCATGACCACCGCACATGGCCGCTCGCCCACGGTCGCGCGATCGCGCTCGATCGCGTGCGCATCGTCGGCATCCTCAACATCACACCGGACTCGTTCTCCGACGGCGGCGAGCTCGCCAGCGTTGGACTCGCGGTGGACGCGGCCAGGCGCATGCTGCGCGAGGGCGCGGACATGCTCGACATCGGCGGCGAGTCCACGCGCCCCGGCGCGGCTCGCGTGCATGCGGACGAGCAGTTGCGTCGCGTGCTGCCGGTGATCCGTGCGGTGCGCGAGGCGTGCGGAGACGACGCGCTCATGAGCATCGACACCACGCTCGCGCCCGTGGCCGCGCCGGCGATCGAGGCGGGCGCCCACGCGATCAACGATGTTTCCGCTTGCACGGACGACGCGGACATGCTCCCCCTCGCCGCTCGCACCGGCGCGGGCCTGATCCTCATGCACCGCCTCGCGCCGCCGAGCGCCGACTCGTACTCGACGCACTACGCCGCGGCCCCGGCATATCCCGGCGGCGTGGTCGCGTGCGTGCGCGAGTTTCTCACGCAGCGCATCGCGGCCGCGCTCGCCGCGGGCGTGCGCCGGGAGTCCCTCGTCCTCGACCCCGGCCTGGGCTTCGGCAAGAGTGTGGAGCAGAACCTCGAGCTCATCGCCCGCACGAGCGAACTCGCGGCGCTGGGCCTCCCCATCCTCAGCGGGCTCTCTCGCAAGAGTTTCACCGCCGTCGCGGCGGGGCTGCCCAGGGAGACTCCGCCGCGTGATCGCCTGGCCCCGACGCTTGCGCTGAGCCTTGCCCATCTTCACGCGGGGGCCTCGTTGTTTCGCGTCCATGACGTGGCCGAGCACGCTGTGGCTCTGCTTCGACCGGGTGCACAACCCCAAACGAACCCCAGGCCCTCGGCGGCGTAATATAGACACTCGTCGATACATCGCTCCCCCCGCGGCATCCAATACAGGGGCAACGCCGCCCCCGATCCCCGGTATCGACAGCCCCGGGGCGGAAAATCACCCCCCCCCCCCCCCCCCCGCCCCGAGCCCCGGCGGCCCCACCCCCGCCGGCCCCTTCGGAAAAAGAAACCCCCTGGCCAGCGCAAACACCAAGACCTTCACCGACGCCAACTTCAAGGCCGAGGTCCTCGATTCTTCCACCCCCGTCCTCGTGGACTTCTGGGCCGAGTGGTGCCAGCCCTGCAAGATGCTCGGCCCCACCATCGACGCCCTCGCCGACGAGTTCGCCGGAAAGGTCACCGTCGGCAAGATGGACACCGACTCCAACCGCAACACCGCCGTCAAGTTCGGCATCTCCGCCATCCCCACCGTCATCCTCTTCAAGGGCGGCCAGGTCGCCAAGAAGTTCGTCGGCCTGCAGGGCAAGAACGTCTTCGCCGCGGCCATGACCGAGGCCGCGCAGTAGTCCCGGCGACGAGCCCCGAACGAGGCGAGGGATTTCCGGCGGTCCCGGTCTTCGACCCCTCGCCTGGTTCGGGGCTCGTTCTCGCCCGAGTCCGAGCACATCGAGCACCCAATGTCCACACCCTCCGACGGCGCCACCTCCAAGCCCCTCCCCTCCCGCCGGCGCGGCCTGGGCTCGCGCCCGCTCCGCTGCGGGGTGATCGGCGTGGGCCGCATGGGCCGCCACCACGCCCGCGTCTACGCCCAGCAGCCCGACACCGAGCTCGTTGGTGTCGTGGACGCGAACGCGGATCGGGCGGGCGATGTGGCCGAGCAGTGGGGCTGCCGGCATTTCCACAGCATCGAGAACCTTCTCAATGCCGGCGTCGATTGCGTGTCGATCGCCGTGCCGACCGTGGGCCACAAGGCCGCGGCCCTGGCGTGCCTGGGGGCCGACGTCTCGTGCCTGGTCGAGAAGCCCCTCGCGGGGAGCGTCGAGGATGCGCTGGCGATCAAGGACGCGGCGGAGAAGTCCCGCGGCGTGCTCATGGTCGGCCACATCGAGCGCTTCAACCCGATCATGCGGGCCCTGCGCGCCGAGCAGGCCAGCAACATGCCCATCATCCCCAGGTTCATGGAAGTCCATCGCGTCAGCCCCATGACCTTCCGCTCGGTGGATGTGGGCGTGGTCATGGACATGATGATCCACGACCTCGACGTGGTCCTCATGCTCATGGGCGGGCACGAGCCCGACGAGATCCACGCCTCCGGCGTCCCCGTCATCACCGAGCACGAGGACATCTGCAACGCGCGCCTGGTCTGGAACGGCGGCCCCAACGGCGCGGCCGGACGGTGCGTGGCCAACGTCACGGCCTCGCGCCTGGCCCTCAAGACCGAGCGCGTCACCCGCATCACCGGCGAGAACGCCTACATCAAGATCGACTACGCCGCCAAGAAGGGCCAGGTCATCCGGCGCACCGCCAACGACCCGCAGATGCACGAGGTCCGCGAGCAGCTCCGCAAGGGCGCCGACCTGACCGACCTGAAGTGGCAGGAACTCGTCAACATCGAGAACCTCAACGTGGAAGAGGCCGAGCCGATCATCATGGAGATCAAGGCCTTCCTCGATGCCGTGCGCACCGGGGCCCAGCCCGAGATCGACGCCCGGGCGGGCTTCGTCAACGTCCGCACCGCCGAGCGCATCGTCGAGGCGACGCGCAAGGACTGGAGCAGTTGGAAGCCCAACGTGCATGTGAAGGCGGATGTGGGCGTGCCGGAGCCGAAGGCGGGCGCGACGCCGTGAAGGTCGTCCGTCGCCTGGTTTCGATCCAGATCAATAGGTGAACGTGGCAAGCGGGTGGCTGTTCCCGCGCCGTCGGCGTGCGGCGAGGAGGAGGCCTGCGCCGAGAATGGGAGCAGTGGATGGAGCGGGGAGGGAGAAGTACCAGGAGAAACCGAAATTGGATGGACTATCGAAACCGTCAACAGTCGAAGTGAGGCGATAGTTGCCGGGCGCGAGTTGTCCGGTTCGGAACTGCGTAAAAGGATAATCAAGGAAATCAAACTCGGTGATACTGCCGGCAACGAACAAGCCCAGGCCAAGTCGCGAGTTGGAGGGAACCGAACCATCCAGAAGAAATACGGCCATGGAGTACGGCGTCGCCGTGTCGACATGAAATGTCAAGTTGAAGAGAGACTCCTGACGAGTCGTGCCGTTAAAGCCCTGGGAAACAATGACCTGGCCTGAGAATCCCGAGCCAGTCCGGATGAGAGTTTTTCGGGTACAAGGTACCCAGGAGACTCTCGATGAA
>CALMPG010000137.1 GCA_937871915.1 uncultured Phycisphaerales bacterium
CGCCGCGTCCCCATGCTCCCCGGGCCCGCGCTGCCGCCCCGGGGCCTGGGCCCCGGCCCCCCCGCGCGGCCCCCCCCCCCCCCCCCCCCCCCCCCTTCCCCCCCCCCCCCCCCCCCCATTGCAGTCCCCGCCGGCCGCGCCGCCACCAACGTCGCCGTCATCACCATCCACGGCGAGATCGACGAGTGGACGCTGCACTCCGTCAAGCGGCGGATGCAGGTGGCCCAGGAGTCCGGCGCCGACGCGATCGTCTTCGAGGTGAACTCCCCCGGCGGCGAGATCATCTCCTGCGTGCTCATCTCCACGGCCATCAAGAACTCGCCGATTCCCAACACCGTGGCGTGGGTGAATCCGATGGCGTACTCGGGCGGCACCATCGTCTCCTTCGCCTGCCGCGAGATCGTCCTCGCCGACGGGGCCGTCATGGGCGACGCCCTCCCCATCCGCGTCGGGCCGCTGGGGATGCTCGAGGGCATGGGAAAAGACGAGCGCGAGAAGTTCGCCGGGCCCGTCATCGCCGACCTGATTGATTCGGCCCGCCGCAACCATCAGGACGAGCTCCTCGTTCAGGGCCTCGTTCGGCGCGGCGTGGAACTCTGGCTCGTCGAGAACCGCGAGACCGGCCAGCGCCTCTTCGTCACGCCCAAGCAGTTCGAGATCGCCGTCGGTCGGCCCCCGACCGACGAGGACCGCTACTCGCCCACCGTCCGCTCCGGCTTCGGGCCGATGGACCCGACGGGCCAAGCCGCGAGATCGCCCGAACCCGCTCCGCGACGCCCCGGACGCACCCCCCTCCCCCGCGAGTCCCGGCGCGAGGACGCCCCGGGAGCCTCGCCCCCCACCTCGCCCTCGGGCGAGAAGGACTTCACCCCCGCCGGCGACGTCTCCCCCGACATCGCCGAGCAGATCAACCAGAGCCTCGACATCACCAGCATCAAGAGCGAGCGCCCCGACCTGCGCACGCCCGGGCACAAGGGCAAGTACGACGTCGTGGAATACGTCTGCGACGGCTCCGGCGTGGTCACGCTCCGCGAGACGGAACTCCTCCGCTACCGCATCGGCGTCAAGACCATCCGCAACGACGAGGAACTCAAGGCCTTTTTCGGTGCCAAGAACCTCGTGCGCTTGGACGAGAACTGGGCCGACCACACGGCCCGCTTCCTCTCGAACTTCATCGTCCGCGCCGTGCTGATGGTCGTCTTCCTCATCGCGCTCTTTGTCGAGATGTCCCACCCGGGCCTCTCCCTCCCCGGCGGGATCGCCGCGATCTGTCTCATCGGCATCGTCCTCCCGCCGGTGCTCGCGGGCATCGCCGGGTGGTGGGCCCTTCTGGCGATCCTCGCGGGCGTGGGCCTCATCATCGTCGAGGTCTTCATCACGCCGGGGCTCGGCGTCTTCGGCGTCATCGGCCTGCTGCTGCTCTTCAGCGGCCTCGTCGGCTCCTTCCTCATCGGCCCCGCCGCCCTCGGCGGCGGCGGCGTTTTCCCCGGCGTGGGCCGGAGCGGCGGCGAGATCGGCTGGGCCGTGGCCACCGTGCTCATCCTGCTCACCGTCGCGGGCATCGGCATCGCCGTGCTCATCCGCTACATCCCCGGCCTGCCGATGTTCAGCCGCCTCGTCCTCGCCGCCCCGGGCGCCGATTCCGACGACGCCGCGCCCGGCCCGAGCCAGCACGCCCAGGCGTTCTCCCCCGTCGCGTCCATCGCCCCCGGCACGATCGGCACCGCGGCCACCCCCCTCCGCCCCGCCGGCCGCGTGCAGATCGGCGACGCCATCGTGGACGCCGTCGCGGAGGGGCCGTTCGTGCAGGCCGGCGCCAGCGTCCGCGTCGTCTCCGCCACGCCGTTCCGGGTGACGGTCGAGGCGGTTGGGGTGTAGCAGGGGAGCAGGGGAGCAGGGGAGCAGGGGAGCAGGGGAGCAGGGGAGCAGGGGGATTCTTGGTGGCTACTTTCGCTGAATCGCGCACCAGCGATCCGCCGTGTTGATCATGCCGACGAGCATCTTCAGGATCTCCTCGTACTCGCGATAGAGCGCACGGGCGTCGTCCACCGGGATGTATCCGCAGTCAACGGCGTGGGCCAGCCAATGCTTCGCCCTCCGCGTCGTTGATTCTGTTGATGAACGATGCCTCGTAGCGCCGCTTGCGCCAACCCTCGGTGATCGCGGCTCGCCCCGAGCGCGACGAACGCCGGATCTGGTCGGTGAGCGAGTACCGCTCCTCCGGCGGAAACTGCCGGGAGAGACGAAACACCACCCGAGCCGCCTCAAACGACCGCTTGTAGACCTCCAACTGCCGGTGCGACCGAATCGGCTGTCCCATGGCATGCACTCCCATATGAACCGCGTGCTCCCCGCTCCCCCGCTCCCCCGCTCCTCCGCCCCCTGCTCGAACCCCCCCCTCAACACACGATATCATCCCCCATGGAGTCCATGCTCGCCTGGGGCATCGTCCTGCTCGCCGCCGCGCTTCTGCTCGTTGCGCTCGAGGTATTCATTCCCTCCGCCGGGATCATCTCGATCACCGCGGGCCTTGTCGGCATCGCGGGGATCGTCTGCCTGTTCCAGCACAGCGTGCTCTCGGGAATCATCGGCATCCTCGTCGCCCTCGTGCTCGTGCCCATCATCCTCGTCTTCGGGGCCAAGGTCATGCCCGCCACGCCCATGGGCAAACGCCTGCTCTTCGGCGAGAGCGGCAAGCCCGAGCCGGTCATCCCCGAGGAATCGCTCAACCGCCTCGACGCCCTCCTCGGGGCCGAGGGCGACGCCCTCACCGACCTCCGACCCGTCGGCATCGCCCGCATCGACGGCCAGCGCATCGACGTCCTCGCCGAGATCGCCTTCATCCCCGCCGGGGCCAAGATCAAGGTCACCGGCGTGAGCGGCTCGCAGGTCAAAGTCCGCCCCTGCGCCTGATGCCCCCGCCGAGTCTGTATACTCTGTCAGCCGCGGCCGCCCCGCGAGCCGGAGAATCCACTTGAACACGTCGCTCCTGCCCACCATCCCGCTGACCCTCGGCGTCACCCCCGGCGACATCGCGCTCTACGGCCTCGGCGTCGTGGGCGCGATCATCGTCATCATCCTGCTCTTCGTCTTCCTGAACTTCGGCAATCTGTGGATCCAGGCCTGGACCTCCAACGCCCCCGTCGGCTTCACCGACCTCATCGGCATGAAGCTCCGCAAGGTCGATCTGCGCACCATCGTCATCAACCGCATCAGCGCGACGAAGGCCGGGCTCCCCGTCACCACCAACCAGCTCGAAACCCACTACCTCGCCGGCGGGCGCGTCACCAACGTCATCCGCGCCCTCATCGCCGCCCGCGGCGCCAACATCAGCCTCGACTGGGGCACCGCCACCGCCATCGACCTGGCCGGGCGCGACATCCTCGACGCCGTGCAGACCTCCGTGAACCCCAAGGTCATCGACTGCCCCGACCAGCGCGGCCCGCGCGCCACCATCGACGCCGTCGCCGCCAACGGCATCCAGCTCAAGGTCAAGGCCCGCGTCACCGTCCGCACCAACCTCCGCCAGCTCGTCGGCGGAGCCACCGAGGAAACCGTCATCGCCCGCGTCGGCCAGGGCATCGTCTCCACCATCGGCTCGGCCCACGACCACAAGAGCGTGCTCGAGAACCCCGACGAGATCACCAAGACCGTCATGAAGCAGGGCCTCGACGCCGGCACCGCCTTCGAGATCCTCTCCATCGACATCGCCGACATCGACGTCGGCGACAACATCGGCGCCAAGCTCATGTACGCCCAGGCCGAGGCCAACACCAAGATGGCCCAGGCCGAGGCCGAGAAACGCCGCGCCCTCGCCGTCGCTTCCGAGCAGGAGTTCAAGGCCGAGGCCCAGAAGAACCGCGCGGCCGTCGTCCTCGCCGAGGCCGAGGTTCCCAGGGCCATGGCCGACGCCTTCCGCAAGGGCAACATGGGCATCATGGACTACTACCGCATGAAGAACATGCAGGCCGACACCGCCATGCGGGGGTCCATCGCGGGCACCGATCCGTCCCAGACCAGCGGGCAGTGATCCACACACGCCCGGGATGAGCGAGGCTCGGCGAGCGAATCCCGTGGGTGGTGCGAGTGCGGACGATCCGGAGATTCGCGTCAAAGCCCGCCCATCCCCGGCCCGCGGTCGTCACGTCCGCCACGCCTTCGTCACCACCCCATCCCGCATCTGCACATACGCCGAGCCTCCCTCGGTGGACGTGCTCGACCCGCCGAAGATGAACAGCACCGCCCCGCTGGACTGCTTCACCTTCGCGTACTGCCACTTCCAGAGTTCCTCGCCGTTCTCCAGCGTGGTCTTCGTGGTCGGCTCCCCCAGCGTCCCGAGGATCCACGCCCGCGTCGTCACCCCCGTCTGGATCTGCGAGAACGTCGGCTCGCTCACGTACGTGCCCGTGTACCGCTCGTTGGAGTGTTGGCTGATCAGGCACCCGGACCCGAACGCCGCGATGCCCAGCATCGCCGCCGCGACGGTCGCCCGCATCCCCCGCCCCATCCGCCGCCGGTCGCTGGTCATGATGCTGCCCTCCACGAAGACACTCCCCCCCCGCGGTTGCCGTGGAGAGTATCGCGACGTCCGGCCTCGCCCCACGCAGGCCCGCCCGTCACTCCTCGCCCGCCGCGGCCATCAGCAACTGTCGCATTCTTGCCCGCCGGTACCGATCGTCCGCCAGCACGTTCATCGCCGGCGGCGCCGGGTCCGGCCGGAGCCGAGGCCGATCGCGCTCGTGCTGCCCCTCGGGGCTGTTCGCGTCCGGCACGCGCAGGTCCACGCGCCCAATCCCCGCCTGCGCCACACCGCCCTCGCCCACCCGCGTTGACACACTCAACGGCGCGGCCGTTGACGCCGATATCATCGACTGCCCGCCCCGCACGCTCGGGCGCACCGCCGCCGCCGCGTCCGCTTCCACCCGGAGTTCGTTGATCCCCCCGATGTAGTACACGGTCCCCGCGGGCACGAGCGCGTACCGCCCTTTCTCTCCCGTGACGTAGCTCGAACGCGGGAACACCGCCGCGATCCCCCCCGAAACCCGCGCGAACCGATCGTTGGGCACGTCGATCGTGCCCACGCCCGCCGCCGATCCCGGCACGCGGAAGACCCGGTCGAACCCCGACGGCGACCGCATGTCCACGGGAATGGTCCGCGTGCTCACCCCCAGCGGCCCCACGTCGCCGTGCCCCGGGTCCACCGGCTCGAGCAGCATCCGCGACGGCGCCTGCGCGTGCGCCCCCGTCGCCGCGCCCATGGCGAGGGCGAAAGCCAACGCCGCCCGCGTGCCCAGACTGCCCGTGTTTCGCGAAGACGCCATCACGCGGGTATCGACCCTTTCCGTTCCATCGGACCACTCCGCGCCCTCGCCCGCCTATCGAAGCAGGATCCTCACGGAGATGGTAAGCCCGCCCGCCGGGTCCTCCGACGCCAGTTCCGCCAGCGCCTTCCCCTTGGCCGTCCACTGGTAGATCGCGTTGATCACCGGCTCATCCACGTCCCTGATCCCGCTCGACTCCACCAGCCGCACCCTCGTCACCACGCCCTTGTGGTTGAACGTCACCTTGAACAGCGGGTTCTTCTCCGGATACGCCACCACCCGTGTCAATCGCGTGAAGTTCGGACGCCTGGTCACGATGTCCAGCCCCTCGGCCGCCGCGGGCTGCCCGGGGCGGATCACCAGCGTCGGCGTCGTGGACGACGCGTCCGCCTCTTTCTCGCTCTTGGTCCCGGGATGATCGCCCCCGCCGCCCGCGTTCTCGCCGGGCGCATCCGAACCCGCAACGGGAGGCGGCGCCGTCGCGGCTGCCCCCTCGCGCGCCACGATCGCCGACTTCGCCGACGGATTCGGCACGGCCTCGACAGGCTTCACGGCCTTCCGCGACTCGATGGCCCTGATGGCCTCGTGCTTGTCCGCAATCTCCGCGGGTCCGATCTCCTTCGACTCAACGCCTTTGAGTCTCTCAGGCGTACCCGGGAGCGGCAGGTCGTTGGTGTTTGGCTCGGGCGTCCCCCCGGGAGGTTCCGTCGCCTTGTCTCCGGTGGCAAGCGGATCTCCATCTCGGGGCGCTCGCGTCTCCTGGTTCTCGCCCCGACCGTTCGGATCGCCCTCGCGGGCCATCACGGGCTCTTGCAGCGGCTGGTCGTTCGCCTTCGCCGGCGCGCCCGATGGGCGAGCCTCCGCCGCAACCCTCGGGTCCGCCATCGGCGGCCTCACGGCGCCCGCCCCCGCGGCCCCGGGCGAGCCCGGATTCGGGTCCAGCTGCGGTTGCGTGACCTCCGACAGTCGCGCCATGTGCTCGGTCGGGTCCGCCACGCCCAGCCAGTTCGGGCTGATCTGGTCCGACTTGTCGATGCCCAGCACCAGTTTGGATTCACGCTCGGGAGGTTGGAGTGGGGGGGGCGCAACGAGCGGCGGCCTCGCCGCCATCATCTCCTCGAGATCCTTCAGCCTCGGATCGTCCACCGGTGGGAGCGCCATCGGCCCAGGGTCGCTCATGTCCAGCGCCAGCATCCCGCCCTCGCGAGCCCCCGCCCGGGCGCTCGTCCCCTCGTCGGCCCCCATCGATACCGAGGTCGCGTAGAACCCCACGCCCGTGTGCATCATCGCACTCAGCGCAAGCCCCACCCAGATGCCGCGATGGACTCGATCACCCCTCATGGCACAGGAGTTTATGCGCCCCCGGACCCTCGCGTTCTTCATCTCCGCCCGCTGTCGGTACGCCCATTCTGAGCGCCGTGCGGCGGGTCGGTCACGCAAACGCCGCGTATGGTCGAACGGGGTCGCGGCGGCCGCGGGCCGATCGTGGGGGTGCCGGAGTTGTTCATGCACACGCCGACAACGCTCACCCTGACCCTCATTCTGGGCACCGCCGCCCTCGCGCAGCCCCCCGCCGATCCACCGGCCAGTCCCGCTCCACCCGTTCCGGCCGCCGCCGTCGCGGCCGCCCCCATCCCCCCCCCACCCCCCCCCCCCCACCGGCGAGCCCGCCGCCCCGCTGGGGGGGAAAGCCGGGGGAAAGGGACGGCCCGGCGGGGCCTTCGCCA
>CALMPG010000138.1 GCA_937871915.1 uncultured Phycisphaerales bacterium
GGTGGTCATCATCCCCGAACCACCGCAATCCCTGCGCCATCATCGCGTCGTTCTTGCTCGATAATGCGATGGCCCTGGGGGAGGGCGAGGGGGGAGGGCGAGGAGTTCCGGCGCGGTGTATGCTGGCGCGATGGGCCGGATCGACTCGATTGCCGCATCGGGGTGGAGGGCGTGGGGGGTGTATCTGACCGCGCTCCTGATTGTTCCATTGGTGTTGTTCTGTTCGGGAAGTATGTTCGCATACACGGCGTGGTTGACGGCCACGCCGCAGCGGAGTGCGGCGGTGCAGCGATGGGCACAGTTCTGGATGGGAACGACGTGCGTCGTGGTGGTTCTTGAGGGGGCGACGATCGTCCTGGCGATTGCGGTGCTCACGCGAAGAACGAGCGGACGAACGCGCCGAGGGCCCGACGGCCGGTGTGTCGAGTGCGGGTACGACTTGGCGGGGCTGCGATCGGGCGTGTGCCCGGAGTGCGGGGCCTCGTATGGCAAATGATGGCATGTATTGGCATGGAGGGCGAGGGGTGATATCATTGGAAATCGGAGGTACGGATGGCCAAGCGTGCGACCAAGAAGAAGCAGGTGACGACGAATATCTCGATGCCGGCGAGTTTGCGGGCGGAGGTCGAGTCGCAGATGCTCGAGGGCGGGTTCGAGAATGTGAGCGAGTACGTTCGCCATCTGGTCCGGGCGGAGCGGGTGCGATCGGATGAGGCCCGAGCGAGGCTCAGATTTCAGCTTGATCAGGGCGATCGATCCGGACCCGGGGTTCCGGCGAGTGAGGCGTTCTGGTCGCGGGTGCGGGCGACGGCACGGTCGTCGCATGCGCATGGGCGGCGGAGGGCCGGGTGATGCGCCGGATCGTGTTTCGCCCCGCGGCGGAAGCGGACCTGCACGAGATCGTTGCGTACATCGCGGATCGTTCGCCCGATTCGGCGGAGCGGTTTGGCGATGCGGCGAGGGCGACGGTTGAGTGGCTGGCGGCCAACCCCGGGGTTGGTCGGCGGGTGGACTTGGGGGCTCGCAGGCCTGACCCACGAAGGCAGTTCGCGGTGCGAGGGTTTCGCGCGTATCCCGTGTTCCATCGGCACACGCGGCGCGAGCTGATCGTGGTGCGGGTGCTGCACGGTGCTCGGAACTTCGGGCCGCTGCTCGGCCCGCCGCCGCGGTAGGAATCCGCCGGGAAGAGCCGTGATGCAGGCGGTGGATGCCCGAAGCGGCCGTCGATCAATGAGCTACGACTCGTCCGCAGGATGATCGAACTGGCGTGACTGTAACGCGAGCGCGGCCTTGACGCTGCCACCCGCGCGGTCGAGGAGTTCGAGCGCGGCGTCGCGATCGAGGCCGGTGATCGTGGAGATGATGCGGGCCGCGCGGTCGGTGAGTTTGTCGTTGGTGGCGCGCAGATCCACCATGAGATTCTCGTGGACGCGCCCGGAGCGGACCATGAGGGTGGTGGAGATGGTGTTGAGGGCGAGTTTGGTGGCGGTGCCGGCCTTGAGGCGGGTGGAGCCGGTGAGGAGCTCGGGGCCGGTGTCGATGACGATGAGGTGGTCGGCGGGGGGGGGGCGGGGGGGGGCGGGGGGGGGGTGGGGGGGGGGTGGGGGGGGGGGGGTGGGGGGGGGGGGGGGGTGGGGGGGCAGGTGAGGAGGGCGGTGAGCGGAGATGTGGGATGTGGGATGTGGGATGTGGGATGTGAAGGCGTAGACGAACGCACGGACTTGGCGAAGGCGAGTGCGCCGAGGACGTACGGCGTGGTGCCTCCGGCGGCGATGCCGAGGATGGTGTCGTGTGGGGTGAGGTTGAGGGCGGCGAGTTCGGCGTAGGCGCCGGTGGGGTCGTCTTCCCTGCCCTCGCTGGATTTGCGGAGAGCGCCGTCGCCTCCGGCGATGAGGCCGATGACGCGCTCGGGGGGTGTGTGGAAGGTGGGGGGGCACTCGCTGGCATCGAGGACGCCGAGGCGGCCGCTGGTACCTGCGCCGACGTAGATGAGGCGGCCGCCGGCGATGAAGCGGGGCTCGGTGGCTTCGAGGAAGGCGGTGAGGGCGGGGGCGGCCGCGGCCATGGCGTCGTTAATGAGTTTGTTCTCTTCGTTGAAGAGGTCGACGCACTGCTGGACGGAGAGGGTGTGGAGGTTGGTGGAGCGCGGGTTGCGCTGCTCGGTGAGGAGGTGGGAGCGGTCTTGGGGAGAGGGGGAAGCGGCCATTGGGCTGGGAGACGGTACGCAAACAGGGGCGCATCGATGATGTGCGTGGAGTGGGGCGGGGTTCGGGTGGTCTGCTGATGTGGAGGAAGGGGCGGCCCCTTCCTCCACACCTCCAACCCCAGAGGGAGCATTCGGTACCATCTTGGGAAGCCGGGGTTGGTGTCGGAGCGAGGCCGTGCTTTTCATTCACCCGATGTGGGATAGCGAGAGTGAGCGCATCGGCAAGCAGAAATGCACGCCAATGGGGTCGGTGTTGCATGGAATCGGCGAGTTGATTGGCTTCTTGGGCCTGCTTGCGCTGTTGGCGTTTGCTATCTGGCTTGGCTGGAGTTGGATGCGGGGGAGTTTCAGGGCCGCGCTGTGGTGGTGGGTTGCGCTTCCGCTTGGTATGGGCATCCTCAGCGAAGTGGTCGTGCAGTACTCGTGGTGGCTCGCATTCAAGAAGGGCTTTCGCTATGACGGCGACAAGCGGGAATCGAGTTGGATGGATGGCGGCGAGCGACAGACGTATCGATGGACGCCACCTGCCGATCCGAAGTAGCCGCCGAACAACACTTACCGGACAAAGCGCACGAGCGGGATCGTCGCCATGGTGTGCAGGCCCGGCGGGGCGGCGATGAGGGAGGGGATGGCGTTCAGGGAGATGGCGCTGGTGGCGATGTCGCCGTGGACGCCGCCCTTGAGGGTGAGGTCGATGGGGGGTTCGCCGTCGATGACGATGCGGTCGTGGGGGTCGGACTGACCGATGGCGGCTTGGAAGGTGAGTTCGAGGATGGGGGAGGGGTCGGGTTTCGGGTTTCGGGTCTCGGGTTTCGGGTGTGTGCGGCCCCATGCGCGGGCGAATTGGCGGACTCCGGAGGCGGCGCCCTGCTTGATGGGGCCGATCGTTGCGTTGATGTCGCGATCGGCTTTGACGGGCTCGATGGATTCTTCCCAGCGGTCGATCTTGAAGCCGAGGTAGTGGGCGATGAAGTGGATGGACTCGCCGAGGCCGACGTGGCGGAGGGAGCCGTCCTGGACCTGGGCGTTGAAGGCCGCGTCGTCGAGGCCGGCGCCGATCTTTTTCTGGAAGGGGATGCGACGGGTGGTGGCGTCCTGGATGCGCCAGACCTTGACGGAGCGGACGGCGCGGCAGACGGCGGTGGCGGCGACGGGAAGGGTGTCCATCAGGAAACCGGGATTGACGCCGGTGCCGAGGAGGCGGGCGCCGTGGCGCTTGGCGAGGGCGTCGAGTTCATCGGCGAGGGCTTTGTGGCGGAGCCAGGGGTAGAGAAGTTCCTCGCAGGTGGAGACGATGGGGAGGCCGAGGGCGCAGAGTTCGCGGAGGGAGGGGGCGCAGGTGGCCAGGTCGCTGGAGGTGGTGAGGAGGGCGGCGTCGAAAGGGGTTGCACCCCCGCGTTGCGCACTACCTTGGCCCAGAGCGGCCAAGGTAGTGGCACGTTCGATGGAGGGGGAAATCGGGCAATCGAAGCCGCACTCGGGGACGACGTCGGAGAGTTTCTTGCCGCTCAGGGCGGGGTCGATGTCCACCGCGGCGGTGATGGTGGCGATGCCTCGGCGGGCGATGTCGGAGACCATGATGCGCCCGAGGGGGCCGAGGCCGACGTGGAGGAGGTTGAGCATGGGCGAGGATAGAAGAGGTGTCGGGGTGTGAGGTGTCGAGGTGTCGAGGTACCGAGGGGTGCGTTTCACTCGACACCTTGGCACCTCACACCTCGGCACCTTGCTGTATGATCGGGGCATGCGCGAGATCGGCGGATTCACTGTTGGCCGGGAGTTGCACCGAACCGGCGTGGTGCGGGTGCTGCTGGCCGCGGCGGACCGGCGTGAGGCGTTCGTCGCCAAGGTGTGCGAGCCGGATGTCGAGGTGATGGGGGAGCGTGGCGCGGCGGGGGCGGTGCGCGAGTTTGTGGCTCGGGCGGAGGCGAACCGGGAGATCGGCGAGAATCGCGAGTGCGCCGATGGTGGGCGGTGGGCCCGGGTGTATCACGTTGGGCGGACTCCGGACGGGGCCGCGGCGGTCATGGACCTGGCGACGCTGGGCACGGCCGAGCGGCTGATCGCGGGGCGGGTGGCGCTCGACAGCGTGGCGCTGGCGCACGTGATTGGGGAGGTGGTGGAGGGGCTGCGCGATCTGGCGCGCGGGATGAAGCGGGGGCACGGGGCGCTGACGGCTGGGAACGTCCTGCTCGGCGGGGACGAGGAGAAGGGGATCGCCGGGGCGGGGGTGATGCTGGGGGATGCGGCTGTGGACCTCAAACCCGGGAGGGAGTGGCGGGGTACCCAAGGAAAAGAACCCGCCACGGAGTGTCGGGGTACCCCGGAGGATCTGCGCGGGATCGGGGAGTTGATCCATGGGCTGGTGCTGCACACGCCGTTCAAGGGTGGGTGGCCGATCGAGAACTCGCCGAAGTGGCGGGCGTTCGGGGCGGATGGGAGCACCTGGCGCGAACTGGTGAACGTGCTGCTGGACCCGAACCCGAAGGCCGCGCGCCCGACGCTGGATGAGCTCGCCGCGACGATCGCGCCGATGCGGGTGCCCAGGAAGTCGAGGCGAGGATTGTGGACCACGCTGGCCGCGGCGTTGATCCTGCTGGGCGTCGCGGGGGGCGTGGTGTGGCACTACACGCACCGCGAGAAGATCACCATCGTGAAGTGGCTGGAGGCTCCGGAGCAGCACGCGGCCGAGTGGCGGGAACTCTGCGAGGCGTACCGGGGCTGGTACAGCCTGTTCCAGGCGGGGCTGGGAAAGGCGCCCACGGGTGCGCTGCGGGGGATGGGGTTCGGCACGCGGCGCGAGGCGTACGCGGCGACGGACCCGCAGTTGAAGGAACTTCTGTCGCTGCCGGGCGTGGCGGATGGGTTCGATCCCTGGTCGATCGCGCGGGTGGGGCGGGATGTGGAGCTGGGCGTGCTCAGCGCCACGCCGACGGATTATGCGCGCAGCGATGAGGGGATCGAGAAGACGGAGAAAGCCCGGGCGGCGGTGGGGGCGCTCAAGAAGGGGTTGACCGAAGAGTGGGAAGCGCCCGGGAAGTTGAAGGAGGCGGGGGCGCGATATCGGGGGCACGGGTGGGCCCGCCCCGCCAGCGCTCTGGAGAGCGCGGCGGCGCAGGTGAATCCTGAGAAGGCGCCCGACCCGGCGGAGGCCGTGGACCTCGTGCTCGGGCTGGAGGCGGCGGTGGTCCGGGTGGACGCGGCGTGGAAAACCATGGAAGAGGCGGGGGCGGAGTTGGCGAGAGCGGGCGACGAGGTGCTCGGGCGGTTTGGGGCGGCGAGCGAGTCGATGGTGGGGGCGGGGCTCGGGGATGCGACGAAGGAGGGGACGCGCGAAGACCTGGGGGCGCTCGAGAAGCAGGCGGGGGAAGTGGCGGACCTTGCGGGGCAACTGGCGGGATTTGTGAGGGCGAAGTCCGGGGGATGGGCCGCGACGGACACGGAGTCGTTCACGTCGAGCCCCGAGTACGGGAAACTCCGGACCAGCCCGCCGACGGCGGAGGTGTTCAAGGGGTGGCTGGCCCTGGTGAAGCAGCATCCCGCGCTGGATCCGGCGACGGATCCGCGGCGGGGGCTGGATGCCGGGGCGAGGATCGCGTCGATCGACGCCAGCGCGGCGGCGTTGACGGCGAAGCCGCTTCGCGGAGCGATGGATGCGGATGTGGCGCAGCGGCTGGCGAAGGCGAAGTTGGACGTTGCGGCGATTGCGCCGGAGAAGGTGCGGTGGAAGCGAACAACCCGCGACCGGCTGACGGCCGAAGCGGGCCGGCTGGATGCGGAGTTGACGGCGATCAAGGGGTCGGTCGAGGGTTTGATCACGGCCCGCCGGGCGGAGATCGCGACGAGGGCGGCGGAGGAAAAGGGCGCGCTGGGGGGGAAGAACGAGGTGGTCGCGGGCTCGGCGGCGATCAACGGGGCGTGGCGGGCGTGGCGGGATCGGACGCTGGCGGCGTTCGTTGACGCGGACTACGCGGAGACGACGGAGGCGGCGGGGCGGGTGGAGCGGGCCTTCGTCGATCTGGACGCGAGGGTGTTTCCGGGGGCGCTGGCGAGGGACGGGGCGGGCGTGCCGCAGGCCGACTGGGCCGTTGCGCTGGCGGACGTGAGCGCGGCGGAGCGGGAGAGGCGGCTGGCGGGGGTGCTTGCGGATGTGGGTGGGAAGCCCGTGGACCTCGAGAGCGCGGCGTTTGCAACGGCGGCGGGCGCGGCGGGACGGGAGTTCGGGGAGTGGGTGGCGAAGGTGGGGCGGATGCGGGCGGAGATCGGGGCGGCGGAGGGTGCGTTGGACGCGGGGCAGGACGTGACCGGCCCCGCGTCGATCGAGGCGGTGGTGGATCGGTGGATGGCGGACCCGGTGGGGAAACACGCCGGCGTGAGCGCGGCGATCTCCGGGATCCGCGAACGGGTCGCGGAGACGAGAGCGGTGCGGAAGGAGACGAGCACCGATGCGCTGGTGGGGATGATTGTCTCGCCGGTGGAGGGGAAGTGGGAGCGGGCCTTGGCGGCGTGGCGGCGGCTGGGGGATGCGGAGATCGGGTGGCCGAAGACGAAGGGAGAGTTCGAGAGGGCCAAGGCGGTGCGGGCGGGGTTGGAGACGGTGATCGGGAAACTGCCGGAGATGCGCCGGGGGCCGACGCGAGCGCGGGCGGATGGGGACATGCGGGCGCGATGGGTGCGGTATGCGGGCGGCGTGCGGGACGCGGGCGCGCTGGATGGGGCGCTGGCGGCGATGGGGGACTTCGGCGTGAGCGAGGATGGGCTGGAGGGGGCGCTGAGGTACAACGCGATGGTGTGGCGGCTTCGCAAAGAGGTGACGCCCGACACGGGCGATGCGCGCGTGGCGGAGATGATCGCGGAGTTCGCGCAGAAGACGCGGGCGATCGGCGCGGGCGTGATGGATGCGCCGGTGGTGTCGCGGCTGATCCGGGACGCGGCGACGATCGCGCAGGGGGATGACCTGAAGAAGATCTGGGTGGACGCGCGGACGCTCGGGCCGGGGAAACTGGGCGGGAAGTGGGCGGCGACGATGAACGCGGAGGCGGGGGAACTCGCCTTCACGCGCGGGCAAACGACGCTGACGTTCGTACGGATGCAACTCAAGGATGGGGGCGAGGGGGAGGCGGCGTACATCTCGACGCGGGAACTCTCGATCGGGGACGCGGCGGAGATTCTCGACGCGGCGGGTGGGCAATCGGCGTTCAAGGCGACGCTCCCGGATGCGCGCGCATGGGCCGGGCCGCGCGGATGGGCGATCGATGGGCGCGGCAACCTCGCCACGCACGGGTGGATCCAGGTGGACGCGAACATGACGGCCTCGCTCCCGGGGTATGCGCCGGGGATCCAGGTTCCGGGGGAGATCGCGAAGGTGCAGGACGCGGCGGGGGGTGAGCCGCGCCGGGAAAGCCCGCTGCAGAGCATGCCGCCCGAGTCGCTGGCGATGGTGGCGAGGTACGCGGGGTGCCGGTTCCTCACGAGTGCGGAGTGGAAGGCGGCGCATGCGATGTTCGACGGCGGGTCAACGCCCGCGGGGGCGAACCTGCGCGACGCGACGTTCGCGAAGCAGCGGGACTATGTGGACAACGCGCGACGCACGCCCGGGCTGGCGCGCATGGACGCGTTCCAGTGGCCGGACGTGAACGTGTTTGTTCCGGCGGATGTGAAGAGCAAGCCGGTGACGGGGCGGGACGCGAAAGCGAGGCCGGAAAACGACGGCGTGTTGTGGTTCTTGCCGACCGAGAGCGGCGGCGGGACGCGGGTCCACCACCTGGTTGGAAACGTGGCCGAGCTGGTGGTGGACGACTGGAAGAGGTTCGAGTCCACCCCGCCCACGGGCGTTTCGGACCTGTTCGCGAAGGTGAGCGTGCTTGCGATCGGGGGGTCGGCCCTGAGCGCTCCGGAGTTGCCGGTGGACCAGCCGCTGGCGGTGGACCTGTTCGACGCGGGGGAGGGGCTGGCGGACCTTGGGTGCCGGCTGGCGTTCGATGCGACGGGGACGCCGCCGCCGCGCCAGAGCTATGCGTCGCGGTTTTCGCGATTGCTGGGTGGGGAGGTGTATTTGATGGGGAGGTAGGAAGGAGTCGTGCGCGGACGTCCCCCTCCGCCGTCGCTGCGCTCCAAAGCCGCGAGCGTCCTGCTCGCGACCTCCCCCGCTGGAGCGGGGGGGGGGCAGGTGTTTACTCGGTTGGGACGTTGGCGACGCGGATTCGTTCCTGGCGGTCGAGGAAGGCGGCGGATTCGACGGAGCGGCCGAGGCCGTCGCTGGCGGCCATGTAGTGGCCGGGTGTCGAGGCATCGCTCGAGCGACAAGCGGAGGAGAACGAGGAGGTGCAGCCCGTGCCGAGAACGAGGGCGGCAAAGGCGAGGGCGGCGAGGGCGAGGCGGCGGGAACGGGGCATTGGTGGGCTCCGGGAGGGACCGCCTTGAGTAGGCGGGATACCCGGAAAATCGATCGGATCGGGGGTCGAGTGAAGCGAAGGGTCGGAGCGGGTGTTGAGTGGTATCGGGTGGGGCGTTTGCGGTTGTCGGGTCGAGGCCGATAAACTCTGGTTCAGGCACGACAGATGGGAGCACACCGTGGCCACAGGCGAGACATCGGGAAGCGGCGAGGCGCCTCGGACGCTTGGGCAGGCGCTGGGTCCGCCGGCGACGGAGCGGCTGGACCCGGGGAGCGTGGCCGAACTGGCCGCGTTGCTGGTGGACTTCGCGGCCAGCCTCGACCAGGTGGTGTGGAGCACGTGGAGGGTGGTGAACCCAAACTCGGCGCTCAAGCGCGGCACGCCGGCAAGGGTGTCGATGGCCCGGTTCGCGGCCGGAGAGCCGGGGGCGACGCGCGAGCAGGTGAAACAGGACTTGGAGAAACTCCGGCAGTTGACGGCCGCGCTGACGGCGGCGGCGGGTCAGGCGGGGCGCGTGTACGGGCAGAAGCACGTGGCGACGTTCGCGCCGGCGGAGATCGAGAAGATCGCGAAGTTGACGGGTGGGAGCGGGGTGATGGTGGGGCAGGAGGTGAAGTGCTGGCGGAAGTACGAGGAACTGGCGGGGGGGATGGACGCGGAGGCGATCGAGCGGGAGGTGGTGGGGGCGATGAGCGCGTATGCGGAGAGTTTGCTCTAGGGGTTGGGGAGATAGAACAGGTGAGCAGGTGAGCAGGTGAGCAGGTGAAGAGGTGAGCAGGTGATCGGGCAGGGGAGCAGGGGAGCAGTGGGAGCGGGGGAGCGATTTGGAGGCCTGGTTGACTACTTCGACGGTCGGCAGTCAGACGTTGGTGGAGGTGTGCGAGCCGCTGTTTCAGTGCGTGTGCCGGCTCAACCGGAGTGCGCGCAAGGGGTGCGGGCCGGACGCGTCGGCGACGCGGGCGGAGGTGAAGAGCGCGCTGGAAGAGTGCCGGGCCCGGGCGGGGAGCGCGGGGAAACTCGAGGCCTATGAGGGCGTGGAGATCGTGCTGGTGTACTTCGCGGACTCGATGATCCGGCGGAGTTCGCTGCCGTTTGCGGCGACGTGGATGGACATCGCGGCCGAGCGCGGGCAACTCGCGGGGGACGAGGACTTCTTCGACAAGCTCGACACGACGCTGCGGGACACGACCGACGAGGCGACGGAGAGGCTCGGGGTGTTCTACACGTGCGTGGGGCTGGGCTTCGTGGGGTGGTACGCGGGGCAGCCGGAGGTGCTGCGCAAGAAGATGCTGGAGATGTCCAGCCGCCTGCGCGGCCAGACGGACGCGGATCGTTCGGCGAGGATCTGCCCGGAGGCGTACGAGCACGTGAACACGGCGGACCTCGTGGAGCCGCCGGCCAAGCGGATGGTGGGCGTGGCGATCGTGCTCGTCGGGCTGGCCCTGACGATGCTGGGGGCGAACATCGCCCTGTACGTGGACAAGCACGCGCGCCTGAAGGCGTCTGTGAATGAGATCGTGAAGAAGTCGGGCTCCACGGCGAGCGCTTCGGGAGGTGGGAAGTGAGCACGCTGCTGAAACTCTTCGCGAACATGCCGCCGATCACCAAGGTGGTCGTGCTGCTGCTGGGGCTGGCCGGGATCGGGGGGATGATCTGGCTCTTCGGCGGAACCGCGGCGATCTTCGTGGTCATCGGTGGGCTGGTGCTGATCGTCGCGCTGATGTGGGCGTACGAGGGCGTGCTGGGGATGATGGCCAGGAAGAAGGCCGCGCCCATGCTGCGGTCGATCTCGGCCAACGCCGCGGCGACGCCGTCGAGCATCACGGCGCCGGCGCGCCGGGCCCGGCTGGACGACCTGCGGAAGAACTTCGACACGGGGATCGACAAGTTCCGCGCGGCGGGAAAGAACCTGTACGCGCTGCCGTGGTACGTGCTCGTGGGCGAGCCGGGCTCGGGAAAGACGGAGGCGATCCGGCATTGCAACGTGGGTTTCCCGCCGGGCCTGCAGGACCAGTTGCAGGGCGCGGGCGGCACGCTGAACATGAACTGGTGGTTCACCAACCACGCGGTGATCCTCGACACGGCGGGGCGGCTGCTCTTCGACGAGGTGGAGCCGGGGACGACCGACGAGTGGCAGGAGTTCCTGAAACTGCTCAAGCGGAACCGGCCGCACTGCCCGATCAACGGGATGCTGCTGGCGATCCCGGCCGAGAGCCTGATCAAAGACACGGCGGATGTGCTCGAGAAGAAGGCGGGGCGGATCGCGGAGCAACTCGACTCGATCCAGCGGGCCCTGGGCGTGCGGTTCCCGGTCTTCGTGCTCATCACCAAGAGCGACCTGATCAACGGGTTCCGTGAGTTCTTCGACGAGATCACCGACCCCGCGCTCCAGCACCAGATGATGGGGTGGACGAATCCCGCGCCGCTGGATGCCCCGTTCAATCCGGAACTCATCGGCGAGCACCTGCGGACGGTGCAGCGCCGGCTGGCCAAGCGCCGGGCGGGGCTCCTGCAGGACCCGATCAACACCGAGAACGCGGGCAGGTCCCGGGCCGATCAGGTGGACGCGCTGTACGCGTTCCCGGACGCGATGGTGCGGATCGGGCCGCGGCTTCAGCGGTATCTGGGGATGATCTTCACGGCGGGAGAGTGGGCCCAGGCGCCGCTGTTCCTGCGCGGGATCTATTTCACGAGCTCGATGCGGGAAGGGGCGGCGCTGGATCAGGAACTGGCGGAGGCGTTCGGGGTCTCGCTCGAGAGCCTGCCGGAGGGGAAGGTGTGGGAGCGCGACCGCGCGTACTTCCTGCGCGACCTGTTCGTGAGCAAGGTGTTCAAGGAGAAGGGGCTGGTGACGCGGGCGGAGAGCACCAAGGCGCAGCTCCGCGCGCGCAACACGCTCGTGTACGGGCTGGGCGGGGTGGGGCTCGTGCTGCTGGCCGCGCTGACGTGGTACGGGGCCACGGGCCTTGGGAAGACCGTGGCGGGTCCGACGGAGTTCTGGGGCGCGGCGAGCCAGGCGTATCTGAACGAGGCAACGATGGTGAAGGCCAACCCGGCCTTGGGTCTGAGCGAGCACTGGCTGCCCATCGTGTCGCGCCCGACGGCGGCGTCGGACGAGTGGTACTACCGGGGCGGGCTGGTGACGGACCCGAACGTGCCCGACCCGCTGCGCGCCGTGCCGATGGACCCGCAGCACCGGTCTCGTGCGGGGATGGCGGCGGAGCTGGCCAGGCGGGCCCGGGAGGAGATCCGCACGCCGGCGGTCTTCCGGCCGGTGGCGGCGATCGTCGGGGGAAGCGGAACGAATCTGGTGGGGGAGAAGCGGCTGGCGGCGGCCCGCGCGATCTTCGAGGCGGGAGTTCTGCGACCGCTGGTTGACGCGTGCAAGATCAATCTGAAGAAGGACGCGGAGGCCAGGGCCAAATGGCCGGAGGCGGCGGCCGCCGAAGCGCAGGTACGGGCGATCGGCGAGTCGATGAACGGTCCGACGCCCCCCGCGATCGACTTCGGTGCGCTGCTGCGATACGCGCTGCGCGGGACCAACGACTTCGCGGACAAGAAGGTGGTGGGAGACCTGCCGGGGATCGAGGAGGGGTATCGCGCGCTGTACGTGGAGCCGGGCGTGTGGCCCCCGGCGTCGATGAAGGATTCCTACAGGGTCGTCGTGCCGGGGGGCGCCATGCCCGCGCCGCCCGTGGGCGCGCCGACGCCCGTGCCGGCTCCGGCCCCGGCGCCGACGCCCACGACGACTCCGACCCCGCCCGTGGCGACGCCGGCTGGCGCGCCGATGAAGTTTCCCTTGGCTCCGTTCACGAGCGCGGCGGCGGAGATGACCCTCGACGACGTGAACGCTCTGCGCGATCGCGTGGAGCAAGCCAAAGCGGGCGGGGCCGTTCCGGCGGAGCTCAGGAAAGCGGAGGCGATGCTGCGGGCCCTGCCGCGCCCCCCGACGCGGGCGAGGCAGATGTGCACGCTGACGGTGCTGCCGGAGGAGCCGGCGAGCCTCGGGAAGACGGGGCTCGCGGGGGACGCGTCGTTTGTGGGCATCGCGCCCGTCGGGGCCAAGAGCGGCAGGCCGATGGCGATGGCGGGCAAGCCAGACGTGAAACTGGCGAGGCTGCCCGGGCCGGGCGAGCCCTTCGAGATTCGGTTCTTCGAGACGGAAGCGGGAGGCGAGCCGAGGGCGACGATCAGGGTGCCGAGCGTCTGGGGGGCGATGTGGCTGGTGGACAAGTTCGGCGGTCAGCCGGCACGGGCCGGGGATCGAACGATTTGGGATGTGGAGGCGGAGGTCGCGACCAGGGACGGGCCGCGCTCGGTGTGGGTGCGCCTGGAGTTCGATGCGGAGTTGCCGGAGTTGCCCTGGTATCCGTGAGGAGGGCGGCGGCCGTGCGCTCTGGGAGTGCCGGGACGCGGTCGTCGCTCCGGGGCTTAGGATCAATGCAAGGCCGCGGCCGTGGGCCTGCGCCCCCCCGGGGCGATGGCCCGATCGGGGAATGTGCGTCGCGATCGAACAGAGGAGTGCCGGCGATTTCAATGATCTCGAAGATGCTGGGCTTGCGTGGGGCTTCCGGGAAGGCGGAGGTGCATGTCGGCGCATTCGGAAAACACCCCGGATGGGACGACCACATGGACGATCCGGGGATGGAGACGCAGCGGCTGCTGGACTTCAAGACGCTGGTGTATGTGGAAGGCGTCGCGGCCGCGGTGGAATCGGGGCGGTGGGAGGCCCTCGACCCGGCGTCGCGGCTGGCGGGGTTCGATCATGCGATCGTGGTCCGCTCGCGCGGCGACCTGATCGTGGCGAGGATGTGGACCAGCCGGGACGGGAAGGGGCGGTCGAAGTATCCGATGGTGGTGGCGGCGTCGATCTCGGGAGCACGCGGCGTCGGGACGCAGGCCGCGCTGCGGAAGGTGCTCCCCGAGCTCGAGGTGGCCAAGGAGCGGTGCGAGGCGGCGACCACGGCGGATGAGGTTCGGGGGATTCTCGAGTCGTCGAGGGGGTCGCTGCGGGCGTGGGCGGAGAGTGTCGCGTCGGATGGGATGGGGGGTGGAGAGGGAGCGGACATCGAAGTCCCGGCGGGGTTCATCGCGGGAATCGCGGATCGGGCGGAGTTTGGGCCGTCGCGCCGGGGGCTGTGCCGCGTGATGTACCAGTTGGATCGGGACGTATGGGCGATGCAGCGGGAGCCGGAGCGGCTTCGGGGACGTATGAATGAGGCCGGGGGAAAGGGCGATCGGGGATTGCCCGTGAGTGCGTTGCGGGTTCCGATCGGGGCCGGGGGTTCGGGGATGACGATGGAGGCTTGCGTGCTGGATTGCCTGAGGTTGTTGCTCTCGCGGCTGGAGGCGTGGGCGCCGGTGATGGTGACTGCGCCGCGCGAGGGCGGGTATGTGGACGCGGTGGTGGGGGAGCCTCGCGGGTCGGACCTGTTCTGCCTGCTCGCCGGGCCGGGGGCCGTGCCGCCGACTACGGAGATTCCCTACACCATCGACGATGCGTTCCACGCCGGGGTGGATGCCTGGGTGGATCGGCAGCTGAGCGGACGGCTGGTGGGCGTCTCCACGGAGAGCGCGGCCAAGCGGCTGGGCGTGAAGGCGGGGCGGTTCCTGTGCGTGGTGGGGGCGTGCGCCGGGATGTGGGGCGTCGGCGCCGGCGCGGCACGGGCCGATGCGCAGCCGGCCACGAGTTCCGGCCTGGAGCCGAAGCAGCAGTACAACAACGCGCTGGCGGATTTTCAGCTGGCCGTGATCGATCCGGCGACGAGCGATGAAAAGGCGGAGGCCGCGGCGAAGGACTTTCTTGCCCGGGCCCGATCGGTACCGGGGGGTGTGGCGTTTCTGGGCGAGGTGCAGCGGACGCTGGCGGCCGTGGAAGGGGCGCTCGACAACAAGGTGGGCGGGATCGCGGCGGAAGCGGCGAAGATGGGGCCGGCGGGGTCGCGTGTGTACGTGGGGAAGGTGGATGGGGCGCTGGTGAAGTTCGCCGCGCCGATCGCCGAGGGGCTTCCGGACCTGGCGTTCGCTCGGGTGAACCTGCCCGACGGATCGGTGACGTACATCCAGACAACGGAGATATCGGTTGGGGAGTTCGGGGCGATTCTGGGCTCTCGGTCGAGCACGACGGAGCTCGAGAAACTCGCGTTCCCATGGTTCGAGCGCCGCAACGACCCGCGCGTTGGGGCCCGGGCGTGGGAGTGGGCCTCGACCGGGACCGCCCGTCCGGGCGTGGTGCCGGCCCGCGCGTGGCTCTCGCGCATGGGGCTGGGCGCGGTGGTGGACTACCCGGCGGGCGCGGAGCCCCCGCCACCCGCGCCGGACTCTCCCATGCAGTATGTGCCGCTGACGATGGCGGTCTACACGGCGAGGCTCGTGGGGTGCCGGCTGCCGACCGTCGCCGAGTGGCGGGCCGCCCGCGCGCAGCACGCGGCGGAGGTGAAGGAGACCGACTGCAACCTGCGCGACCGGGCCTGGGCCCGGCAGTACCAGCACGCCAAGGACACGATCGCGTCGGGAAAGCGGACGCAGTTCCCGTTCGCCGGGTCGTATGCGCCGGGGAAGCGCGGCGAGGGACGCGAGTCGGTCCGGGAGTGGGACGACGCGACGGTGTGGTTCACCGGCGTCAATCAGGGCGGTGGAGACGTGGTGCACAACCTTGTGGGAAACGTGGCCGAGTATGTGTTCGAGGGCGCGGGCGTGACGCCCGAGGCGCGGGCGACGGGGGCGGAGGAGTTCGTGGCCTCGCGCGGGGGTGATTTGCGGGTGATCGGCGGGTCGGCGCTGAGCGAGCCCGGGTTGGCGGTGGACGTGCCGAAGGCGATCTCCCCGCTCGACGCATCCGAGGGGTACGCGGATGTGGGATTCCGGCTGGCGTTCGGCGTGGATGTGGACACGCGCAGCTCGCTCGCGGCGAGGCTCCGGCGGATTCTGGACCCGCTTCCCACGATTCGGTGAGATCGGGGATGAGGAGCCCGCCCCGGAGTATCGGGGCACCCGAGGCGTGCCACCCATAGCCGACAGGTTGTCCTTGGGCGATCGACCAACTTGACGATTTGCGACGCTACCCGGTAGGGTGGAGCGCGCCAATGCTTCACCCCCCGTGGGTCCATCCGCCGGACGGGCCCGGGGTTGATGCTCGACTTCGCCGCGGGCCCGAGGGTCCGTTGCTCGCCTTCCTCTTCACCCCGCAAGGAGTTTGCATGGGCTACGTGTGCAAGAAAGTGTTGATCCCGAGCCGATACACCCGGACCGCCGGTGTGTTTTTTTCAACGGCCGCGGTTGGCATGGGCGCGATGAGTGCGCTGGCGCAGGAGGGGGACAAGGACCAGCAGCCCGGGTTCGTGATGCCCACGCCCAATCGCGGGCAGACGCCGAGCACCCAGACGCCGGCGCCGCCGGCGGCGACGGAGGGCCGGGAGGCCTCGTCGGCGAGCGCGCCCGCGGACCCCGAGAAGCCGACGTACCTGGTCGGGGCGATCGTGATCCGCTACGCGCTGGACCATCCGTCGCTGCCGTCGATCGATGATCTGCTCAAGCGCGAGGTGGTGCTGGGCAAGACCGACGACGGGTATGTGGCGCCGGGAGGGGGCGTGCGCGAGGAAGTCATCACCATCGAGGACGTGTCCCTGCAGGGGCCGCAGCGGTGGACGAGCCGGGCGCTCTACGCGGTGTCGAAGGCGATTCTCGACGAGATGAACCAGGGCGGGGTGATCGGCGTGACGGTGACGCCCATCGACACCGAGTTCGCGCCCCCGGGCCCCGGCGATCCGCAGTGGGGCAAGGACCTGCGCAAGCCCGGGCAGAGCGCGGTGACCCTGCTGGTCAAGGTGGGCCTGGTGCGGGAGATGCGGACGATCGCCTTCGGCGAGCGCATCCCCTTCGAGCGCCGCATCAACGCCGTCGAGCACCGGCGGATCCTCGACGGCGCCCCGGTGCACGTCTTCCAGCCCGACGATCCCGAGCGAGAGGACGTGCTGCGCAAGGACGAGCTGGACGACTACGTGTTCCGGCTGAATCGGCACCCGGGCCGGCGCGTGGACCTCGCGGTGGCCGCGGCCCAGGAGCAGGGCGGCATCGCGCTGGACCTGCTCATCAACGAGAACAAGCCGTGGCTGGCCTACTTCCAGGTGTCGAACACGGGCACCGAGAGCACGTCCAAATGGCGTGAGCGGTTCGGGTACGTCAACAACCAGTTGACCGGCGCCGACGACATCCTGAGCCTGGACTACACCACCGCGGGCTTCGAGCAGTCGCACGCCCTCATCGCGTCGTACGAGCGCCCGGTCTGGACCGACGCCGTCCGCGGGCGGGTGTTCGCGTCCTGGAACGAGTTCACGGCGTCGGACGTCGGCCTCGGGAGCATCCAGGAGTTCACCGGCGACGGGTACTCCTTCGGCGCGGAGCTCATCGCGACCGTGTTCCAGCGGCGTGAGCTGTTCGTCGATCTGGTCGGCGGCGTGCGGTACCAGAGCGTGAGCGTCTCGAACAACACGCCCGGCGTTGAGACCAGCGGGCGGAGTTCCTACTTCCTGCCCTCCATCGGCGCCCGCATCGAGCGCAACACCGACACGACCAGCACCAATATCCGGGCGACGGTGGAGTTCAACCTCTCCGACGTGGCCGGGACCGACGACGACACCGTCAACAACCTCGGCCGCCTCGGGGCCGACAAGGACTGGAGCACCTTCCAGTGGGACATCTCCCACTCGTTCTACCTCGACCCGCTGATCTTCGGGGCCCGCTGGCACGACACGAGCACCGAGGGGATGCCCACGCTCGCCCACGAGATCGCGCTATCCTTCCGCGGCCAGGCGGCGTTCGGGAATCGGCTGATCCCGACGTTCCAGCAGGTCGTCGGCGGCCTCTACACGGTCCGTGGATACCCCGAATCGGTGGTCTCCGGCGATACCGTGGTTGTCGGGAGCGCGGAATACCGCCTGCACATCCCGCAGGCCTTCGGATATGACCCGAATCCGGGGACGCTCTTCGGGGAGTCGTTCCGATGGCAGCCGCAGCAGCCGTATGGGCGGGCGGATTGGGACCTGATCGCCCGGACGTTCGTGGACGCCGGGAAGACGATCAACTCGAACAAGGAGTCCTACGAGCGGGACGAGTCGCTCGTCGGGGCCGGGTTCGGCTTCGAGTTCCTCTACAAGCGAAACCTGAGCCTCCGGGCCGACTTCGGGTGGGCCCTCAAGGACGTGGAGGTGGGCGATAAGGCGGTGACCAGCGGGTCGAGCCGCGTGCATTTCGTTGCAACCCTCCTGTTCTAGTCAACCCCCCACGGCGGGCTTGCGTAACTGGTTGGCGGGGCGGGGATTGCCGCGCCATACTGTTTGATGCACTACGGCCCGAACACGGCCCGATAATGCTGAGGCAAGGCGTAGGCTTGCGCCGCTGATGCGCGGGCAGGAAACCCACGGGCAGGAGGCCCGTGGTACGAACACCGGACCACGGGCGCCAGGCCCGGGCCACGTTTCCCCATTGGGAGTCCCTATGACGAAGGTGCAAGCGGTTCGCCCGACGACTCGTGGCAGCGTGATCGGCGTGGGGCTTGGGCGGTTCCGGTTCGTCGGGTCCGGTGTGGCGCTGCTCGCGGCGGTGCTCTGCGCGCCGAGCGTTCTGGCCGGTCCGACCGGGGCCAACGTGGTGGCGGGGCAGGCGAGCGTGACCCAGCACGGCAACCGCACGGTGATCCGGGCCAGCAACGGCGCGATCATCAACTACAACTCGTTCAACGTCAACGCCAACGAGAGCGTGAAGTTCATCCAGCCCGGCTCCACCGCGAGGGTGCTCAACCGCATCACCAGCGCCGACCCGTCGATGATCAACGGGCGGATCACCTCCAACGGCATCGTGTACTTCGCCAACCCGGCGGGGGTGATCTTCGGGCCCAACTCGGTGCTGAATGTTGGCGGGATCTACGCCGCGGCGGGCAACATCTCCAACTCGGACTTCATGCGCGGGCTCAACCGCTTCACGGACGTGCACGGCGTTGTGGAGAACCACGGGCGGATCGACGCGGGGGCGACGGCGGTGCTCATCGGCGAGCGCGTGCTCAACAGCGGGACGATCTCGGCCCCCGCGGGCGTGGTGGCGATGGTGGCGGGCAACGAGGTGACCCTCAGCGAGCGCGGCGGGACCATCAGCGTCCGCATCGACGCGGGCGCCATGACGGGCCAGGCCGGCGCGGCGATCGAGAACACGGGGGCGGTCCAGGCCGAGCGCGGCAGCGCCCTCATGGTCGCGGGGGACATGTACTCGCTGGCGGTGAACACCACCGGCACGGTGCGGGCCAAGAGCATCACCGTCGAGGGGCGCGGCAACGCGGGCGTGCAGGTCTCGGGAACGCTCGACGCCTCGAACCAGCGCGGCAACGGCAAGGGCGGATCGATCTCGGTGACGGGCCGGACCGTGGACCTCGTCGGGGCCACCCTCGACGCCTCCGGCCGTCGCGAGGGCGGGAGCGTTCGCGTCGGTGGGGACTACCAGGGCACAGGCGACATGGCCCGGGCCACGAGCACGAGCGTTGACGCCGCCTCGCGGATCAGCGCGGACGCGACCGAGAGCGGCAACGGCGGGAGCGTGGTGGTGTGGTCGGACCACACAACGACCTTCTACGGCGCCGCGTCGGCCTCGGGCGGCCTGGCCGGCGGCGACGGCGGGTTCATCGAGACCTCGGGCAAGATCAACCTCGACATCCGCGGCGCCAGCGTGCAGGCCCACGCCGGGGCCGGCGGGGGCAAGGGCGGCCTGTGGCTCATGGACCCGGTGAACGTGAACATCGACGACCCGACGGCGGGCGACGACACGGTGGGCGGGACCTTCGGCGGCGGGGTCTTCGATCCGGACAACTCGGCAAGCCCGGCGATCGTGGATGTGAACACGATCAACGCCGCGCTGGACGCGGGGACGAACGTGACGATCCTCACGGGGAGCGTGGGGACCGACGACGGGAACATCACCGTCAGCGCGGCGGTGAGCAAGACGATGGGGACCGACGCGACGCTGACGCTGCGCGCCGCCAACAACATCGACGTGAACGCGACGATCGGGTCCACCTCCGGCGCGCTCAACGTTGACCTGCAGGCCAACTCGTCGGGCTTGGGCAACGACGACCTGAACGTGGCGAGTGGAAACGTCACGCTCAACGCGGCGATCACGACCAACGGCGGGACCTTCGATTCCAGCGGCGTGGGCTACACGCAGACGGGCTCCGGCGCGATCACCACGGCGGGCGGGAACGTGACGCTGACGCACACCGGAAACGTCGGGCTGGATGGGACGATCGACGCGGGGACGGGGTCGTTCGCGTCGAGCGGCGTGGGCTTCACGCAGGCGTCCACGGGCTCGATCACGGCTGTCGGCGCGACGATCACCCACACCGGCAATGTGGCCGCCGACGGCTCGATCGACGCGGGGACGGGGTCGTTCGCGTCGAGCGGCGTGGGCTTCACGCAGGCGTCCACGGGCTCGATCACGGCGGTGGGGGCGACGCTGACGCACACGGGCAACGTGGCGGTGGATGGAACGGTCAACGCCGGCACGGGTGCGTTCGCGTCGAGCGGCGTGGGCTTCTCGCAGGCGTCCACGGGCTCGGTGACGGCTGTCGGCGCGACGATCACCCACACCGGCAATGTGGCCGCCGACGGCTCGATCGACGCGGGGACGGGTGCGTTCGCGTCGAGCGGCGTGGACTTCGCCGAGGGTTCGACCGGGTCGATCACGTCCGTCGGTGCGACGATCACCCACACCGGCGATGTGGCCATCAACGGCGCGATCAACGCCGGGGCCGCGGCCTTCACGTCCACCGGCGACGGCTTCACCATCGGCGGCACCGGCTCGGTGACCTGCGACGGGGCGACGATCACCCACACGGGAACGGTGGCGCTCAACGGCACCCTCGACGCGGGCACGGGCGTGCTGGATGTCACGGGCGGCGCGGGCGGGATCGCGGGCACGGGCCCGGTGACCTCCGGCGCGGCGACGATGAACTCCGGCGGCGGGGTGACGCTCTCGGACCTGAGGGCCTCTGGCCCGCTGACGCTGACCACCGTCGGCGCCGTGGACATCATCAACGATCAGGCGATCACGATCGCAAACTCGTCTTCGATCGGCGGGAACCTGACGCTCCGGGCCCTCGCGGGCAACATCGACGTTCAGGCGACGAGCGTCGCCGGAACGGACGTTCGCCTGCGGACCGACGGGACCGACGCGACCATCGCCACGGCCGCGCTGGCGGGCATCAAGAACTTCAACCTGACCACGACGGGCACGATGGGCGACGCGACGATCGCGTCCACCGGGCTCATGGGCGTGGCCGCCAACGTGGGCGGGACGCTGCGCTTCACGGGCGGGGCGGGCGTGACGATCGCCAGCGTGCCCACGCTCCGGCTGGGGGACTCCAGCGCGGTCGGGTTCGTGACCATCACCGCGCCGGACCTGGACATCACCGGCAACGTCTTCGCGGGCGCGGCGGGGTTCATCCTGCAGCCCGCCGCCGACGCGGCCACGATCGGGCTCAACTCCTCGGGCTCGAGCTTCACGCTCACCACGGCCGAGCTGCTGATGCTGCACACGACCGGGACGGTGACGATCGGGCGTGCCACGGGGACGGCGGGCATCTCGATCGGCGGCAACGGCGCGGTGGACCTCTCCACGGCCGGGTACAACCTGTCGCTGCGCGGCGGGCCCGCCCTCTTCGGGGACACCCTCACGCTCGCCGACGACACGCTGCTGAGCCTGCTGACCGCGGGCGTGGCGGGGCAGGGGACGGGGACGGACGTGGTCATCGGCGGGACCAACGGTCGATTGCTGATCGACTCGGCCGACACGGCGGACCTCGCCAGCCAGGTGCGGAATGTGGCCGCGCGGACGAGCGCCGGAACGATCTCGGTGGCGAACACGGGCGACCTGAACGTCACGACGATCGGGGCGATCGCGGGCGTGACGGGCGCGTCGGGGATGGACGTCACGATCGGCGCGACGGGCGACCTGACGATCACGGACGCGGTGGCCTCGACGGGCGCCGGGCATGTCACGCTCAACTCGACGGGCGGGAGCGTGCTGTTCGCGTCGGGGTCGTCGGCCTCGACGGGCCTGGCGGGGGTCGTGACGGTCTCGGCGGCCAACGACATCGCGGCCCCGGCGGACCTCACGCCGACGATCACGGCGGGCGCGGTGGGCCTGACGGCGACGACGGGAAACATCGGCGGGGCGAGCACGCTGCGGATCGACACGCAGACGCTCGTGGCCTTGTCGGGCGGAAACGTGGACGTGACCAATGTCGGGACGGGCACGCTCGACGCGACGATCGCCGGATCGGGCACGTCGCTGGTCTCCCTGACGCACGCGGGTCTGCTCTCGATCGCCAGCGGCCACTCGGTCACGGGCGCCTCGATCCGGCTGGCCGCGCAGGACCTGGACTTGCAGGGAACGATCAACTCCGGCAACTTCGTCACGCTCACGCGTGACACCGACGGCACCATCGGGGTCGGCAGCGCGACGGGCGACCTGACGATCGACAGCGCGGAACTGGCCCGGATCACGGCGGCGACGCTGATCATCGGCGGCTCGACCGCGACGGAGATCACCTCCACGAACGTCTCGGCCACCGACCTGGCGACGGTATCGTCGGTGCGGCTCGAAGCGCTGGCCGACGGGGGCGACATCACCTTCACCGGCTCCCCCAACGTCTACAAGGGCCTCACCGCCCGTGCCGACGACAGCATCCGCGTGGTGAGCGACCTGACGGTGGCCTCGGGCGGCCTGACGCTCCTGGCCGACGCCGACGGCATGGCCGACGCGGACGGGGACAAGATCACGATCGCCGACGCGGCCGTGCTCTCGACCTCGTCGCCCTCGGGCGGTGATATCACCCTCACGGCCAGCGGCGGCATCGAGGGCGTCGGGGCGGTGCTCATCGACTCCAACGCCGGGCTGCGGGTGAACAACACCATCACCGCGGGAACGACGCTGACCCTCCGGGCCACGGGCGGGATCACGCTCAACGGTGCCGGGAGCGGCGCGGGCGTGATGCTCACGGCCAACGACGGGATCACGATCAACAACGACCTGTCCAGCGGCACCAACCCGCTGATCATCAACGCCGACGCCGACGCGAACGGCACGGGCCTCTTCGCCGTCGGCTCGTCGGGGCAGATCCACACCACCAACGTCAACGTCACCATCACCGCCGCCGACGCCCAGATCGACGGGATCATCGACGCGGGCACCGGGACGGTGGCGATCTCGCGGGCCACCAGCGGCACGATCGGCCTCGGCTCGGCGGCGGGCGACCTGCAACTCTCCGGGGCGGAGATCGCCAACATCCACGCGATCTCGCTCGCCCTGGGCAACGCGCTGACGACCTCGATCAACGTGGACGGCGTGTCGGCCAGCGACACCTCGCACATCACCGGCCTGATCACCTTCCTCGCCGACGACGTGGACATCGCCGGCGCGTTCAACACGGGCAACGCCGACCTGGCCATCGGGCGAGGCACGGTGGGCGACATCAGCCTCGGCGACGCCATCAACGGGCTGAACCTGACCAAGGCCGAGCTGGCGCTCATCACCTCGCGGAACGTGCAGTTCGGCGGGGGCGTGACCCGCAACGTCTTCGTGAACAACGTCGAGTCGGCCGACACGGCCAACATGTCGGGGACGATCACGATGCTGGCGGACAACTCCGTGCAGTTCATCGCCGCGCCGAGCACGTTCAAGGCCCTCACGGTGCGGGCCCGGAACGGGATCCGCGTGAACACGAACCTGACGACCACCGTCGGCAACATGGACCTCGACGCGGACACCAACAACGCGTCGGACGGGACCGACGACGTCAGCGACGCGATCGTGATCGCCTCGGGAAGGACGCTCGACTCGGCGGGCTCGCTGCTCATGCGGGCCGCGGGCGGCGGCATCACGGGCAACGGCTCGCTGACCCTGCTGGCGAACAGCGGCGTGAGCCTCTTCCACAACCTGACAACCTCCGGCGGCACGACCATCGACGCGGACCGCAACGCCGACGGGGCGGGCGACCTGCTGCTCTCCTCGGGGCGGACGATCTCCACGAGCGGGAACAACCTGTCGATCTCGACGGCCGACCTGACCCTCGACGGCTCGATCAACGCGGCCCAGGGGGCCGTGACGATCACCCGCAGCGGCGCGGGCACCATCGGCATGGGCCTGGCGACGGGCGACATGACGATCACCGGCTCGGAACTCGGCCGGATCTTCGCCCAGGGCCTGACCATCGGCGGCGCGGCCGTCACGGGGATGACCATCGACGGCATCACGACCACGAACTCCAACGGCATCGCGGGGACCACCTCGCTGGTGGCCGGCTCGGGCGGGATCACCTTCTCCGGCGTGGGCTCGACGTTCAACGCCCTCGACGCGCGGGCCAGCGGGGCCGTGCTCGTCGCGGCCGTGCTGGCCACCGACGCGGGCAGGCTCCGGCTCGAGAGCGATACGGACCACACCGGCGACGAGCGGATCACGCTCTCGGTGAACGTCACGGCGGATATCCCGCCCTCGTCCGGGAACCCGACGGTCGCGTTCAACATCGAGTTCGCCTCGGACGTCTTCCTGGGCGGGAACGTCGTCATCACCGGGCGCGACGTCATGTTCCGCGGGAAGATCGACTCGGCCGACTCGACGGCCCGCCAGCTCACCGTCAACACGTTCCAGAACGCCGTCACGACCTTCCGCGGCGACATCGGCACGGTCAACCGGCTCTTCCAGCTGGCCACCAACAACGACGGCATCACGCAGCTGGGCTCGACGATCAAGACCAGCGGGGCCATCGGATTCTCCAACGCCGTCCGGCTCATCGGCGACACGACCATCGACGTCGAGGCCGGCCAGGGCGTGCTCTTCAACTCGACCGTGGACACCGCGCTGCAGGCCTCGGGGCCCCACAGCCTGACGATCCTCATGGCCCGCGGCACGGCCCCCGCGGCCGTGAACTTCCCGCTCATCAGCTTCTCGGGCAACGTCGGTTCGCTTCGACCGCTCAACAACCTGTGGCTGAACTACGACGGCACGACGATGGGCAACGGGCGAGAGAACGTGCCGGCGATCGCCACGATCTTCGCCCGCCCGCGCGACAACACCGGCGCGATCCAGACCAACCCGACCACGCCGTACTCGGTGGCGTTCACCACGGCGGGCGAGTTCCGCATGGGCCAGAACGAGAAGTTCACCTCGGGCGGCGCGCTGACGATCAACGCGGGATCGGCGATCCTGGGCGACGTGAACGCGGTGGAGAACCTGCGGGTAAACTCGCCGAGCATCACGATCCTGCGCCGCGAGGCCGGGAAGATCTCGGGCCAGACCGGGATCAACGCCCTCGACCAGGGCGTGGACATCGTCTCGGGCGGCACGCTGGACTTCACCTCCACGCCCACGGTGGCGGGATCGGGCGGGGAGCCCCGCTTCGCCACGCCCGGCGGCGGCGGTGATGTCGCGGGGACGCTCTCGGGCTTCATCTTCCAGGCCTTCGGCGCCCTCGATCCGGATCTGATCAATGGGTCCGGTGGGAGCGTCTTCCGCACGCTCGACCTGCGGGCCCAGGGCCCGACGAACACGAACATCGCCAGCACCATCGCCGGGGCCATCCCGCGAGAGACCCGCCAGAACGACGTGGGCCAGTCCACCACGCTGGCCCAGGCCCAGTTCGAGCAGGTCAAGCAGCTCGGCATCGTGCCGCGCAACGCCACGGCGGGCGAGCTCGTCGAGCTGCTCACCGGCTCGGCGACGTACGACGACTACCCCCGTGCGCTCCTGCCCGCGGCGGAGGACTACACCACGGTCGTGAACCGCCTCCCCAGCGACCGCGTCGAGGCCCTGCTGGCCTCCTACGACGCCGTGTTCAACACCGTGCAGGTCGGCGACGACGGCAAGCCGGTGCTCGACGAGCAGGGCAAGACGCGCCGCGTGAGCCGGACCCAGGAGATCCAGGAGTCGCTCCTGGCCTCCGTCAAACGCTTCCGCGAGGCCAGCAGCGTCAAGACGCCCGAGGTGGACCCGACGGCGTTCCGGGCCTTCCTCGAGCAGAGCCCCGAGGAGGCCGCGTCGCTGGGCTACATCCGCCAGCTCGGCGAGTTCCTCGACCAGCTCGAACTCGTGGGCCTGACCGCCCGCGAGCTCCAGCAGTCCAAGGCGATCATCCTCAACCCCGTCCGGCCGCGCGGCATCCGCAACGTCCAGCAGTTCGAGGCGGTCATCCGGGCCAACCCGACTCGGGTGATGAAGTAGAGCCGCGGGCGCCGTCGGAGGCATGGGGGCATCCCCATGCACGGGAACCGGCCGAGGGTTCGATGCACGCTCGTGCCCGGGCTCGCGCCCGGGGCCTCTGTTATACTCGGCGATGCTCGACTCGCCGCTGGTCGCCGTGCTCGGACGATTGCACCCGGTGGTGTTGCACCTGCCCATCGGGATTCTTGTTGCGCTGGCGCTGCTCGAGGTCGTGGCGCTCGTGCGCGGGCGCCCGCCGGCGCGCGAGGCGCGGGTAGGGCTGGCGTGGATGGGGGCGGTGTTCGCGGTGGTGAGCGTGGCGACGGGGCTGACGCTCAGCCGGGAGTCGTCGTACACGCACGATGGGGTGTGGTGGCACCAGTGGCTGGGGATCGCCACGGGCGTGATGGCCCTGGGGTGTGCGCTGCTCGCCAGCGCGGGACGCGTGCCGCGCTGGGCGTATCCGGGGGCGCTGCTGGCCACGGTGGGGCTGCTGGTGCCGGCGGGGCACCTTGGGGCGGAGCTGACCCACGGGCAGGGGTACGTGCTCGGGCCGCTGGTCTCGCGGGCGGGCCCGGTGGAGGTTGCCGCGCCGCCGGCGCGCGGGGGTGGGGATGGGGCGGGCGTGCCGATGGGGGGGGACGATCCGTACGCGGGAATCGATCCTGCGGTGGCGGGGATCTTCAAGACCAGCTGCGTCAAGTGCCACAACGAGGTGAAGCTCAAGGGCGGTCTCGCGCTCGACAGCGCGGCCGGACTTCGCAACGGGGGCGATGATGGAGCGGTGGTGGTGCCCGGCAACCCTGGGCGGAGCGAGATGATGATCCGCCTGCTGCTCACGCCGGGGGACAAGGAGCACATGCCGCCGCCGGGGAAGAAGGCGCTGAGTGCGGAGGAGGTGGAGGTGATCCGCAGGTGGATCGAATCGGGTGCGGCGGGGATGGAGGCGGGGCGGCCGTAGAAGGGCCGTGCCGGTCCGCGGAGGGACGGAGGCTACACGGAGTGCGCGGAAGCGGGAGCGGGGGTGTTGCACTCGGGGCAGGGGGCGTGTGGGGGGAGGCCGGTGCGCTCGTAGCCGCATCCGCGGCAGACCCCTGCTCGGCGCCGTCGGCGATCGATGATGTCGGTGCGCCACGCGAGGATGGTGAGCGCGAAAATGGGAGGGGGAAACAACCAAAGCGGCACCGCGATCTTCCACATGTACCGCGGGTTTCTCACCCAGAGATCCCATTGCAACGTGAAGCGACGAGTCCGCCCAAATCGAACGCCGCGATAGGTCTCGGGCATGGGAATCTGCAGGTGGTTGAACGTGAGCCGCCCTTCGGAGAGTTCCCAGCGCGCGCCCCCGGATCCTGTCCACGAGACGGCGTGCCATCCGCTCCCGATCCATGCGGCAAGCAGCAGCACCGATGCCGGCGCGCCGGTCCACTTGATCGCCCTGCGGACGCCCGGGTGGGGCTTCATGCGGGCTGGCTCCCACACTCGGGACATGCCACGCCCATGGCGAGCCCCGCGCGGTCGTAGCGGCACTTCGGGCAGAGGTGGGCGCGGACGCGCCGGCGGGCGAGGGTGTCGAGGCGCCAGGCGATGGCCGTGATGAACAGAATTCCGACTGCGGGCGCCCACAGCGGCATGGTCAGCATGGAGCTCCCTCGCAGCCCGGTCACATACTTGGGTTCCCACCAGAAGCGGCCGCTGGTTGGACCTACCGCTTGGATTCCTTCTCCCATGTGGAAGTAGCCACCCCGAGACAGGAGTACTCGGCCGCTTTGTACGACGACGGAACTCTGCCCATCGGAGCTCCCCCAGTACGCGCCGTACCACCCGCTCGCGAGCCACACCACTGCCAACAGCAGCGTCGCCGCCGCGCCGGCCCACTTCACCGTTTTTCTGATTCGCGGGTGCGGGCGCATGCGGCGGGTTCACCTGTGGGTTCGACTTCGGGCTCTCGGTGGCGGCTGTGTGTGCTGAATCGCGGGTGTGGCCGGGCTTTGCTGGTGGCACCACTGGCGGGCGAGCCGCCAGTGCCACCCCTGCTGCGGCTCATCCCTGGCGCGTGCGGGCGATCCAGAGTTCGAGGAGGTTGCGGAGTTCGGCCGATCCGCCGCCGGCGTTGTTGTCGCCGCCCGCGCCGGCGGGGGCGAAGTAGCGTTTCTCGAGGGTCTCGATGTCGCCCGCGAGGCGGGTCTGGTCGCTCGCGGGAAGGAGCGTGCCGTTCATGTCGTGCATCTTCCGCAAGAGGCCGATGGCGTTCACGGGCGTGACATGGGCGGGGATGACAAAGAGCGGCGGCGGCGCGCCGTCGCCACGGGAGCGCTTGCGGAGCCGGAGGGCGACGAGGACCGCGACCACGGCGGCGAGGAGCACGCCGAGGCCGACGGCCCAGAGCGTGAGGCTCGGAGGGGGCGGGGTGATGGCGACGGTGGTGGGGCTGTCGGTGATGTCGGCGTCGGTGTAGCGCTTCGTGGCGGTCTTGGCCGGTGTGCCCGCGACTTGTGGGAAGGTGAACGAGGTCGGGCGTGCGTCCCCGGCGGGTTTGAACTCGAGCGACCAGGACTCTTCGGAAACGGGGATGACGTCGGCGCCGGAGGCGTCGAGTTCGGCGATGGCCGCGCCGTGGTCGTCGATCTTCGGGGCGCCGAAGCCCGCGGGGGCGGCGAGGGAGATCAGCGACGCGAGCGGGGGAAGGAGGCCCTTGGCCCTGGCGTGGACTTCGAGGCTCAGGACGCCGTCGGTGGCGAGGCGGCGGTCGTCGAGGGTCTGCTCGATCTCAAGATCGACGGGCGCCGGGCGGGCCGAGGCGGTCGAGGCGCTGATGAGCGTGACGGGGGACGACACGGGGAGGATGACGGTCCCCTGTCCGTCGGCGAAGTCCATGTCGAGAGAGAGCTGGGGCAGGCGATCGACGCTGGCGTCCCTGGCCTTGAGCAGGAGGTAGGCGAGGGGGAACTGCTCCCAGTCCTCGCGCCTCAGGCCCATGGGCTGGACCTCGGGCTTGTGGAAGGTGATGGAGACGACGTCGAACTTGTCGGAGAGCTTCTCTCGCAGGCTCTTATCGAGGTCGTCCTTGTAGTTCACGGGCTGGCCGGTCTGCGGGTGCCACTGCTCATTGCGGAGATACTTGGAGAAACCGCCCCCCTCGCGCGAGACGTTCCGGGTGGCGTAGATGGCCAGTTGCGCGCCGAAGACACTCGTGCCCACGTCGGTGGGGCCGTCGATGGTGAGGGCGAGCTCGATCTCCTTGACGAGGTCGTCGTAGTAGGCGACGGTGCGCCGCAGGTCGGCCCCGTCGGGGTGGTCGCCGATGATCTCCATGGCGTGGCGGGCGAAGCGCGGCTTGAGCTCGGGGTTCATCTCGCGCATGGCGGCGGTGGCCGCGGCGGCGAAGAGGCCGACGTGCTTGCGCTGCATCGCCTCGGGAAGCGCGTGGATGGCGGCCAGAACCTGCTGGGCCTGGTTGAGGTCCGGCCGGTCCTGTCGGGTCAGGTAGCCAAGGTCCGAGGCGCCCAGGGACGAGGAAAACCACTGCACGTACACACGGGCCGAGGGTTGGATGGTCCCGGCGGCGAGGGTCTGGGCGTACAGGGCCGCGGCGTGCTTGTACCCGGCGAAGGCCTGGTCGCGCATGGCGGTGTACGTCGGCATGTCCACGCTGCCGGGGGTCTGGCCGTAGAAGAACTCGGCGTAATCGAAGGCAAGGTCGGCGGCGAGGCACGCGGCGGACCAGGCGTCGGGTACCCCGCCACTCCGTGCCGGGTCTTGGGTTTGGGAAGACTCACCCGACCCGCCACGGAGTGTCGGGGTGCCCAGACCCGACAGCAGCGACGCGGCCAGTTCGTAGCCGCGCGTGACCTCGGCGGTGAGTTCCTTGTCCGTCCGTTTGGTGCCCGCCTGCTGCTGCACCTGCGGGCGACGCCAGAGCGTGCCCAGGCGCTGGCGCATGATCTCGGCGAGCTTGATGCGGGCCTCGGGAGCCATCTTCTCCACGGGGCCGAGCACGGTCTCGATGTCGTCGGGGCGGAAGACCTCGGCGTCGGAGTGGCTGATAGCGAAGGCGTCCACGAGGGCCTTGGGCGGGATCGGGCCGACTTTGAGCGTCTTCAGATCGGTGAGCACAAGGCCGAGGGTCTGGAGGTTGCGCTGCTGGCGGGCACGCGTGAGCGGGATGGCCCCGGCGCCGCCGGGCATGTAGCCGTAGGGGTTGTACCCGCCGTACATGCTGTAGCGCCGGGCGTAGGCGTAGGAGCCGTCCTCGGTCGAGCCGCCGGGCTTGACAAAGTTGGCCCAGCCCGAAAGGAGGGCCTCGGCGAGTTTGACGGCCCGCTTGGGGTCCGTGGCGGCGATGGGGCGGATCATTTCCAGCACGGCCGCGGCGTCGCCCGAGCCGCCGGAGGTGGCGGCCACCATGACCTCGAGTTTCGCGGCCAGGCCCGGATCGATGACGGCCAGCCACGGGGCGTCGGGAAGGACGGTGGAGAGTCGCTCGGCGGGGATGGGCTGGAAGCGCTGCTCACCATATGGGTTGTAGCCGTAGGGGTTGTACTCGTTGCCGCCGGTGTTGCCGCCGGAGTTGCGGGTGTACTCCGCCTCGTCGATGAGGGTGAGGGTGAGCATGTCCAGGCCCGAGCGCCACTCCTGCACGTGCTCCTTGCCCGCGCCGGCGATGATGGCCTTGCCGAGCCGCTGGATCATGGTGAGGGCCTTGAGGCGGTCGTCGGGCTGGGCCTGGCGGGCCCGCAGGTTCAGGGCGCGGCTGTTCACCTTGTCGATGACCTTCCAGCCCACGTCCGGGTCGCCCGTGAAGAGGGTGGCGAGCCACGCGTCGGCGTCGTCGCCGGGAACCTCGGAGAGGACCCCCAGCGCGGTGGAGAGGGCCTTGGCCCGCTGCTCGGGCGTGGCGTAGTTGAACGCGAGGAGTTCGCGGCAGAGTTGCCAGCCGGTGCGGGAGGACTCCTGGCGCTCCGTGCCCTTCTGCGTGCGGGCCAGGGCCCGGTAGTACGTGGCGTGCAGGTTCATCAGGTCCGCGTCCTCCTCGCGCCGGGCCTGATCCAGCGGGGCGAGGTATTCGACGGCCTCGATGGTGAGGCCCGCGGCCACGAGAAGGCTCGCGGCACGCTTGCGGTTGTCCGGGTCTGCGCCGCCGAAGAACGTCGTGCCGCGCCGGATCCTGGCCGCGACGGCCCCGGCCTCGGTGCCGCGCCGGTGCACGGCCTTGAGGATCGCCCCCAGGCGCGTGACGAGCTTGTCGTCGAGCGGCCCGGGAGAGGCCTCGGAAATGGCGAGAACTTCGTCGGGAACGAGGGCGGAGTCGGAGGAGCCCAGGGCCGAGAGAACGAAGGCGTAGATGGGGACGGCGTCGGACTTGGCCTCGGTCTTCAGGAACTCGCCCATGCCGTGCCAGTCGCCGGAGACGACCAGAAGGCGGAACCGCTCGGCCAGTTCGTTCGTGCGCAGCGCGGCCATGGCCTTGGCACGGGCGGCCTCGGCGGCCTTGGCCTTGGCCGTTGCGCCGGTCTCGGCCGGTTTCTCGTCGGCGGGCGCGCCGTCCGGAGACTCGGGGTCGCCGCCGCCGAACATGGCCCCGGCCGGGAGGGACATGCCCATGCCGGCCATGCGTTCGGCGAGCATGGCGCGCAGGCTGTCGGGCATCCCGGCGGGAAGCGCGGGCATGTCGCCGCCGGGGCCGTCCTCGCCGCCGGGCACGAGCTCGCCGCCGCCCTCGCCGGGCCCGCCGTCGGGAAGGCCGAGGGACTCGGGCTTGGGCGGGCCGGCGGGCCGGATGGCGTTTGCGCGGGCCTTGGCGGCGATGGAGGCACGGGCGGCAAGGACGCTCTGCGGTGAGCGCGTGTAGTCCTGCTGCATGATCTTCTTGCCCAGATCGGTCTTCGGGCGGAGGGCCGGATCGGACTCCTGCTGGCCGGCGCGCATTCCGCGGTAGCCCATCATCCCTTCGTCCATCGCGTCGGCCGAGTCGTCGTCGTCCTCATCGTCGGCCGCGCGGGCGGGGCGCTGGCCGGGGTAGGGGCGCCGGCCGATGGAGGGCTGGAACGACATGCCGCCGAACTGGGCCAGGGAGTCGGGCGCGCCGGAGAGGGCGAGGAGGAGGGCGGCGGTGAGGAGGAGCGCGGTGGTTGGGCGGGGCATGGGAAGTCCTGTGGGCGTGAGGCGGGGATTCACCACCGAGGGCACCGAGAGAGGCGGGGGAAGAGTGTGCGAGCTTGGTGCGGTTGGTTCTGGCTCTCTCGGTGCTCTCTGTGGTGAAGGTCTGGTTTCTTACGAGCCCTTCTCGCGGTTCTGGGCCTGGCCGGCGGAGTTCTTCTTGATCTGGTCGCGGGCGTCGGAGGGCTTCTTGCCCTGGCACTTGCTCATGCGCTGGGCCCGCTTCTTCTGGCAGCAGCTGCCGTTGCACTTGCACTTCTTGGGCAGCGGGAGGCCGGCGAGCTCAGAAATGTCCATGCGCTCGAGGCGGATGACCTGCTCGTCGTTCTTGGTGGCCGCGTCGGCGAGTTGCTTGTCGCCGCTCGCGATGGCGGTCTCGGCGAGCAGGCGGAACTGCTGGCGGGCGAGCTCGGTCTCGGGCTTCCACTCGTCGGCGGCCGCGCCCTCGAGGCGCATGGTCCAGGCGGTGAAATACGCGGCGGTGCCGAGAGCGTCGCGGGTTTCGTCCAGGAGTGTGGCGGACTCCGACTCGGACAGAGACCCGCCACGGAGTGTCGGGGTGCCAAGTTCGGTGATGAGGGACTCGAGCTGGGCCGCGCCCTCGATGAGGTTTCCGGCGAAGACGTTGGCCTTGGCCTCTCGCAGGGAGAGCCGGGCCCGCTCGGCGGTGCGGTCTTCGGGGAGGTCGGCCTTGGCCGCGGCGTACTCGGTGGCGGCGGTGGCGTAGTCCTCGGCGGCCTCGGCGGCGAGGGCGCGCGAGAGGTGGTCGCCGGCGCGGTCGCTGGCAAGCAGACGCTGCCCGGGGCCCATGTGCAGGGCGATGGCGGCGACGGGAACGATGGCCCAGATGGCCCAGAGAACGCGGTGTTTCATGGGGTGGCTCCTGCGGGGATGGCGGGATTGCTGTGGGTGGTCCGCCGCTCCGCGGCGGGATTCGGGGATGTGTGCGATGAAAGGGACTCGGAAGAGCCCGCCACGGAGTGTCGGGGCGCCCGGTCACGGGGCACCCGGCGCGGGGCGCCGAACGCGGCCAGCAGCGGGGCGATCGAGGCGAGCGTGGCTGCCCCCGCGCCGGCGGCGATGAGGGCCAGCGTCTTGGTGCTCGGACCGTCGCCGTCCGGGTTGCGGAGCATGGACAGGCCGGCGAGAACCGTGGTGGGGAGGTGCTTGGTGTTCCCGTCGTGGTACACGCCCCGCAGCCGGGCCGCAAGGCCGCGCAGCGAGGAGATGTCCTGGCGCGAGGAGTGCCCGGCGATGGAGGTGCCGCGGTAGGGGTTGCCCACGCCGAGGATGAGGGCATCGGTGATGGAGGCGGGGAGGCGCGGCGGGATGGCGTCGGGGAGGGTGTCGCCGTCGGAGACGACGATGAGCGTGGCGGAGTTGGGCGGCCACTTCCCGGCGAGCGCGACGGCCTCGCGGACGCCCGCGTACATGTTGGTCTGGCCCTCCTTGAAGGCGTACTCGAGGGGGAGGTCGGCGAGGATGTTGTGCACGACGTTGAGGTCGGAGGTGTCCACGACGACGGTCTTGGCCGTGGTGTAGAAGGCGACGATGCTCACCCTCGTGCGGGCCATGTCGAGGCGCTGGAAGACCGAGCGCAGGACCTCGGCGGCCCGCTCGCGCCGGAGCTGCTTGCCCTGCGGCCCGGCGTCGCGGATGAACATGCTCGGCGAGGCGTCGAGGGCGATGAGGAGGTGCCGGTCGGCGGTGGACTTGCCGGGATCGGTTCGGGCGGGCGTGCCGTCGATGCTCAGGAGGGTGAGCAACCCCCACACGCACAGGCCCAGGGCGAGGGGGCGGACGACGGGCACGGCGCGGGTCCACGCGGCGGGGCGGCCGGTGGGGACGAACGCGAGGCGGGCGATGCGGGAGATGCGGCGCGCGTGGAGGGCCTCCGCGAGGGCGGCGAGGAGGACGGCGGAGATGGCGATGAGCAGGATCACCATGGTGTGACGCGAAGGCCAAAGAGACAGAGGGCGTGCAGGGCGAGCGCGGCGAGGGCCGAGGCGATGAACGGGAAGAAATCGTCCACCGGCTCGGGCTCGGTGGGCCTGGAGCGGGTCGGGTGCATCTTGTCGATGTGGTCGAAGATGCCCTTGAGGGAGGTCGGGTCGGCCGCGTCGAAGACGCGCCCGCCGGTGGGAGAGACCACGTCGGCGAGCTGGATGGGTGCGGGCGGCTCGCCGACGTTGATGGCGTGGACGACGATGCTCGAATCGCGGAGCTCGCCCCCGATCTGCTGGGCGATGGGCCCGTCGAGATCGGAGGAGAATCCGTCGGTGATGATGATGACGAGCCTGTCCCCCGTCTCCGCGTCGGGGTTGCTGGTGAGGACATCGCGGGCGTAGCGCAGGGCGTGGCCGACGCGGGTGGATTGCAGCAGCGCGGGCATCGTCGAGGGGTCGAGGAAGGGCGTGGCGTTCTTGATCGCCGAGAGGTCCTTGGTCAGCGGGACCCAGCGGACGACCTCGCCGCCGAAGATGGTCAGGCCGAACGCATCCCCCTTGCGGCGCGAGGTGAACGCGGTGATCGCGTCCATCGCGGCGGTGTAGCGACTGGCCGATCCGGTGCCGGAGTTGCGTCCGCCGCCGTAGCCGATCGGGCTGGACATGGAGCCCGAGACATCGAGCAGGAGCTCGATGCTCGTGAGCACGCGGGCCTGTCCCGGCGGGCCCAGACGCTGCGGACCGGCGAGGATGAGGACGACCGCGGCGAGTATCAGCGCGGGCAGGATCGCGGCGACGCGGAGGAAGCGGCCGAGCCAGCGACGCCGCGCGTGCGTGCCGTGATCGAGGGGGAGGCGCGTGCGGTGGCCGTGGTCGCGTCGGAAGAGTTCCCACGCCGCGATGGCCGCGGGAAGGAGGAGAGCGATGAGGATGAGGGGGTGGGCGAAGGTCATGGGCGTGCCCCTCCGGAGATGGAGGACGCCGCTCCGTTGCTCTGGGCCAGGTCGATGGGCGCGGCGGTGCGGTAGGGGGCGAGGAGGGTGTTGAGGTCGATGGGCTCCGACGTCGCCCTCGTGGTGGACGCGGGCCGGTGGAGCCACCCCTCGAGGTGGGCCAGCAGTGGGCCGGCCTGATCATGGTGGCGAAGGGCGTGCAGAGACTCGCCGTGGGAGCGGGCGAGAAGGTGGAGGCGGCCGCGCCAGTGCGTGACCAGCAGCCGTTCGAGGCGGGCCTGGTCCTGCGGGCCGAGCGCGCCGGACATCGCGGCCTCGACGAGCGGACGGAGCTGGTCGGCCAGCGTGGGCGGGGCGGGGGGCGGGGCGGCGACCTCCGCGCGCCGGCGGAGCCTGTTGACGAGGGCCCACGCGAGGGGGATGAGCCAGAGCACGCCCAGCGCGATGAGGGCGAGGCGGTAGCCGCCGATGCGAGGGGGCGCGGCGCCGCCGATCGGGAAGAGATCGCCGCTCGCGTCGAGCGGGAGCGAGGGGACCGAGCGGACCATCACGGCCTGCCCGTCGGTGACGGGGCTTCCCTCGGCGTGCCGGAGGAAGGCGCGCAGGTCGAAGTCGCCCGGAACCGCCGCGATGTAGCGGAGGTCGTAGAGCGTCGCGGGGCCGTCGGGAGCCGTGCCGGCGATGCGGAGGGTGAGCTCGGACTTGTCGCCCACGGGGAGGGGGCGCAGGGCCGGGTCCGTCGAGCGGAAAAGCACCTTGCCCTCAAGGCCGACCGGGGTTTGGTTGATCGGCTCTGGTGGGGCGGCGAAAGCGAACGCGGTCAACGCGACGCAGAGAATGAGAGAGAGCCACACAACGCGAGGCAGACCCCTCACTGCGTTCGGGGCTCGTCGAAGCCGGGTGGAGTTCATCGCGACCTCCCGAGCGTGCCCGCGTGGGCGTTGAGGGCGTGGCGCACGGTGGCGATGACGGGGCCGTCGGTGCGGACCTCGGTGAGCTGGACCCGGGCGCGCCCGAGGTCCTCGGCGTCGGACGCGGCCCTCGCCGCGGCGGAGGGGATGCGGCGCGAGGAGGTGAGAAACGATGTGCCGGTCTCGGCCTCGCCCGCGTGCAGGAACCCGGCGCGGAGCGGCGTGCACTCGGCAGGGTCGGTCAGGCGCAGGACGATGACGTCGTGGATCGCGCCGAGCCGGCGGAGGATGCCGATCGCGCCGGGGTCGTGCAGGTCGCTGAGAACGATGACAACGCTGGTGTGCTTGGCGATGGTCTCGACCTGCGTGAGTCGCTCGGAGAGGCGGGTGCGCTCGTGGTGGGCGGGGGCGCGGAGGTGCCGGATCCAGGTCCAGACGCGCCCGCGCGAGAGGGTGGGGGTGGTGGGGACGCCGCGGTCGCCCGCGCCGAGGATGCAGACGGGGGAACGCCGGCGGAGGCCGACGAGGGCGAGCGCGCCGGCGAGCCAGACGGCCGCGTCGTGCTTGGAGAGGGGGACGCTGGAGACGTTCATCGACCCGGAGGTGTCCACCACGAGGTAGAGCCCGGCCCGCTTGGGGGCCTCGAACTCCTTGACGTGGACGGTGCCCGAGCGAGCGGTGACGCGCCAGTCGATGCGCCGGACGGAGTCGCCGTGGGCCCAGGGACGGGACTGGGCGAAGTCCACGCCGGGGCCGACAAAGCGGGAGGGATCGGCCCCGCCGGTGAGGTCGTCGGCGAGGCGCCGGAGGATGAGATCGAAGCGGGCAGCGCCGATCTCGTGGGGGATGGCCGGGAGGCTGGCGCCCTCGGCGTGCGGGTGGTGAGGATTGGTGGCGGTGGTCGGCACGCGTTGGAGTTCGTGGAGTTTCAGGGACACGAGGGGCACGGTGGGGGAACGGAGTTCACGAAGGGAGATGCTGGCGAGAACTCAAAGTTATTCCTCGTGCCCGCGCTCATGCTCCGTGGCCCTCGTGTCCTTGGAGCCCATCGGAGCAGGTCGAAGGCCGGGTGTCAGCGGGTCGCGTCATCAAGGACTTCGCGGAGGATGTCGCGGCCGGTGCGCCCGCGGGCGAGGGCGTCGTAGGAGAGCCGCATGCGGTGGAGGAGGACGTCCTCGGCGAGGGCATAGAGGTCCTCGGGTGTGGCGTATTCGCGCCCATGGAGGAAGGCCCGGGCCCGCGCGGCGGAGACCAGGGCGATGCCCGCGCGCGGCGAGCAGCCGAGTTCCACATCCGGCCGGTTGCGGGTGGCGTCGGCGAGATCGACGCAGTGGCGGATGAACACGTCGCTGACATGGACCCTCTGCACCGCGCCCATGGCCTCGGAGAGTTCGGCGACGCGGGCCACCGGTTGCTCGTGCTCGACGGCGTCGAACGCGGACATGGGCACGGCGCCCCCCGCCGTGCCCCCATCGGCCCTGGCGTCTCCGGCGTCTCTGAGCAGGCCGAGGCTGAGCGATCGACGGAGAACCTCCGCCTCCTCGTCCTTGCTCGGATACCCGAGGCGGTGGCAGAGCATGAAGCGATCGAGCTGGGCCTCGGGGAGCTCGAACGTGCCGGACTGTTCGATCGGGTTCTGGGTGGCGATCACCAGGAAGGGCGTGGGAAGGCGGAGGGTGGCCGAGCCGATGGTGACCTTGCGCTCCTGCATGGCCTCGAGCAGCGCCGACTGCACCTTCGGCGTCGCCCGGTTGATCTCGTCGGCGAGGAGGAGGTTCACGAAGATCGGGCCGCGCTGGATGCGGAACTGGTGCGTGGCCGGATCGAGGACTTCCGCGCCGACGATGTCGGCGGGAAGAAGGTCGATCGTGAACTGCACACGCCCGAACCTCAGGTCGATGGCCCGGGCCACCGACTGCACGAGCAGCGTCTTGGCCAGGCCGGGCACGCCCTGAAGAAGCAGGTGCCCCCCGGTGAGAAGGGCGATGAGGATGCGCTCCACGACCGTGTCCTGGCCCACAACGGTCTTGGCCACACGCGTGCGGATCTCGTGGGCGAGCGGGACATGGGCGGCGGCGCGCCGGGCCTGACCGTTTGCGGGAGCGGCGGAGCCGGTGAGGACGGAAGAGTCGGACGACGCCATGCGGACCCCTTGTGCAATCGAAGATGGCCGATCTGGTCCACCAATATACAGACATCGACGCGCAAGGGGTCGGAAAGTTCGGGAAATCCTTGGGTGAAGGCCGGCTTTGAGGGGAATGGCGGGGTTTTGGGCTGGCATGGATACAGGCGGGAACCTCTCCCGGTCGGCCAGCCTCCAAGTCCTGGCGGAAACGTCCCCCGCCCACCAAGCTCGAGGACGGGGCCTTTCCAGGAGCATCCCATGACCACGGTCGTGACTCAGGAAAACCCGGCGACAAACGCGCCGGGAGGGGGCGCGCGGGAGGCCTCGGCGCTCCAGATCCGGGATTGGCTGCGCAATGGCGAGTGCGTGCTCGTGGACGTCCGCGAGCCCGACGAGCACGCGCGGGAGCACATCGGCCAGGCCCGGATCGTGCCGCTCTCTCGATTCGACGCGGCGGAGGCGGCGCGTGGTGTGAATCCCGGCCAGCGGCTGGTCCTGCATTGCAAGAGCGGGAAGCGCTCCGCCGATGCGGCACGCCTGGCCGTCGGCCGCCTCGGCCCCGGCACGCCCGTGGTGAGCATGAGCGGGGGAATCGAGGCGTGGAAGGGAGCGGGGCTGCCGGTGGTGACCAACGCGAGCGTGTCGGGCATCAGCGTGATGCGGCAGGTCCAGCTCGTCATCGGGGTGGGCGTGCTGGTCGGGTGTGCCCTCGCGTGGCTGGTCCACCCGGGGTTCCTGGCGATCCCGGCCTTCTTCGGGGCCGGGCTGGTCTTCGCTGGGGCGTCGGGAACCTGCGGTCTGGCGGCGATCCTGGGCAAGATGCCATGGAATCGCGCCGGGAAGGCCGGAGCCTCGTGCTCGACGGGCGGATGTGGATGAGGGTGAACGGCTCGAACCGATCACACACCAGCACCGGGCGATGGCCCGGCGCAACAGGAGATTCAACATGTTGCACAATGCGACGAAGTTCTACGAGGCTTGGCCGGCGACGATGAACGCGATGAAGGCCAGGGGGGCCGACATCGCCAAGGCCTTCGGGCCGTTCTTTCAGGGACTGATGAAGGACGGCACCGCCGAGGGCGGGCTGTCGGTGAAACACAAGGAACTCGTCGCCCTGGGCATCGGCGTGGCGATGCGCTGCGAGCCGTGCATCTATGCCCACGTGGAGAAGTGCCTCAAGGCCGGGTCCACGCCCCGCGAGGTGATGGACGCGGCGGGCGTGGCGGTAATGATGGGGGGCGGCCCGGCGTACACCTACACACCGATCGTCGCCGCCGCGCTGGAACACTTTGAGAAGCACCCGATCGCCCATTGATCGACGCAACCGTTCGGAAGAACCCCATCCACCGAGGTTGATGCCTCCGCGTGATCGACCTGGGGCACTTCCCGGGCACCCGGGGTCATTTCAAGTCTTGAATTGCGCCACTCCAGAATCGACCAACCCCTGCGATTGCAGGGGCTGTCGTAAGCGGAGAGGGGGGGATTCGAACCCCCGACACGGACGAGCCGTGTACTGGTTTTCGAGACCAGCGCGTTCAACCACTCTGCCACCTCTCCGGGGACTGTGGGCTCAAGGATAAGGCGAGTTGGCCGGGCATTCCAGCCGCGCCGTGGCAGTCCATATTTTTTGGCCTTGCAGAGTTGGCGCGTGGATACTTCCGCAGGCGTTCGAGGCGGCGATTCTCTCGACGGGCACACCATCACGCCGTACGCCAACGAGCCGGTGAATCGGTGAACCCCGGGGTGATCCGCAGGGACATCGCAATACCCACGAGCGGCGGTTGAGCACGAGAAGGCGGTCGCGCGATGGCAACTCTCGAAGGCTCTCGATTGACCGTGCGGGATGCGCGTCGGTCGATACCGTGGATTCCTCGAGAATCGGAGGATGCGATTGCCCCGGGGTGCCCCGCCGCCCGCGGCGAGGGGTGCCGGGGCCAGGGTTACACTCCCTGCGAGTGAGTCCGACTGGTCCCAAGAGAACGCACGACGGCGGCCACGGCGCGGGCGGCTCGGACGCCGCGCATCATGGGGGCGCTCCGGACCATCCCGGCGTGGGCGTGCGCCCGACGTGGGAGCCGTGGCTGGCGTGGGCGCTGCTTCTTGTGGCCATCGGCTTTGGCGTGCTCGTCGAGTATCGCTCCGTGTACTCCGATCGCCGGCGCACCGACGCGGGGGTGTTCTTTCGGGCCGGATACGCGGCCCGGGTGGGGGCGAATCCCTACACCATTCCCGACGAGAACTTCTGGTATTTCCTCTATCCCCCGAGCGTGGCGATCGGCTTTGTGCCGCTCGCGGACCCGCCGCCGATCGCGCCCGCGGGGGAGCCCGCGCCCGCGCCGGATACCAAGACCGACCAGCGGTCGTACGTCCCGTATCCGGTCTCGGTGGCCATCTGGTACGCGATCGGCATCGCGACGCTGGTCGTGTGCGTGGAGTGTCTGAGCCGTGCCCTCATCGGCGGCGCCGCCGATCCCCGCGTGCGGGCCCTGCGACCCAGCCAGGGCGGGTGGTGGAACATCCGGCTCTGGCCGCTGCTCATGGCCCTGCCCGATGTGCTCAGCACGCTCTCGCGCGGGCAGATCAACCTTCTCGTGCTCGCGTGCATCAGCGCTGGGGTGCTGCTCATGAGCCGGGCCAGGTGGTTCTGGGCGGGCTTCCTGCTCTCGGCGGCGGCGTGCATCAAGGTGATCCCGGGGATTCTGCTCTTCGATGTGCTGACGCGCCGGGGCTGGAAGACGGTGGTGGGGTATGGTGCGTGCGGTGTGGTGATGCTCATCGCGGTGCCGGCGGTGTACTACGGCCCGGAGCGGGCGTGGGCCTTGTCCTCCGAGTGGCTCGATCGCGTCGTCCTCGCGGGCCTGATGGGGCGCGAGGATCGCCTGCAGGCCGGCGCCGGTTTCAACGACACGGACAATCTGTCCATCCAGGGCACGCTGCACAACCTGGTGAATCTCTCCTTGCCGCGCGGCGAGCGCCCGCCGGCGGCGGAGACATGGGTGAAGATTGTTCACGTTGGAATGTCGGTCGGGCTGCTGGCGGTTACGGTCGCGATCGGAGGGTGGCGACGAAACTCGAGGCCGATCGCGATCGAGATCATGCTGCGGACCGGCATGCTCTGCTGCGTGATGCTCATGGCCGCCCCGATGGTCCACCGGCACTACTACGCGATGCTCATGCCCGCGCTGGCGGGGCTCACGTTTGTGAACCTGATGAGGTCGAGGCTCGCGGTGCCCAATGGGTGGGGGGCGTGGCTGATCCCGCTGTATCCGGTGGTGATGTCGATCCCGCGGATGGCGCCAAACGGCGAGGGGATCTTGCGGGACCTGCCGATTCCGCTGGCGGTGAACCTGGTGGTGTGGGGGTTGTGTGCGCGGGAGTTGATGGCGGTTGGTCGCGTTGACGAGGCAAACGAAGAAGCCCCCGGCGAATGACCGGGGGCTCTGGACATGCTCGAGTTGCACGACCTCTGGCTGACGCGAGAAGCACGCCGGCCTACTTCTTGTCGTCCTTGACCTCGAACTCCGCGTCGATCACGTCGTCCTTGCCGCTCGTCGCGCCGGCCTGGGCCCCGGGGGCCGCGCCGCCCGCGGGCGCGCCCTCGGCGGCGCCCTTGGTGGCCTCGTAGACGGCCTTGCCGAGTTCCATGCTGGCGGTCTCGAGCTCCTTCATGGTCCGCTCGATGGAGTCCTTGTCCTCGCCCTTGAGCGTGGACTCGAGGTTGGAGACGGCCGACTCGATCTTGCCGCGCACCTCCTGCGAGACCTTGCCGCCGTGCTCCTCCATCGCCTTGCGGGTCTGGATGATCATGGCGTCGGCGCGGTTCTTGAGGTCCACGACCTCGCGGCGCTTCTTGTCCTCGTCGGCGTGGAGCTCGGCGTCGCGCTTCATGCGGTCGATCTCGTCGGCCTTGAGGCCGCCGGAGTTGGTGATCTTGATGTCGGCCTTCTTGCCCGTGCCCTTGTCGGTGGCGACGACGGTGAGGATGCCGTTGGCGTCGATGGCAAACTCCACCTCGATCTGCGGCAGGCCGCGCGGGGCCGGAGCAATCCCCGTGAGCTCGAACTGGCCGAGCGTCCGGTTGTCCTTGGCGAACTCGCGCTCGCCCTGCAGGACGTGGATCTGCACGCTCGACTGGTTGTCGCTGGCGGTGGAGAAGGTCTCCTTCTTGGAGGTCGGGATCGTGGTGTTGCGGTCGATGAGCTTGGTCATCACGCCGCCAAGGGTCTCAACTCCCAGCGAGAGCGGCGTCACGTCGAGGAGAAGGATGTTCTTGACGTCTCCCTGGAGCACGCCCCCCTGGATGGCCGCGCCGATGGCGACGACCTCGTCGGGGTTGACGGTCTTGTTGGGCTCCTTGCCGAAGATCTCCTTGGCGATCTGCTGGGCCCTGGGCATGCGGGTGGAGCCGCCCACGAGCACGACCTCGTCGATCTTGCTGGCGTCGAGCTTCGCGTCCTTGAGAGCGTTCAGGCACGGGGCCTTGAGCCGCTCGAAGAGATCGCTCGTCAGGGCCTCGAACTTGCTGCGGGTGATGCTCACCTGCAGGTGCTTCGGGCCGTTCTGGTCCGCCGTGATGAACGGCAGATTCACCGACGACTCCTGCATCGTGGAGAGCTCCACCTTGGACTTCTCCGCGGCCTCCTTGAGGCGCTGCAGGGCCATCGGGTCCTTGCGGATATCGATCCCCTCCTTCTTGCGGAACTCCTCGGCGATGTAGTCGATGAGCTTCTGGTCCCAGTCGTCGCCGCCCAGGTGCGTGTCGCCGTTGGTGGCGAGCACCTCGAAGACGCCGTCGCCGATGTCGAGGATGGACACGTCGAACGTGCCGCCGCCGAGGTCGAACACGGCGATCTTCTCGTTCTTCTTCTTGTCCATGCCATAGGCCAGGGCCGCGGCGGTGGGCTCGTTGATGATGCGCTCGACCTTCAGGCCCGCGATCTCGCCCGCGTCCTTGGTGGCCTGGCGCTGCGCGTCGTTGAAGTACGCGGGGACGGTGATGACGGCCCGATCGACCTTCTCGCCGAGGTAGTCCTCGGCGGTCTTCTTCAGGTCCTGCAGGATGAACGCGCTGATCTGCTGGGGCGTGAACTCGCCCTGGTTGACCTTTACCTTGACGAAGTCGTTGGTCCCGCCGGTGAGGGTGTAGGGAACCTTGCTCTCCTCGTTGCCGGCCTTGCCGTAGCCGAGGTCCGAAGCGGAAGAGACCTCCGACCGCCGGCGGCCCATGAACCGCTTGATCGAGAAGATCGTGTTCTTCGGATTGGTCACCTGCTGGTGCTTGGCGGGCTGGCCCACGAGCCGCTCGCTCTTCTCGGTGAAGCCCACGACCGAGGGCGTGGTGCGGCTGCCGGAAGAGTTGATCAGCACCTTGGGCTGGCCGCCTTCCATCACCGCCACGCACGAGTTGGTGGTTCCGAGGTCGATGCCGATGATCTTGCTCATAAGTCTGCTCCCGTCGCTGGGCGGGCGATTCGCGCCCACGCCCAGTGTAGTTCGATGTGTGTTCGGCTGCTCCCGCCGAGCGATGGAAGATTGGCAAGTCGGATGCCAGCCGAGTCGGAAGGGAGGCACGCCCTCGTGTGGGAATTCTTGGCTTTATCGAAACGAACGGTCGTGGGCGAGGCACTTGGATCGGGTTGTCTGCCGATCTGGCAGATGGCCTAGAACGGCTCGGGAATCACCTCGACCGCCTCCTCGAACTCGTCTACCCCGGGCTTGATCACCTGGGTAGGGAGTCCCTCCGGCAGCGCGGCCAGAAACATCCGGCCGTATCGGGCCGTGGCGATCCGGGGATCCAGCACCACCACCCGGCCCCGGTCGGCCTTGCTCCGGATCAGACGGCCAAACCCCTGCTTGAATCGGATGATGGCGCGCGGAAGTGAATCCTGCATGAACGGGTTCGCCCCCGTGAGTTCGATCCGCTCGTTGCGGGCCTGCACGAGCGGGCGGTCCGGCGGCTCGAAGGGAAGGCGGGTGATGATGACGTTGCGGAGCCGGTCGCCCCGAACGTCCACGCCCTGCCAGAAACTCGCCGCCCCGAAGAGCACGCCGTCGTCCTCCTGCACGAAGCGTTTGAGAATGGCCTGTCGCGAGCCGTCGCGCCCCTGAACGAAGAGTGGCCACCCCTCGCGGGCGAATGCCGCGCGGAGCCGATCGGCGCAGGCGTACATGGTGGCGAAGGACGTGAACAGGACGAACGCCCCGCCGTGCGTGGAGCGGAGGTGGTGGTGGATGCGATCGGAAAGAGCGTCGTTGAACGACGGCCCGCCGCGCGCCTGGGTGCGGAGGTGCTTGGGATCGGGAACGGTCAGGTCGATGATGATCTTGGCCTGTCGGCGGTAGTCGAAGGGCGAGCCGAGTTGCAGTGTGGTAGCGGTGGAGATGCCGAGGTTGGTCGAGATGTGGGCGAACGCGCCGTCGGGTCGGGCGCCGGGCCCGGGGGAGTCGTCGGCGGTCTTGGCCGCGCGGGTGGCAAGCGTCGCGCTCGTGAGGACGATGCCGGTCCGCTTGGGCGCCGCGGGCTTGTGTGCACCCGCCGTTGCCCGCGCCTGGTCGTCGGCCGAACCGCCCTCGCGGCCATCCGCGGCCGGCACGCTCTCGCCGGGGCCCGGCTCGAAGAGGTACTTCTTGAGGATGTGCGCGATCTCGATGGGCGCACACGCGAGCGTGACGCGCGGCCCGAAGCGACGCTGCCGGACGGGCCCGCCGGTGCCGGCGTCGTCGTGGTCATCGTCGTCGCCCCCGGCGTGCACCGCCGCGCCCGCCGCCGGACGATCCCCCTCGACCTCCACCCAATAGGCGTACAGCGGATCGCCGCGCTCGGTGAATCCGAGCGATTGCCCGATCATGGCCGCGGCACACTCGCCGATCTCGGAGGCCCGCTTGGCCAGGGCACCCAGTTCCAGCCGCTCGTTGGGATCCTCAAGCCCATCGCGGATGCGCCGGAGCGCAAGGGCGAGTTCGGCCATCGTCGGCGAGAGGGGATTGTCGATCAGGTCGGGCCGGCGCAGGCGACCGCCCCCCGCGCCGGACTGCCGCCAGAAATGCAGCAGGTCCTCGAAGAACGCCGTGCACGCGTGCTCGGCCTGCTGCACCAGCGTGAGCGCCCGATCGACCGCCCCCGCGTTGCCGATCGAGAGCGATTTCTCGAGCAGGTACCCCCGCCGACGCTTGGGCGAGTAGAGCGTGCGGAGCAGCCGCATCACGCGCGGCATGGAGAGCCCCAGCCCGAAGTGCTCGCACGCGGCATCTTCGAGGCCGTGGGCCTCGTCAAAGATCACATGGTCGTAGTTCGGGAGAATGGCCTTGATCTGGACCGTCGCGCCCCCGGGTGGCACGGACGGCTTGCCGCCCGTGTCGGGCTCGTCCTGCGCGGCGCTCGCGGTCGTGGCCGCGTGTCGCGTGCGAAGCGCAAGGTCGGAGAAGAACAGCGCGTGATTGCAGACGATGAGGTTGGCCTTCTCGAGTTCCTTCCGCGCGGCCTGATAGAAGCACTGGTCGTACTTGGGGCACTTGCGTCCCATGCAGTTGTCCGAGTCCGATCGGACATGCTCCCACACCTCGGGCCGCCGCAGCACCGGGAGCGAACTCAGCGTGCCGTCCGCCGTCGCGTAGGCCCACTCCTCGACCGCATGCAGCGAGGCCCGGGCCTCCGCGTCGGACATGATCAGATCGGCCCGCCTCGACGCCAGGCCGAGCCGGCGGATGGAGAGGTAGTTGCCCCGCCCCTTGGCCAGCACCGGCAGCAGCGCGGGCGGAGCGACCGGTTTTCCCGGCGAGTCCGGGCCCGGCGGCGGGGACCGATTGCCCCACTCCGCCAGCGTCTCCATCAGCAGCGGGATGTCCTTGAACATCAACTGCTCCTGCAGCGCGATCGTCGAGGTGGCGATCACGACCTTCTCCCCCCGCTGGATGCACCGCAGGATGGCCGGAACCAGGTACGCGAAACTCTTTCCCACCCCCGTCCCCGCCTCGACCAGCAGCCGCTGGCGCGACTCGAACGCCGCCGCAACGGCCTCCCCCATCCGCACCTGCTCCGGGCGCGGCTCATACCCCGCGCTGCCCAGCATCGCCCGCATCAGGGCCGCGACGGGTCCGGCGGGACCAAGGATTTCGGGAACGGTCAGGGGCACGGCGGATGGTACGAGAAGGCGGACGGGTGGGCGGCGGCCCGGCGCCGCAACAAACTCGGAATTCCCGCAACCCGTCCCCGGGAATGCCAGTACGCCCGAGTGCCATGTCCATCTTCTTCACCACGGAAGATCGCGCTGTGTGCAAGTATTGTCGGCACCAGTTGCCGAGGTACTCGATGAGCGGCCATTGCCCGCATTGCCGCCACTGGTACGCCGTTGAGCGGGCGACGGTCGCGCCGGGCCGACTGCGGGCCATCGCCCTGGTGCGGAAGTCCAGGCCCATCTCCCTCGGGCGGGTCTCGGGTGTCTGGTCGCCGATCGCGGCCGTCGGATTCGTGCTCGGCAACGCCGCCATCCTCATCATCGTCGGACGCATGGCCCTCCGATCGCTCTGGCACGCGTGTGGAATGACGTGGTAGCGGTGGGGGGGAAATGGTGGGAGTTGGGGGTCATCGTTCGCGCGCCACGCCCAGCGGCACCCGCGCCGGCTCCCCGTCCTTGCGCGGATACAGGCGCGGCGTGCGCGTCGTCTTCTCCAGAATCACCAGCCGCCCCGTCGGCGTCTCGCTCGTCTGCACGTGCCGAAGGCCGATCAGGCCCAGCGCCCTGGCCGTCTCGGCGAGTTCCGCCTCCGCCTTGGCGCCCTTCACCGCGATGACGATACCGTGGGGGCGGACGAGCGGGCCGCAGAGTTCGGCCACAATCGCCAAATGCCCGAGAGCCCGGGCGATGGCCGCGTCGTAGCGCTCGCGATGGACCTTGTGCTCCTGCCCGATCACTTCGGCCCGGGTCTGCAGCACGCGGGCGTTGCCCAGCCCAAGATCGCGAATCGCCCGCCTCAGGAACGCCACCTTCTTGCCGGTGGACTCCACCATCGTGAACCGAACGTCGGGCATGACGATGGCCAGCGGAATCGCCGGGACGCCCCCGCCCGAGCCGATATCCACCACGGAAAGGGGATGGGCGACGGCTGGTGCGCCGGCCGCCGTCGGCGCGGCCGTCCGCTCGTCCGCGTCGTTGCGGGCCTTGGCCGACGCTTCGCCTTGCAGCGATGCCAGCACCGGCACCAGCGACAACGCATCGAGGATGTGCTTGGTCCACGCCTGTGTCGGGTCGGTGATGGCCGTGAGATTCGTGGTCTCGTTGGCGTGCAGCAGCAGGGCCAGAAACCGCCCAAGGCGCTCGGTGTCGCCCGGGTCGAACTCCACCCCCAGCGCGCCGGCGGCCCCCGCAAACCCCTCCGGCGGGACCAAGGGCTCAATCGGGGCCGGGGGTTGAACTGGCTCATCTGGCGGCATGTGCGAGGGTACGAGCCGGGGGTCGCGGGACTCTGATTTGTCACAGAATCCCCAGAAATGGGCCGCAAACAAATACCTATCATTTCTGAAATCCGGAGACTGTCACCCTAAGGTTCGCCCTTGCCCCGCACCCCGCGGGGCTGTCCGGGGTGCAACGGCGGAGTTTTCCATGCTCGGGAAGGTCTTCAAGGCGTACGACATCCGCGGCACCTACCCGGACCCGCTGGACGAGAAGATGGCGTGGCAGATCGGCTTCGGAGTGAGCAAGTTCCTCCTCGCCGACGCCGCGCAGGTGGGGGAGACCAGCCCCATGATGCACAACATCGTCGTCGGGCGCGACATGCGCAAGAGTTCCCCGAGCCTCACCAAGTCGCTCATCCAGGGGATCAACGACCAGGGCGGGCACGTGGTGGACGTCGGGCTGGTGGACACGAGTTTCATCTACTTCGCCGTCAACCACCTCGACTGCGCCGGCGGGGTCATGTGCACCGCCAGCCACAACCCCCCCCAGTACAACGGCTTCAAGGTCTCCAAACGCAAGGCCAAGCCCGTCGGCGAGGCCACGGGGCTCGCGGAGGTCCGCAAGCACGCGGCCATGACCGACAAGCAGACGGTCCAGTCCGCCGGCGGACGTACCGAGCAGCGCAACCTCTGGGAGGCCTACGCCCAGCACGTGCGCGCCTTCCTGGACCTCTCCCCCGACTGGGAGAAGAAGGGCAAACTGAAAATCGTCATCGACGCCTCCAACGGCATGGCCGGGACGATGATCCCGCTGGTCTTCGGCAAGAAGTCCCCCCTCGGACCCGTGCCGGGGCTGGAGATCGTCGAACTCAACTTCGACAACTCCAAGGGCGAGTTCGTGCACGAGCCCAACCCCCTCGTGGCCTCGAATCTCCGGCAGTTGCAGGAGAAGGTCGTCTCCGTCGGGGCCGACTGCGGCTTCTGCTACGACGGCGACGCCGATCGCTGCGTCGTCGTAGACGAGCACGGCGCGGTTGTGGGGTGCGACCACCTCACGGCGGCCCTCGCGCCGTTCTTCATCAAGAAGGCCGGCAAGGGCGCGCCGGTGGTCTACGACCTGCGCTCCACCAAGGCCGTCCCCGAGGACATCGCCAAGGCCGGCGGCGTCCCCATCCGTAGCCGCGTCGGCCACGTGTTCATGAAGGCCGTGATGGCGGAGAAGGGGGCGATCTTCGGCGGGGAGGTCTCCGGCCACTTCTACTTCCGCGACAACTTCAACGCCGACTCGGGCGCCATCGCCATGTGCACGGTGCTCACCATGCTCAAGGCCACCGGCAAGAGGATGAGCCAGCTCGTCGCGCCCGCCAAGCGCTACGCCCAGTCCGGCGAGATCAACTACACCATCGAGGACAAGGACGGCGCGCTGGCGAACCTGCACAAGACGCTCCTGGCCTGGTGCCCCGCCGCCCACGTCGACGAGCTCGACGGCGTCACCATCGACGCCTTCGAGAAGTCCGCCTCCCACCACGGCGGCTGGTGGTGCAACGTCCGCAAGAGCAACACCGAGCCGTTGCTCCGCCTGAACCTCGAGGCCAAGGACAAGAAAACGCTCGATACCATGCTCGGCAAGATCTCCCCGCTCCTGGGCATCCGCGTCGATCACTGAACAGAGGCCCGGGCGCAAGCCCGGGCACGGTCTCGCGTTCAGCACACGCCGTTCACGTGCCCGGGCTTGCGCCCGGGCCTCTGAAGAGCCATGAACCTCAACCAGTTCCTCGACCACTGGAAGATCGCCGAAAACCCCTTCCGGGGCGAGGAGGCCCGTCAGGACCCCGTGTTCCTCCGGCTTGAGGCCGCCAGCCAGGCCGGCACCGGCGGCGTCGCCGCCGCGGCGGACATCCCCGCCCCCGTCTCGACGGGCATGATCTCGCACTCCGACTTCGAGAAAATCGCCGGCGACATCTCACGCCCCTCCACGGCCATCGTCTTCGGCGAAAAAGGAAGCGGCAAGACCGCCATCCGCCTGCAACTCGCCGACCGCCTCGCCGCCTACAACGCCCAGCACCCCACGGCCCGCTGCCTCTGGATCGGCTACGACGACCTCAACCCCATCCTCGGGCGCTATTGCGAACGGGCCAAGGTCGAGAAGAAGCCCAATCTCACCGACACGCTCGCCAAACTCCGGCTGGTGGACCACATCGACGCGATCCTCACGCTGGCCGTCCCCGCGCTGGTGGACGCGATGCTCAGGGAGAACACGGTGCGCACCGGCGCGCCGCCGGTCTCCATCTCGCTCCCCGAGGAGCCGAAGAAGATCGTCAAGAAGATGGACGCCCCCACGCGCCGCGACCTGCTCGTCCTGCAGACGGCCTACGACCGCCCCGACGCCCCCGTCGGCGCCGAGGTGCGCACGCACCGCCTCCGCCGCATGCTCCGCATCGTCCCCCCCTTCGGCTCCATGGTCTGGACGACCCTCGTGCTCGTCGGGTGGATCCCCGCCGCGGTCTACGGCTACGTCGAGTGGAGCGCCGGCAGGATCAGCCTCGATCCCGCGATGATGACCCACATGGAGAACCCCCTCTGGTGGATCGCGGGCCTGCTCTTCCTCTACCTGCTCATCCTGCTCAAGCGGGCCGTCTACGACCGCCTCAAGTACATCACCCTCGGCCACCGCCTGCGCAAGCAGATCCGCGTGAGCGTGCGCAGCGACTCCAGCTACGGACGCTCCCTGCGCGTCATCCCCCGCGCCCTGGTGGACTCGAGCGTCCTGCCCATGACCGGTTCCGACGAGACCCGCTACGCCATGCTCGAGCGCCTCCGTCGGGTGCTCCGCCACGCCGGCTACGAGAGCGCGGTCGTCGTCATGGACCGCGTGGACGAGCCCACGCTCATCGCCGGCGACCCGGACCGCATGAAGGCCGTCGTCTGGCCCATCCTCCACAACAAGTTCCTGCAACTCCCCGGCCTGGGCATCAAGATGCTCCTGCCCATCGAACTCCGCCACGCCCTCTTCCGCGAATCGGCCGCCTTCTTCCAGGAGGCCCGCCTGGACAAGCAGAACCTCGTCGAGCGCCTCGGCTGGACCGGCTCCATGCTCTACGACATGTGCAACCAGCGCCTCCAGGCCTGCCGCGCCCAGGGGGCCCCGCCCCTGGGCCTCATCGACCTCTTCGGCGACGACGTCACCAAGCAGGACGTCATCGACGCCCTCGACCAGATGCACCAGCCCCGCGACGCCTTCAAGCTCCTCTACCAGTGCTTCGTGGACCACTGCGCCAGCGTCACCAGCGACCAGGCCCAGTGGCGCATCCCCCGCGCCACGCTCGAGACCGTCAAGAAAGCCCAGGTCGAGCGCGTCAAGCAACTCCACCGCGGCATCCGCCCGGCCTGACAGGCCCCGGGGTCCGCTCCGGGATTGGTCCGATAGGCCCGGCCGCGCAACCCTCACAGGCTCCCCCGGCGCTGCCGTGACGCAACGTCCGACCCCGCCCCGTCGGGCCGGCCCAAGCCCCGCCCGCGGAGTGCCGAACTCAGTGGACCAGCCGACCCGACTCGGCCGGGTCCACCCATGGCCACCCGCTCCTCAGTCCTCGTTCGAATCGCCGTCGGCGCGGCCGCCCTCGCCGCCTGTCTGGCCTACGCCCCCAGGGCCTCGGGCGTGGTCGTTGCCGATCCCATCCCCCTCCCCCTCAACGGCTATGTGGGGGCCTACGGCGGCTCGACCTGCGTCGCCGTCGGTTCCTTCTGGGTCGTCACGGCCCGCCACGTCGGCGGGAGCATCGGCTCGTACGTCTGGATGCGCGGCACATCCTATCGCGTCGTCGAAATCGTCCCGCACCCGATCTACGACGTGCAACTCGTGCGCGTCGCCGAGGAACTCCCCGGCTACCACCGGCTCGCCGGCTCGGTCCGCCTCAACGACCCCTGCGTCCTCGGCGGCTGGGGCGCGACGGCCGGATCGTCGCTCCCCAACAACACCGGCTTCGACTGGTCCGGCCCCCACATCGAGACCTGGGGCGAGAACGCCATCGAGGGCGAGGGCAACCTGCTCGCCGTCCGCTACGACGCCCCGAACTCCACCCTCTCCGTTCCCCACGAGGCCGTCTTCGCCGTCAACGACTCGGGCGCGGGCCTGTTCGTCTGGGGCGGCGACGGCTCCATGGAACTCGCCGGCATCGCCATCAGCGTCACCGGATGGGGCAACTCCACCTACGGCAGCGCGGCCTTCGCCCTGAGCGTCGAACTCTTCCGCAACTGGATGGCCCCCATCGTGGACCCCTCCACGCCGATCTCCTCCGCACTGCAGGCCCCGCGCTCGATGGTTGCCATCCCCGGCCTGCCCGCATGGATGGGAGGCGCGATGGTGTGCGCCGCCCTCGCGGGCGTGCGCCGCCGCCGGTGATCATCCCTCGACCCGCTCCAGCCGCGCGTACTGCAGCACCAGCGTCTTGGGCCCGACCTGCCGGAACTCGATCCGCGCCCGGGCGTCCTGCCCCGACGTGATGCTCGCGATCCGCCCGAGCCCGAACTGCGGGTGGCGGACCATCACGCCCACCGCCAGCGGCTGCCCGCGGCTGTCCTTCGGGCCGGAGACCTTGCCGCGGGATGAACGGGAGCTCTCATCGGGCACAAACCGCGGCCCCGACTCCCGGCTTCTCTGCACCCGATCCTCAAGATTGTCCCACCCCGGCTCGTTGAAGCCAGACTGGTCCGACATCGTGATGTGCGCCCTGGGAAGCTCGTGCAGGAACCGGCTCTCGATGGTCCGCTCGGTGATGCCGCGAATCGTGCGGTAGCGTGCCGACGTGATGAGCAGCCGCTTCATGGCCCGCGTGACGCCCACGAAGCACAGCCGCCGCTCCTCCTCGAGTTCCTTCGGGCTCTCCGCCACGCGCGAGTGGGGGAGCAGTCCCTCCTCAAGCCCGACCATCGCCACGCCGGCGAACTCCAGCCCCTTGGCCGCGTGCAGCGTCATGAGCGTGATCGCGCCCTGGGCCGGATCGACGGTGTCCGCGTCGGCCACCAGCGTGACGCGCTCCAGATACGCCCGCAGCAGGTCCAGCAGCGACGGCTCGGGCTGAACGTCGTCGGCCGGGTTCAGCGACCCCGACGCCGGGTCCGACGCCGGGTCGTAGGTCTCCTCGAACTCGCGGGCCGAGGAGACCAGCTCGGCGAGGTTCTCCACCCGCTCGGTCTCCTCCTCGCCCATCTTCTTGTACATCTCCTCCAGCCCGCTCTCGCGGATCACCCGCTCGACGAGTTCCGCCAGCGACCCCTCCGCCGCCGGGGCGTGGAGCATCCCCTCGTCGTGGATCCCCGCCCACCCATCGACCATTTTCACGAACTTGCCGATCGCCGTCGCGGCCCGCGTGGTCAGGCCGAGAGATTCCGGCGCCGTGCGGAGCGTGTCGAGCACCCGCGCGCCCCGCTCGGCCGAGAGCGTCTCCACGCGGTCCATCGTCGTGCTGCCGATGCCGCGCGAGGGCGTGTTCACGATCCGCAGCAGGCTCACATCGTCCGCCGGATTGGCGACCACGCGCAGGTACGCGATGGCGTGCTTCACCTCCTCGCGCTGATAGAACGCCGTCCCCCGCGCGATGATGTACGGGATCGCCTCGTTGCGGAGCACATCCTCCACTACGCGAGACAGCGCGTTGGTGCGGTAGAACACCGCGAAGTCCTTCCACGCCAGCGGGTTCCCCGCGTTGAACGACTCGTCCCGCAGGCTCTTGCACCAGTCCACCACCAGACGCGCCTCGTGGTGCTCGTCCCGGCAGATGACGACCTCCGCCTTCTCCCCCTGCTCGTTGGCCGTGAACAGATCCTTGTGCTTGCGCTGCGTGTTGTTGCGGATGAGCGTGTCCGCCGCCCCGATGATGTGCTTGGTCGAGCGGAAGTTCTCACCGAGTGCGATCGTCGTCGTTTTGGGGAACTGCTTCTCGAACTGCAGGATGTTCGAGATGTCCGCCCCGCGCCAGCCATAGATCGACTGATCGGGGTCTCCGACCACGCAGATGTTCGGGCTCGGCCTGCCCGTCTCCACCGATCCCGAGAGCAGCGCGGCGATCTGGAACTGGGCTTTGTTGGTGTCCTGATACTCGTCCACCAGCAGATACTGCCACCGATCGCGGCACGCCTCCCGCACCCGCTGGTTCTCCTTGAGCATCTTCGCCGTCAGCAGCAGCAGATCGTCGAAGTCCACCGCGTTGGCCGCCCGGAGCGCCCTCTGATACGCCGCGTAGATCTTCGCGATCGTCCGCCCGTTGAAGTCCAGGGCCTGCTGGGCAAACTCGTCCGGGCCGACCAGATCGTTCTTGGCCGCGCTGATGCGGGAGAGCACGTTGCGGGCCGGCCAGTTGCTCGTGGCCAGCCCGAGGTCCTCGATGGCCCGCTTCACCAGCGTCGTCTGGTCGTCCGAGTCGTAGATCGCGAACGTCCCCGTGATCCCCGCAAGCCCCGCGATGTCCGCGTACTTGCGGATGAGCCTCGCGCACAACGCATGGAACGTCGTCACCGTCAGCCCGCGGGCCACCACGCCCTCCCCGAGCATGTGCGTCACGCGCTCCCGCATCTCCGCCGCGGCCTTGTTCGTGAACGTCAGGGCCAGAATCTGCCACGCCGGAATCCCGCACGCGATCAGGTACGCGATCCGGCGCGTGATCACCCGGGTCTTCCCCGATCCCGGCCCGGCCAGCACCAGCAGCGGCCCCTCCGTGTGCCTCACGGCCTCGGCCTGCGGTTTCGTCAACCCCGCGAGGATCTCCTCGACCTCGAGCGGGCCATTCTGCCGGGTCTGCGGGGTGTGCGAGACGTCCGTGTCCATCGGCTCATGGTACGAGCGGCGGACCCGACAATCAGGCGCCGCGCCACGTTCGCACGCCCACTTTCCCCACAACCCCCTCGGTCGGTCGGTGTCGGATGGCCGACTAGTCGTTCCCGCCGTCGGCGTCCGGCACATCTTTGAGCGACTCGCCCGGAGCGCCGGCCCGCCCCGCCACCTCCGCCGCCGGCTCCGGCCCCATCGGGTGCGGGCTGGGGTCCCGCGTGATCAGCGCCACCTCGCTGGGCAGGTGCTGGACGATCCGCGTGAGCACATCGCCCTCCAAAGCGCGTGCGAACGCACGCCGGCGCGTCTTGCCCATGATCAGCGTGTCGCACCCGAACGTCACCGTGTAGTCGAGAATCTCGGAGACCACGTCCGTGGCGCAGACATAGATCGGCTGCACCGGCACGCGATACCGGCGCGCCAGCGCCGCCACCGAGCCGAGCGCCTCCACCGCCTGCGGGTCGTCCTCCACCTGCGGGACCGTGCCGGGCGCAAGGTCCATCACCCGCAGCGTCCGCACGTAGATCACAAACAGCGTCGCCCCGCGCCGACGCGCCAGGTCCACCGCGAACTCCGCCTGGCCGTGGCCTCGGGCCGCGAGCATGATGCGCGGCCGGCTCGGATCCACCGGCAGCGGCTCTCGCTGGATCTCGGCAAGCCACCCCTCCTCGGGCACCGGAATGCGCAGCGCCCCGGCCTTGTACCGGGCGTAGGCCATCATGCCGAAGCGAACGGTGAGCACCACGGCGATCATCGTCGCGGCGAACACCAGCGCGTGCGGCTTGGCCCAGCAGATCGTCGCCTCGATCACGGCCATGAACAGGCCGAGAGCCCAGAGTCCCGCGCGTTCCCACCGGGCCATGGGAATGGCCCGGTTGGAGGCGCAGCAGAGAAAGTTGATGGTGATCGCGCCCACCACCCCGATGGCGTACAGCTCGCCCAGTGCCTTCGCGTCGGCCTCGAAGAGCAGCACGACCAGCGGAAGCCCGCACGCCACCAGCAGCCCGACCCACGGAACCCCGGAGTAGTTCAGCCGCGACAGCGGGCGCGGCAGCTCCCGGTCGTGGGCCATGGAGTACATCACCGACACCTTCGCCATGATCGCCGTGTTCACCGCGCTGAGCAGCAGCAGCGCGAAGATCCCCGCGGCCAGAAGCCCGAAAATCCTCCCGATCCCCGGCCCGAACCAGTGCGACCCGACGTGGATGCCCAGCATCTTCACGGCCGTGTCGCGATACGCCCGCACCGCCGCGGGCACGCTCTCCGGTTGCAGGTGCCCCACGATCTCGTGCGTGATGTAGTCGGGCGTCGCCACCTGCGCCGGGCCGGGCAGCGCGTTGAGCGCGATCCCGAAGATCATGTTCAGGACGATCACCTCCAGCAGCACCGGCCAGATCGTGCGCCGGCTGGTCCTGCCCACCGGCTCCTTCATCAGCCCCGTCATGTTCGCCACCGCCTCCACCCCGGACAGCGCCAGCACGATGCGGACGAGGCTCTCCCATCGATCCAGCCACGAGTGCGAGTGGTCGGCCGAGAGCTCCACCGTGCGCAACCCCGCCGGGATCAGGTACAGCGACATCAGCCCGATCAGCGCGCTGGCCACGATCGCCGCGATCGCCACCAGCAGCGCAAACCGGGCCGCGCTCCGCGCCCCAAGCCAGTTGATCACCCCGATCCCCAGGATCGTCACCGTGCAGCACACCACCGTCAGGTGGTGCGGCACGCCGAAATAGTGGAACGCCTCCACCGCCGAGAGCGCGGCCGTCACGATGTAGTCGCACAGCAGCAGCGTCGCCCCGATCACCGAGAGCGTCGGGGAGATCTGCCGCGCCGCCGTGTACACCCCGCCGCCCTCGGGGAACGACCGGCACACGATCGTGTACGCCCACGCGACGGCCGCCATGATCAGCGCCATCACCGCCATGTACACCACCGAGGCGTGCCCGGTGTAGTAGAACGCCAGCCCCAGCACGTACAGGCGACTGGTCCCCCAATCCCCAAACAGCAGCGGCCCCGCGTGATACCAGTGGAGGTCCCGCGGCCGCTTTTGCGTGACAAGCATGGATCGAGCAGTCCCGAACCCGCCCGGCGGCCAGAAGTCGTGCCATTCGGTCGCCCTGTTGCCGAATCGGTCCGAGCCACCCGCGACGAGTCGGGGCGATGCTATCCCATGTCCGGACAGGCCCCCGCCGGCCGATGATGCCCCGGCTCAGTCGTTCCCGCCCTCGGCACCCGGCCCATCGCCCGGCGGGGCGCCCTCCACGCCCGCGGGCTTCACCACCTCCGCCGCCGGCTCCGGCCCCATCGGGTGCGGGCTCGAGTCCCGCGTGATCAGCGCCACCTCGCTGGGCAGGTGCTGGGCGATCTGCGTGACCACGTCGCCCTCCAGGGCGCGGGCAAACGCCCGCCGGCGCGTCTTGCCCATGATCAGCGTGTCGCACCCGAAAGTCACCGTGTAATCCAGAATCTCGGCCACCACGTCCGTGGCGCACACATAGATCGGCTGCACCGGCACCCGATACCGGCGCGCCAGCGCCACCACCGAGCCGAGCGCCTCCAGCGCCTGCGGATCGTCCTCAACCCGCGGCACCGACCCCGGCGCAAGGTCCATCACCCGCAGCGTCCGCACGTAGATCACAAACAGCGTCGCCCCGCGCCGACGCGCCAGGTCCACCGCAAACTCCGCCTGCCCACGCCCTCGGGCCGCCAGCATGATGCGCGGCCTGCTCGGGTCCACCGGCCTCGGCTCGCGTTTGAGCTCGGCCAGCCATCCCTGCTCCGGCACCGGCACGGGCAGTTCCCGGGCCTTGGCCCGCGCGTGCATGCGCAGCACGCCCCGCGTGAGCAGCACCGTCGCGATCGTCGCCCCCGCGAACGCCGTCGCCTGCGGCTTGGTCACGGCGATCGTCAGCGCGATCGCCAGCAGAAACAGCCCCAGCGCCCACAGACCCGCCCGCTCGGGCCGCGTCACCCCCAGCGAACGGTTCGCCGCGCAACTCAGGATGTTCGTCGTCACCGCCCCGCTCACCCCGATCACGTACATGTCCGCCAGGCGAGCCACGTCCCGCTCCAGCAGCAGCACCAGGGCGCACGCCACGCACGACACGATCAGCGCGATCCACGGAACGCCGGGGTAGTTCAACCGCGTCAGGGCCCGCGGCAGCTCCCGGTCGTGCCCGAGCGAGTACAGCACCGACACCATCGCCATGACCGCCGTGTTCGCCGCCGAGATCAGCAGCAGCCCGAACGCGATGGCGACGCCGACCCCGACCAAGTGTCCGCCGCGCTCCCCGAACCAGTGCTGGGCCGACTCCACCGCGAGGACCTTCATCCCCGTGTCGCGGTACGCCCGGACGTGCTCGGGGATCGCCCGCCCCGCCGCCTCGAAGGTCACATAGTCCGGCTGGTGCAGGCTGGCGAACCCCGCCAGCCCGGCCAGCGCCAGCGCAAAGAGAATGTTCAGCGTCGCGACCTCGAACGCCACCGGCCAGATCGTCCGCTTGGCCGTTCGGGCCACCGGCTCCTTCATCAGCCCCGCCATGTTCGCCACGGCCTCCACGCCCGCCATCGCCAGGCACAGGCGGGTGAACATGATCCACGAGTCCGCCGTGCTCAGCCCCGTGTGCCACGTCACCGTTCGCAGCCCCGCCGGCACATACGGCAGGCAGAGCACCCCGAGAATCAGGGTGGCCCCAAGGGCCAGGAACGCCGTGATCGCCGCGAACGTCCCCGCGCTCCGCGAGCCCAGCCAGTTGACAACGCCCAGCCCCCCCAGCGCCAAGAGCGAAAGCCCAAGCACCAGCGACGCCCCCCCGAATCCGATGTAGTGGAACGCCTCCACCAGCGAGATCACCACCGTGATGATGTACCCGCACATGAGCAGCGTGGACCCGATCACCGCCAGCGCGGGATTCACCTGCTTCGCCGCCGCGTACACCCCGCCCCCGTCCGGAAAGCACCGGCACACCACCGTGTACGCCCACGCGACGGCCATCATCAGCACGCCGATCGCCGCCATGTAGAACACCGACGCGTGCCCCGAGTAGTAGAACGCCAGCCCCAGCACGTACAGCCGGCTGGTCCCCCAATCGCCGAACAGAAGCGGCCCGGCGTGGTACCAGTGCAGGTCGCGCGGGCGTTTCTGGGTGACAAGCATTCGGGGAAGTGCGGGTTGGCGCCGCTGCACCGCGGCGAGTGTTGTGCGAGGGCGTCGTCCGCCGCGCGAACGACCGGCATCGAACGCTCGACTGGCCGTGCGATACTACCCATCCAAAAAGCCAAACCGGGCCACGAGGCCCGGTTTGGAAAAAAACCTTCTTGATCGGAGGCGTCCGCCCGAAACGCACCGCGGCCTCAGTTGAACCGCAGGTCCTCGAAGACAAACGTGTAGTCCTTGTTCGTGTACGAGTTGTTCGGGTCGTTGAGGGTGGTGTTGTTGCCCGGGCGGACCTTGTAGTACGCCGCGTGCCCGTCCAGGAAGCCCATGATCGACTTGTTGATGTCGTCGTACCCGTTCTTGAGGCGGAAGCCGGTGTTGATGTTGTTGGCGACCACATCCGAGTACTGGTCGTGCATCCAGGCGAAGCGCGACGGCGCGAACGCGTCCGCGGATTTCATCCGCTCGCACCCGAACTTGAAGGCCTTGATGAAGCCGGCGGTACCGCCGCCGAAACGATTCTTCACCTGGTCCCACCACTTGACGTTGAACTGGTACGTGGTGCCGACGTCGTCGTAGCACGACGTCGCCACCGCCGTGGGGTTCACCGAGAAGCTCGCGCTGCGCTGGTACGAAAACTTGTCCGAGGGGTCCTTGAAGACCGGCAACTCGAGCGTCTTCCGCACCGGGTCCGCCGCCGGCAGGCGCGCCGGCGGGTTGGGCGCATAGAAGGTCGAGGTCGCGTAGATGTACGGATTGAGGGGGCGGTCCGCGGCCTCAACGTCGAAGTCGCCGCCGGCGCCGGCCCAGTACGGGTCGCAGTTCTTCCCGCCGTACTGCCACGTGCACCACCCCTCGATGGTGCCCCCGTACGAGTTCGTCCCCGACAGCGAGTTCGCGTCCGCCGAGCCGCGGCTGTACGTCAGCGTCAGCGGCATGTACCCCTTCTGCTCCTGCTGGTACGTGTACCCCGCCGCGGTGATCTGCCGGACGTTGCTCAGCGACACCGCCAGCCACCCCGCCTTCCGGGCCTTGCCCAGCGCGGGAAGCAGGATCCCCACCAGCAGCGCGATGATCGCGATGACCACCAGCAACTCGATGAGTGTGAAGCCTGCGCGAAGGGCTCGTTCACGCGACGGAGTGCAAGGCATGGCAAACCTCCTGACCAACGGGATTCACTGCGCGGCTGGGCAGGGCGTGATCGCACAGAACGTGCATGCCCTGCTTCGAGTGTCGGGGCGAGGCCCGGCCAGCCGGGCGGAACCCTTCCAGTATGCAATGGTTCGCAGGTTTACGCAACCCGGATGCCGCTGGATGGTGTTGGGTATCGAAATAGAGCATCTGGACGGGGTTGAAGGACTCTCAGGCTCCGCCGCTACCGATCCCTCGGCGCTGACATACGGCCGCCCGCACGCGGCTCCACGACGGATCCCTCCGCTCCGGCCTTTGCATCGTCTGCGCGGGCATTCGCGGCCGCCGCGGCAGACTTGGCGGGGTCCGTCACGCCGCTACTGAACAAGTCGTCGGAGTACAGCCAGAGCATGAGCCCGGCCAGCACGACGAGAATCACCCCGCCCAGAATAAGACGACCTCGTTGGCTGTCCATGGGTGCTCCTGAAAGTCCGCCCGCGCGCCCACTCTAATCTACCGCGTCATCGGTTCGGCAACAAGTTTGTAGTCTGTTCGGACAGTACGATAACCCGGACCAATGCCACCGCAAATCTTTCAGCGATTCTCCGTAGAAAGTCTACGCTCCCCGACCCCGCAGAGTTGTGGCTTTGTCAAGAACGCGCTCCCGAGTCCACCTCTGTCAGGCTCTCGCTCGGACTGCCTCGCTCGACCTCTCCCGGTTCGTGGGGCCGCGAGCATCGGCATTCAGGAGCACGCCCCATAACCATCGCCCGCGACGGAAACAGGTGTGGGTGCTGGCACGTAACCACAAGTGGCCCACACTCTTGGGAGGCCCGCACGATGAGGTGACCGAGGGGGGCTGGTTTGACTGTTCGGGGGCGATGCCTTAGGTTCAGCGGCCCGCCCCCGGATGAACATCCGGGCCCGGTTGTCGGATTGTCAGGAGGTTGATGAGCCAGTCGCCGCGCAAGCCGGATCTCAGCGAGACCTCCCCGATGGACTCCAAGGCGAGGGCGGATGCGGAGCGCGAAGCCCGCCAGGACATCGGTCTCGAAGGCGAGCCGAGGCCTCCTGCCCCGGGTAGCAACGGATCCGGCAAGGGTGGGGGGGGTGGGAGCAGCAAGCCGGTCGCCGGCGGTCTGGACGACGAAAGCGGCTCGGAGGGCGGTCCTCCCAGAGGCAAGGCCAAGGGCGGCACCAACATCGACACGATCATCGGCAAGATCGTCGTCGACCAGGGCCTCGCCACGCCCGAGGAAGTGCAGGCCTGTCTCGAGCAGGCCCGTGCAAGCTCCACCGACGGCAACTCCAAGAGCCTCCCGCTCCTCCTCGTCGAGAACGACTTCATCACCCGCCGCCAGCTCGAGCGCATCAAGGCCCAGGCCGAGGCCGAGCGCAGCGGCCAGCAGATCCCCGGATACAAGGTCCTCGGCCAGCTCGGCAAGGGCGCCATGGCCACCGTCTTCAAGGCCAGGCAACTCAGCCTCGACCGCGAGGTCGCCATCAAGGTCCTGCCCCGAAAGTTCACCAACAACCCGCAGTTCATCGAGCGTTTCTACGCCGAGGGCCGCGCCGCCGCCGCGCTCAACCACCCCAACATCGTCCAGGCCTTCGACGTCGGCCAGGCCGGCGACTACCACTACTTCGTCATGGAGTACGTTGAGGGCCGAACGGTCTACGACGACATCGTCAAGCACAAGCGCTACGCCGAGACCGACGCCATCGACATCATCACGCAGGTCGCCGAGGCCCTCCAGCACGCCCACGCCAAGGGCCTTATCCACCGCGACGTCAAGCCCAAGAACATCATGCTCTCCAAGGAGGGCGTCGCCAAGCTCGCCGACATGGGCCTCGCCCGCGCCATGTCCGACAAGGAGGCCGCCGAGGCCGAGCAGGGCAAGGCGTTCGGCACGCCCTACTACATCTCCCCCGAGCAGATCCGCGGCGAGAAGGACATCGGCCCCCCCAGCGACATCTACTCCCTCGGCGCCACGCTCTACCACATGGTCACCGGCGCCGTCCCCTTCGACGGCAAGAACCCGTCGGCGGTCATGCACAAGCATCTCAAGGCCGAACTCGTCCCGCCGGATCACGCCAACCCGAAACTCAGCCCCGGCGTCTCCGAGGTCATCGAGATGATGATGGCCAAGTCGCCGCGCGAGCGGTACCAGTCCTGCGAAGACCTGCTGGTAGACCTGCGCGCCGTCCGCGAAAACAAGACACCGCCGATCGCGCACAAAGACTTGGGCGGACTGGACTTGGAGAGCCTCGCCAAGGCCGAGGCCGCCGCCCCGGGGGCCACGGTGGACAGAACGTCGCCGACCAAGACGGTCATGGTGCGCCCGATTTTCCTCAAAGTGCTCATCGGGGCCCTCGCCGTCAGCCTCCTCGGCAACCTGATCTTGGCGATTCTCAACATCCGCTAAGACCGGAAGCCCCAAACTGGTCCATCCCGGCTGCACGGGAATTCCGCCCGAAGGGGTTGCCCGACCGCTGTTCATGGTTTAGTGTTTTGCATCGGTTCGGGAATCGTTCCCGGCCGGCCTGTCCTTCTGGAGCCGTGCACCCGTGATCCGTCACTTGCATCGAATCGGTCGCGGCGCTGCGAACTCGCGGCGCTCATGACCGGTCTCCCGAAGGGACATCCCCGCACCAGCCAGACCCGCCCCGCGCGAGCGTGGAGAGGCCGTCGAGTCGTCGATGCGACCCGCCGTCGCTTCCCACGCTTCACTTCTCACTCTTTCCAAGGAGCCTGAACCATCCCCCCTCCCCGTCCATCCTTTTCGCGAGACAACACGGTCCGCCGCACGCGCATCAACCACATGATCCGCATCACGCCCGTCCGCCTCATCGGCGCGGCCGACGAGATGATCGGCGTGGTCGAAACCCACGAGGCCCTCAAGATGGCCGACGAGGCCGGGCTCGACCTCGTGGAGATTTCCCCCGACGCCCGCCCGCCCGTGTGCAAGATCATGGACTACGGGAAGTTCAAGTACGAGGAATCCAAGAAGGCCCAGAAGAGCCGCGCCGCCAGCAAGGTCACCGAGATGAAGGAGGTCCGCCTCGGACGCTCGGTCAAGATCGATCCGCACGATGTGCAGATCCGCATCGACCAGTCGCGCCGCTTCCTCATGCACGGCCACAAGGTCCTGGTGACCCAGAAGTTCCGCGGGCGCGAGATCGCCCACCGCGACATCGGCCTGGAGAACCTCGCCAAGGTCCGCGACCAGCTCGCCGACATCTCCAAGGTCGAGCAGACCCCCCGCTGGATGGGCAAGCAGGCCAGCATCATCCTCGCCCCCGACAAGATCAAGGTCGAGGCCATCAAGCGCAAGATCGCCAAGGAAAAGGCGGCCAAGGAGGGCATCTCCGAAGAGGCCGCCATGAAGGCCCAGGAAGATGAAGCCAAAAAGGCCCTCGCCGCCGCCGAGGCCGACGCGGCCGCCGCCGCCGAGGCCGACGACGAGGACGACGACGAGGAATAGCCCTCGCACCGCCCTCGAATCCGATGTATCTTCCACACGGGCCCGCATTCGCGGGCCCGTGTTCTCGTTCGGCCGATGGACACTCTGGCGAATGGTCATGCGCTCGGTCATCCAGGAGTGGATCGCCCAATGGCTGGGCCTGCGCGATCGCCTCCGCCACCCGCAGGCCGAACCGGATGGGTGGTGGCTGGGCATCCGCGAGCGGATCCTCCGGTTCCTGGTCTCGCGATATGTGCACGACGACCACCTTGCCGATGGCGTTGCGTCGGACGCGTCGAGACGGACACCCCCGCCGATCCCCATCGAGCATCGGCGGACCTACTGCCGCGTCAGCCCCGAGTATCGCCCGCCGCGCACCTGCTGCGATATGCAGGGAAAACTCCGCAGCGTCTCGAGAATCAACGCGACCAAGCGCCGGCGGTGGCGGCTCCTCTGACTTTGCTCACACCGGGTTCACGTCGGGCATTCACAACGCCGATAGACTGCCGTTGTGACCCCCAACGAGCGATCCAACACCGGCGACCACGGCGTGTCCACGCTCTCCGAGCGTGAGGGCGCCGTCGGCTGGCGCTTCGATCTCTCCCTCCCATGCGAGGACGGCGAGGAGCCCCGAACCGTCACCCTGGTCCTCTCCTGGGTTGACTACGAGTACTGGTCCCACGGCATCGCCAGCCCCTGCCGCGTCGCCGAGGCCGTCGTGCGCGCCCTGCTCGCGGCCGACCCCAAGCGCGAACTCCCCGACGAGTTCGACGCCTCAACCGCCCGCCGCTGGGTCCGCGACCTCGACCAGCGCGTCCGCGAGATGCTCTGACGAGCAGCCTTGGCTGGGTGGCACCGGCGGCTCGCCCGCCAGTGATGGTGCAACTTAGCGCACCGACTTCGGTGGTCCCACCACACTCGTCGCCCGCACGCGCTGATCCCGATCCATGATCGCCTCGGCCGTGAACTCCCACACCAGCGTGTTCCCCTCCACCCGATCCGCGTCGTGCGCGAGAATCGTCCCCGGCATCGTCACCCGAACCACCCAGCGCTCATCGGCCAGGTCCTCCGTCGCCCGCCGCCTCGATCGCTCCGCTAGCGCGCCGTCGATGAACCGCTTGACCTGATCCTCCGGCAGCGCAAACCGATCCAGCGACGCCTTGATCGCCGCGTGCAGCCCCTCCATGAACGCCCGCTTCACCCCCTCCAGCGCCGCATCCCGCTCGGGCGTCCGCGGCCGTCCGAGCAGGGTCGAGGCCTCCGCGATATCGAACCGATCCGCGAACTCCAGCGCGGCCGTGCGCAGCGACAGCGCCACCTCCTGCGGCCACGCCCGCTCGGCCTCGAGCGCCGCCGCGCCGGCCTCGATGAACCGCACGTGCTTGTCCGCCTCCAGCCGCGCCAGCGTCCGCACCAGCACCTCCCGCTGCGCGCCGGTCATTTCGGCCGGGTCCTTCCCCTCCATGGCCTTGAACGCATCGCCGCCCATGAGCCTCTTCTTGGCATACGCGTACTTCGCCTCCTCCCGATGCGCGTAGGTGCGCGAGAAATCGAAGTACGTGTGCCCGCCCGTCGTGTTCACCCGCAGCGTGGTCGGGAAAGCCAACCCCGACGCCGCGCGAGGATCGCCCGGCGCGCCGTACGTCCCGGGCAACCCGTCCCCCCGCGCCACGGACAACTCCGCCACCCGAACCACGCGCGGCTTCCCCTCGGCATCCCTCTCCTCCCGCTGCGTCACCGCCCACGCCCCACCAGCCTCGGGCAGCGCATCATCCGTCTTCTTGAAGTCCTCGGGCGTGCCCCGAAACTCCGAGCGCAGCGTCGCGGAGCCGTCGGGAGCAATGGTGATGGATTCGACGCGCTCCAGGCACCCCGCAAGCATCGCCGCGCCAAGGCCCAACACCGACACAACCACGCAAGATGTGAATCGTCGAGCAAGCATGACGCACCTCCATCGCATTGTTGGAAGGCAACAGCCCGCACGCAGAGGGGCGACAATTCTCTTGCTCCCCCGCTCCCCCGCCCCCCCGCCCCCCTGCCCCCCGCCCCCCCCGCACCCGCTCCGCCTCCAAATGCGCCCGCAAGAACCGCCCCGTGTAACTCCCCCCCACCTCCATCACCTGCTCCGGCGTCCCCGCCGCGATGATCCGTCCCCCGTTGTCACCCCCCTCCGGCCCGAGGTCGATGATCCAGTCCGCGCACTTGATCACATCGAGATTGTGCTCGATGATCACCAGCGTGTGCCCGCTGTCGGCCAGCCGGTTGAGCACCCGGATCAGCCGGGCCACATCGTCAAAGTGCAGCCCCGTCGTCGGCTCGTCGAGCACGTACAGCGTCCGCACCGCCGCCCCCGCAAACCGCGCCGCCGCGTCGGGCCTCTCTTCCTCCACCGCCTCCACCTCCACCCCATCCTCATCGTCGTCCCCATGCTTTCGCCGCCCGCCCGGAGGCCCGCCGATCTTGCCCAGTTCTGTCGCCAGTTTGACGCGCTGGGCCTCGCCCCCCGAGAGCTGCGTGCTCGGCTGCCCCAGTTCGACATACCCAAGCCCGACATCCCTCAGGCACCCGACAAACCGCCCGATCCGCGGGTGGTTCTCGAAGAACGTGCACGACTCCTCGATCGTCATCGCCAGCACATCCGCGATCGACTTCCCGCGATAGTGGACCTCCAGCGTCTCCCGGTTGTACCGCTTCCCGTCGCACACCTCGCACGACACGAACACATCCGGCAGGAAGTGCATCTCGATCTTCTTGAGCCCCTGCCCCTCGCACGCCTCGCACCGCCCGCCCCCGTTCTTGGCCGACACATTGAACGAGAACCGCCCGGGCTTGTACCCGCGGATCTTCGCCTCCTTCGTCGTCGAAAAGATCCGCCGGATCTCGTCGAAGATCCCCGTGTACGTCGCCGGGTTGCTGCGCGGCGTGCGCCCGATGGGCGACTGGTCCACCTCGATCACCCGGTCGATCTTCTTGAGCCCGACGATCTTGTCGTGCGCCCCGGGCCGCACCCGGGCCGAGTGCAGGTCCCTCTTCGCGGCGTTGAGCAGGATGTCGTTGACCAGCGTGGACTTGCCCGACCCCGACACGCCCGTCACGCACACGAACGCCCCGTTGCCCGCGCCGACCTTCCCCGATCCCCCCAGCGGAAACGCCGCGTCGATGTTCTTGAGGTTGTTCTCGCGTGCCCCCTTGATCACCATCGCGTTCTTCAGGTCCAGCGCCCGCCGCTTCTCCGGCGCGGGCGTCTCGATCCGCTTGATCCCCGAGAGATACTGCCCCGTCAGCGACCCCGCCTCGGCGATGATCTCCGGCACCGTCCCCTGGGCCACGATCCGGCCCCCGTGCACCCCCGGCCCCGGCCCCACATCCAGCACGTGATCCGCGGCCCGGATCATGTCCTCGTCGTGCTCCACCACGATCACCGTGTTCCCGCCCCCGCCCGTGTCGGCAAGGTGCCGCAGCGTCGTGATCAGCCGCGCATTGTCGCGCTGGTGCAGCCCGATCGTCGGCTCGTCGAGCACGTAGCACGCCCCGACGAGTTTCGACCCGACCTGCGTCGCCAGCCGGATCCGCTGCGCCTCCCCGCCCGAGAGCGTCCCCGTCTTCCGGTCCAGCGACAGATACTCCAGCCCCACGCTCGTCAGGAACCCCATCCGCCCCAGCACTTCCTTCAGGATCGGCTCGGCGATCGTCGTCTGCTCGACCGAGAGCACCGCGTCGCGGACAAAGTCCGCCGCGTCGTTGATGGTCAGCCGCGAGAGCTCCGCGATGTTCAGCGTCCGCCCGTCGGACCGCTCCCGCCCGATCACCGTGCCACCGACCGTCGCTTTGGACGGTCGGTGCTCTGTGCCGGAATCCACCGACCGCTCAGAGCCGCGGTCGGTGGCACGGAAAATGTCCGCCGCGTGCAGGCTCGAGAGTTGCACGTGCAGCGCATCGATCTTCAGCCGGTCACCGTGGCACACCGGGCACTCCGCCTCGTGCATGTACTGCCCCAGCCACTCGCGGATGAACGACGACTCGGTCTTCTCGTACCACCCCCGCAGCGCCGCCCCGACGCCCCCGAACTTCGCCCTGAACCTCTTCTCCTCCTCCGGCGTCGTCCCCTTGAGCAGCACCCGCACCGTCGCGGCAGGCATCGCCGCGATCGACTGGTCCGGATCTACCTTGAACGCCTCGCAGAACTTCCGCAGCATCTTGCGGAAATACCGCCCCATCGGCGGCGGCACCCGGAACGGCTTGATCGCCCCCTCCGAGATCGACTTCGACCGGTCCGGGATCACCAGGTCCTCATCGAACTCCATGATCGTCCCGAGCCCGTGGCACTCGGCGCACGCCCCGTGCGGCGAGTTGAACGAGAACAGCCGCGGCGAGAGCTCCTCCAGCGCACACTCCGGATGGTCCGGACACGCGAACTTCTCGCTGTACACCCGATCCGTCCAAGTGCCTTGGGTGGCCCGCCGCTCCGCGGCAGCCTCGCCTTGGGTACCCCGACGCTCCGCGGCGGGTTCAACGTCGTTCATCCCACCCGCCCCGCCACGGAGTGTCGGGGTACCCGAACCCTCCACCGAGATCACGACAGTTCCCTCCCCCAGCCGAAGCGCACTCTCGATCGCCTCCGCCAAGCGCTGCCGCACCTCCGGCTTGAGCGCGATCCGATCGACCACTACATCGATCGAGTGCTTCTCATACCGCCCCAGCCCCAGCGGATTCTCCCCACCCTTCTTCAGCGCCTCGCGGATGTCCAGCACCTCCGGGTTCTTCTCCCCGGGCGCCACGCGGATCCGCCCCCACCCCTTGCTCTGCATGTCCTCGAGCACATCCTTGTGGAACCCCTTCTTGGCCCGCACCACCGGCGCCAGCACCATCAGCCGGGTCTCCTGGGTGGTCCGGCTCTCCGAGCCGGACGCATCCGATCCGGCTCGGAGAGCCGGACCACCCAACGCCATCACCGCATCCACGATCTGGCTCGCGCTCGTCGCCGAGATCGGCCGCCCGCACCGCCGCACCACCGTCCCATCCTTCTTCTCCTCCATCGGGTGCCAGCACGTCGGCGTCCCGCACCGCGCAAACAAGAGCCGCAGATAGTCGTAGATCTCCGTCGTCGTTGCCACGGTCGAGCGCGGGTTCGACACGCCGCTCCGCTGCTCGATCGCGATCGTCGGCGGCAGCCCCTCGATGTCGTCCACATCCGGCTTCTTCAACTGATCCAGAAACTGGCGCGCATACGCCGACAGCGACTCCATGTACTTCCGCTGTCCCTCCGCAAAGATCGTGTCGAACGCCAGCGACGACTTCCCCGAACCGGAGAGCCCGGTGATCACCACCAGCCGGTCCCGCGGGATGTTCGCATCGATGTTCTTGAGGTTGTGCTCGCGGGCCCCGCGCACGCGGATGCACTGCGCCAGGTTCAACTCGCCCATCGTCACCGGCTGCGTCGGCGTCGGCGGCGCGGGCAGCGGCGAGTGGGGGGGGGCGGGATCGGCCGGGCCCGGTCCGTTCGACGATGCCCCCGACGCGCCCACCTCGATCGCCCCCCTCCCCGGCTTGCTCCGGGGCTTCGGCTCGATCGACGCGCCGGACTTCAACGTTGATGCAGGCGTGCGGCGGCCGCTCATCGAGGCTCCAGATCACAAATGGACGTTCTCGTCAGTTGGGGGCTTGGTAGGGTATCCACCGGTCCTCCCAAGGCCATCCGTCCCGCCCCGAAAATCCGCATTCAGGGAGTGCCCGTCGCCGGAGGCTGCGGGGCCGTCGGTCCCCCCGGCACCTGCTGGCCTTGCTGCTGCCGGCTCTGCCAACTCATCACCTTGAACGTCGCCAGCAGAATCAACCCGATCGCCACCCCGATCAAATACATCCCCAGCCGCCCCCAGGTCCCATCGCGCCGTGCCGCTGCCCCGGCCTGCTCCGAGGCCAAGCCGGTACCGTCCCGCGGGGGTCGCGGGCCGTGGAGGGGTTCGGCATCGGTGGGTTCCATGCTCGTCGAATCCTACCAGAACCCCCGGCCCCGCGAGCACGACATGTCCCGCACGATCCCCCGCCGATGCCCCCACGCTCGCCGCCGGCCTACCCCCGTACCGCCCCCAGCAACTCGCGCGGCTTGGCCCGGTTCACGCTCAGGATCGCGGGCATCGCCGCGCCGATGGTGATCGTGGTCAGGATGGCCCACCCCATGAGCGTCGCGTCGAGGGGGATGCGGACCGACAGGACCATGCCAAGGGTGAGCCGGTGGACGACCTGGCCCGCCCACGCCGCGTGAACCCCCATGGCCGTTCCGACCAGGCACGCGGCCACGGCGATGATCACGGCCTCGCCAAGGACCATGCGGGCGATGAGGCCGCGATGCGCGCCGATGGCCCGCAGCACGCCGAACTCGAACTTCCTCGCCTGGATGCCCGCCACGATAAGGTTGGCCACGCCGAAGCAGGCCACGAGCATCCCGCCCACCCCCACGAGCGAGAAGACGTAGAGCGAGGCGGAGACGTACTGGCGGATCTCGGCGATGATGGCCCGGCCGGAGCCGGCGTCGAGCACCTCGAACCCGCCCGCCTTGCGGATCTGCTTGATGGCCTCGGCGTCGGTGAGGCTTGCGTACTCGCCGCTGGACCTCAGGTCGATCTGGATGAGGCGGACGGTGCTCGATCCGGTGAGGCGCTCGAGGTCGGCGCGGCTGCCGAAGACGGCGTTCACGGCCATGTCGAGGAAGTCCTCGCCGATCTCGAAATACTTGCTCACCACATCCAGCCCCGGCGACTCGACCACGCCGACGATGGTGAACTCCAGCGGCTTGTCCTCGTGCATGAGCGTGAGCGTGTCGCCCACGCCCAGGCCGCGCGTAATCTTGAACTCCTTGGCCACGAGCACGGCCCCGCCCTTCTTGAGCGCGCCGACGGCGGCGGAGGGGTCGCCCTCGATCCACTTGAGCCGGGCCATCGAGAGAAACTCGTCGGGCTCGAAGGCGATGAAGGTGGTCATCGAGTGGTTGAGCATCCTGAGGCCGAACGCGCTGGTCTGGAAGTTCTGCACGCTGATGGGCGTGGTCCTGGCCACGAAGGGGAGGTCGGCGATCTTCTTCTGCGTGCGCTCGGAGATGTTCAGGCCGGCGGCGAAGGCGTCGGGGAACTTGAAGCCCGAGAGCACATCGCGGTCGATGGCCCGCCCGTTGGTCCAGATGGCGATCATCAGGCAGAGGCCCAGCGACATGGCCCCGGCGGTGAAGCCGAAGCGATACGGCGTGGCCTGCACGCTCCGCACGAGCAGGCCCGAGGGGATGGCGAGGATCTTCGAGATCAGCCCGCCCAGCCCGCCGGTGATGGCCCAGAGCACGGGCACGGCGAGCAGGAAGTAGCCCGAGAGGAAGGCGGGCGCGCCGACGAAGAGGTCGGCGGTGAGCAGGCGGTCGGGGTCCTTGATGGTCAGGAAGAGCGCGGCGTGGACGCAGGCGAAGGCGGTGCCGATGATCATGCACAGGACGATGCCGCGCAGCGTGGCGGGCTTGGAGCGGGCGGCGAGGGCGTCGAGCGGCGAGGTTCGCGCGGCCTTCCACGCGGGCAGGAGCGAGCCGACGAGGCCGGCGAGGATCGCGGAGACGACGCCGCCGATGACGCCCACGGGGTTGATGATGAAGCCGGCGGGGAAGTGGGTGGAGTAGACGCTCACGAGAATCCACGCGCCGAGCACGCCGAGCGGCACGCCGACGAGGGCGCCGAAGAGCCCGAGGACGACGCCCATGGCGATCTGGCTCTCGGCCATCTGGGCCCTGGTGCCGCCGATGCAGCGGAGCATGGCCAGCTCGCGGGTGCGCTCGGTGACGTTGGAGGTCAGGCCCGTCATGATGATGAACGCGCCCGCGAACATGGCCAGCGCGCTGGCGATGGAGAGGCCGATCTGGCCGGACCGCTGCGACTGGTCCAGACCGGAGGTGATCTTGGCGGTGGTGCGGACGACGACCCCGGGGCCCAGCTCGTCGCGCCGGAGGAGGGAGATGGCCTCGGCGTTGGAGCCGGGGCGGAGCACGATGTCGATGTCCTGGATGCTCCCGGGCTTGTCGGTGATCTGCCCCATCTGCTCGAGCGTGACGGACGACTCGGGGCGGGTCGCGACGCCCAGGCCGATCCCCGCCTGCCGAACGATCCCGACGACCCCGAGCGTGATGGGCTCGCCCCAGCGGGCCACGGACAGTTCGGTGCCCACGCCGGCGGCGAGATCCCTTGCGGCGTTCTCGTCGATGGCGATCTCGCCCACGGCCGTCGGGCGGCGGCCCTTCACCACCTCCATCGGGCGGATCTCAGCATCCAGCGCGGCGTCCACGCCCGTGCCCATCGTCGCCGATTCGTTCCCGTTCCCGGGGTTCTTCAGGACGATCGGGCCTTGCGATCGAGGCACAACCAGCCTCGCCTCGGGCCAGGCCCGGACTTTCTCGAGCGTGCCCGGCGGAAGGACGTCCTTGCCCGCCCGCCCGACGCGCAGGTCCGCGGCGCCCACGGTGGAGTCCACGCGCTTGCGGAGCCCGGCCTGCATGGACTCGAGGGCGCAGGCGACCGTGGCGATCAGGGCCGCGCTGAGCGCGACGGAGGCCGCCAGCAGGATCGAGCGGCTAAGCCGCCCGGACAAGCTGTTGATACCGAGACGCCACGCCGGCCGCATCGAGGCCCTCCGTCTGGATCTGTTCGAAGAGGACACCGTCACGCATGACAAAGATGGTCTGGCAGTTGGCCGCGGCGGCGGGCTCGTGGGTGACCATGAGAACGGTCATGGCGTGCCGCTTCGCAAGGTCGCCCAGCAGGGCCCACAGGCGGGCGCTGGAAGCCGAGTCGAGCGCGCCCGTGGGCTCGTCGGCAAGCAGCACCCTGGGGGAGTAGAGGAGGGCGCGGGCGATGGCGACGCGCTGCTGCTCTCCGCCGGAGAGGGCGTCGGGGCGGTGGCCCGCACGCTCGGCCACGCCCAGGGCCTCGAGGAGTTCGGCGCTGCGCCTGGCCAGACCGGCCGGGTCGTCGCCCGCGAGCATGCCCGGAAGCTCGACGTTCTCCTTCGCGGTGAGCGTCGGGATCAGGTTGAACTGCTGGAAGATGATGCCGATCTGTTTGCGGCGGAAGAGGGTGAGGGCCCTCTCGTCCATCTCGTGGAGCTTGTTGCCGCCGACGACGACCTCGCCCTTGTCGGGCTTGTCCAGGCCGCCCAGAAGGTGGAGCAGCGTGGACTTCCCGCTCCCGGACTGGCCCATGATCGCGAAGAACCCCGCCTCGGAGATGTCGAGGTTGGCGCCCCGCAACGCCAGGACTTCCTGCTCGCGGAGGTGGTAGGCCTTGTGGACGTTCGAGCAGCGGATCATGGGGGAGGAAAGGTTAGGGCGGCGTGCCACGGGCATCCTGCCCGCCGAGTGGACGGACGGGAGCGCCGCGCGGGATCGGCGGTGCGGGGAGGATGACGTGCGAGGCGCAAGACGCGGTGCGCGCTGTGCCGCTCCGCCGCGGGCAGGGACGCCCGTGGCACGGAGGGTCAGTGATACTGCTTCCCGTACGCCGCGGCGTCCATGAGCTTGGAGAGCCCGGCGGGGTCGGTGACCCTGACCTTGACAAGCCACCCCTTGCCGTAGGGATCGGAGTTGATGAGGGAGGGGTCGGCGACGACGGCCGTGTTGACCTCGGCGATCTCGCCGCCCGCGGCGCAGTAGATGTCGGAGGTGGTCTTGACGCTCTCGACCTCGCCGATGGTCGTGCCGGCCTGGAACTTGAAGCCGACGGGCTTCATCTCGACGAAGGTCACGTCGGTGAGCTGATCGACGGCGAACTGGGTCAGGCCCAGCGTCACGGTGCCCCCCTCGACCTTGTGCCATTCGTGGGACTCGGAGTAGGTGCGATCGGCGGGAACGGCCATGCGAGGCTCCTTGGTTGGGCGGGATGCTATGGAAGGGGACGGGGGGGAGTTCAAACCGGGCGTCGCGCCGGACAGATGCTCGGGCTTCCTCTTTGTCGGTGCCACGCTGCCCGCCCGCCTCGCCTACATTCCCGCCCGAGCATGCTCCTCACTCTCGCCGCCAACGCTCTTCGTGCGCGCCTCGCCCTTCCCAGGAAGGGCCGGCCGGCCGCCGCCACGGGCGACACCCTGCAGGTGACCGACCTGCCGCGCTTTGCCCGCGAGGAACTCGGGCTCTTCGGCCTGAACCTCTCGACCAACCTGCTCATCGGCGCGGACCTCAAGCGCCTCGACGCCATCCGCGACGCCGCGGACAAGGCCTCCTGCCCCTGCCTGACGCTCGTCGAGTCGGAAGTGCAGGCGATGGGGACGACCGACGACGCCATCGGCGACGCGGCCATCGCCCGGTCCCAGCGCGTGGTGCAGGCCGCCCACCGGCTCGGGTGCAGTTCCATCGGCCTCTCCGTGGCCTGCAAGGACCACGAGGACGAGCACGATTTCTGCATCGAGCGCCTCCGCCGGGTGCTCTCGGTCGCGGAGCGCCTCGAGGTCAACGTGCTCGTCTGCCCCTCCCCCGGCCTGACCGAGGACCCGGAGCGCCTCACGGACCTGATCAAGAAGGTCGGCGGGTTCCGCATCGGCACCTTCCCCGACTTCGAGGTCGCTTCCAGGTCCGCCGATCCGCTGGCGTATCTCAAGCGGCTCACGCCCTACGCCTCCGCCGTCACCGCGGCGACGATCCGCCTCAAGGCCGGGAAGAAGCCCGGCGAGTACACCCACGAGCCGTTCGACCTGCGGGCCTATGCCGCGGTGGTCCGGTCGGTCGGATACACCGGGACCCTCGCTTTGGACTATCGTGGCGACGAGGATCCGGTCGAGAATCTCAAGCGTGCCAAAGCCCTGCTAGAGTCCGTGGTCCCGGTCACGCCCCCCGCGGGCCTGCTCGACGACGACGAACCGGCGGAGCCCGGCGAGGCGGAGCCTTCAGAGGAAGAGGACGCCGATGACGACGGCGAGGACGAATGAGAACCTCCTCGGACTTGAGCGCCCGGTGGTCGTGCGCGTCCGCGATATATTGGCGGCGGATCGGGCCGGGCTTGGAAGCGGGAGCGGGACCATGGCCGAGCGTCTGATCATCACGATCGACGGACCCGCGGGGACCGGAAAATCCACCGTCGCCCGCGCCCTGGCCCACCGCCTCGGCCTCGACCTGCTCGACACCGGCGCGATGTACCGGGCCGCCGCGGCCATCGCCATCGAAACCGGCCTGGACCCCGCCGACCCTTCGACACACCCCCGCCTCGTGGCCGAGGTCGAACGCCACGACCTGCACTTCGACTTCGACGCCGATCCGCCCACCCTCCTGTGCCGAGGCGAGAGCATCATGCACCGCCTGCGCGACGCCGACGTCACGCGACTGGTCTCCCCCGTCGCGGCGATCGACAAACTCCGGCAGGAGATGGTCAAGAAGCAACGCCAGATCGCCATCGCCCATCCCCGCCTCGTGACCGAGGGTCGCGACCAGGGATCGGTCGTCTTCCCCGACGCGGACGTGAAGTTCTACATGTTCGCCTCCGCCCGCGTGCGGGCCGAGCGCCGGGCCGACCAGTTGCGGGCGGCGCGCCGGGAGGCCGACGTGGACCGCCTCGAGCAGGAGATCCAGCAGCGCGACGACTCGGACACCCGCCGCACCGTCGGCCCGCTCACGTGCCCCGCGGACGCGGAGCGGATCGACACCTCGGACATGGGCTTCGATCAGGTCGTCGATGCGCTCGAGGCCCACGTCAAGCGCGTCCTCGGCTCCCGCGCGTTCGCCCGCCCCGGCCAGCGCGCCCCCAAAATCCACCACTAAGCACACCGGAACACCGCGGATGCCCCTCCTCGACAGCCTCCGGCGAATCGACCACGGCCGACCGGTTTCGCAGATCCTGTTCTACAGGCTCTGGTACTGGGTGCTGCTCCTGCTCTTCACGCTCATCTATCGGGCGAGGTTCTCCAACACCGCCGCCGTCCCCGACTCGGGCGGGCTCCTGGTGATCGCCAACCATCAGTCGCACCTCGATCCGCCCCTGGTGGGCCTGGCCATCCGCCGACGGAACATGGCCGCCATCGCACGCGCAGGATTGTTCCGCGTGCCCGTGCTGGGCTGGTGGCTGCGGGCCGTCGGGTGCATCTCCATCAAGGAGGACGCCGGGGATGCCGGGGCGATGCGGGCGGCGATCGAGCAACTGAAGTTGGGGCGGCTGGTGGTGATCTTTCCGGAGGGGTCGCGCTCGCCGGATGGGTCGCTGCAGGAGTTCAAGCGCGGCGTGTGGGTGATGATGATGCGGTCGGGGGCGCCGGTGCTGCCGGCGGCGGTGGAAGGGTGCTTCGACGCGATGCCGCGGAGCAGGAGGCTGCCGCGGATCTTCGGGCAGCGCGTGGCGGTGGCGTTCGGGACACCGATCCCGCACGCGGAACTCAAGGCTCTGGGGGCGGATGCGGGGCTGGCGCGGCTAGCGACGGAGGTGGATGCGCTGCGGCTGGATCTGCGCGAGCGGCTGCGGACGGCGACGCGGGGGAGAGTGCCGCGGCCGGGGCCGGGGGATCGGGCGTGGAGTCCCGAGGCGGGCGCACAACCTGTCGCTTGATGGGTCGCGTGGCGATGACGGTGCTTGTCGGTTGAAGCCCCATCGCTCGCCGGTTCGAGCGTGGGATGGCTTCCCGTGGCCCTGCGGAGGTCGCTTTGTTCCCCTCTTGAGGGCAGACGGCGATCGAGCACGCCGCTTCACCGGCCGCGGCCGAACGCCGATGCGCCGGAGCCCGCGTTTTCGCGGGGTTTGACGCACAGGCTCGCAACATATCAAGTATGATTGGGGGAGCACGCTCCGACTCCGGGGCAGGACCATGCAGACCAGCGACCCGACAACTTCGTCGCCTTCTGAACGCTTCGGCGGTCCGGTGGTGCGCAGCGCGCTCCTGGTGGGCGTGGCGGGGATGGTGGCGCTCTCGGCGGTGGTGACGAAGGAGGCGGTCAGCCGCGCAACGCTGGGGTCGCTGGCGGATGTGGAGAGCGTGCCGGCGTCGAGCGAGCGGTCGGTGCACATGAACGTCGGGCTGGCGTCGATCGTGGAGGTGTCGCACAAGGACCCGCCGACGGTGCGGGCCGATGTTGCTCCGGAGGCGGCGGTCGCCCCCCCCACTGCGGATATCTCCGCGTCGGACGAAGGGTTCGCCGACGCGCTGGACGTGCGCTTCTTCAACGGGCGCCCGGTTCGTCCGGCGCGGACGATCCGGATGGTCGTGACGGCGTATTCGCCGGATGAGAAGTCGTGCGGTCCGAACGCGTGCGGGATGACGTCGAGCGTGCATCATGTTTCGACGAACGGGATGAGGCTGGTCGCGGCGGATTCCCGGGTGCTGCCGCTGGGCTCGATGGTCTCGGTGCCGGGGTACGACGAGGGGAAGATCGTGCCGGTGCTGGACCGGGGCGGGGCGATCAAGGGGAAGCGGCTGGATGTGCTCTTCGCGACCGACGGCGCGGCGATGCGGTGGGGCGTGAAGACGCTGGACGTGGTGGTGTGGGAGTACGCGGACAATCTGCCGGCGGATGATTTCCGGGCGATTCGGGATTCGCGGAACTGAGTGACCTGCGTACCCCCAAGGCCGCGACGGTCGGACACGCATCCGATCATCCGCACTCGGCGTACACCCCATAGTGGATACGCACACGGCCAATCTGACACCCCCTGCACAACCCCCCAAGGTTGCGCGTCCGCGCCGGCGCCCCATCGTGTGGTTGGTCACCGCGGCCGTCTTCGCTGGTCTCGGCTATGGCGGGTACAGGCTCCGACGGACGTACTTGGACATGTTCGAGGCTGAGGATCGACTCCAAATCTCGCTTCGCGTCACCGACGCGATCATCGAGCACACGCGGTCGAGCCCGACCCACGCGTGGCCAACCTCTTGGGACGACCTTCTCCGCCAGCCGCGGGGACAGGAACTGACCCAGTGGCCGGGCGGCCTGGAGCGAGTGCGTGCGATGGTGCGGGTGGATTTTGCGACCACCGTGGACAAGGTGCTGGCGCAGACTCCGGAGACTTGCACGGCGGTCACGGTCACGCCCGGTCCGAACTACGCGGGTATCCCGGCTCGCTGGTTGCATGGCCTGTACGACGAGTTGAGGGAGCAGCGCCAGGGGAAGTAGGCCGCATGGGTGAGGGTTCGTCCGGGCGCGGCTTCGGCGCTTCGTGAACTGGGGACTATTGGTGAAAACACTCTGGAAGGAGTCTGCCGCCTCCTCCCGCGGGGATGTTTGAGCCTGAAGGCGGTATCACGCGGAAGCCCGCTGAAGCGGGCTGCCAGACGACACATCGGGCTTCGCTCGCGCCATCGCCTCCCCGCGGCTAAAGCCGCGGGCTACGAGCGAGCAAGCCCCGTGAACGGGGCTCAAGGCCGACGAACGCCCATTGGCAAATGTCATCGGACCATGCGACGCGCCTTGGGGTCTAGTCTTCTGCGTGCTCGCCTCCTCCAGCACACGCAGGCCGCTGACTCCCGACGAGTTGATCTCGGCGCGGCTGGCGAGCGCGCTGGACCAAGTCGATCTGTCGACGCGCCGGATGTTCCCCGGGAAGATGCAGGGGGAGCGGCGGAGCAAGGCCCGGGGGCGGTCGGTCGAGTTTGAGGACTTTCGGCCGTATGTGCACGGGGACGATCTTCGGCATGTGGACTGGAACGTGTTTGCCCGGCTGGACCGGTTCTTCATTAAGATCTTCCAGGAGGAGCAGGACCTGGCCCTGCACATCGTGCTGGATGCTTCGGCGAGCATGGACGCGGGGACGCCGAACAAACTGGTGTATGCGCAGAAGGTGGCGATGGCCCTCGGGTATCTCGGGCTGGTGAACAACAACCGGGTGGCAATGTGGATCGTGGGGCATGGGGCGGTGAAGCGGTTGCCGCCGCTGCGGGGGAACACGGGCGTGCAGCGGGTGGCGAAGTTCCTGATTGAGGAGACGAGCGGCGATTCGGGTGGCCGGATGCGGGGGCCGGCAACACCACTGGCAGATGAGCGGCCAGTACCACCCAGAGGGTTTGGTTCGTTCACGGAGGCGATGCGGACGATCGCCACGACGCGCACGGGGCGGGGCGTGATGGTGGTGCTGTCGGACCTGCTGATTCCGGAGGGGTATCAGGCCGGCTTGTCGCTGCTCTCGGGCGGGGCATCCGGGGCGGGCGCGCCGGGGTGGGACATCACGCTGATCCAGGTGCTGTCGCCGGGCGAGGTCGATCCGCTCCAGGAGCGCTCGCCGAGCGGGGAGCGGATGGTGATCGGCGACCTGCGGCTGACGGATGCGGAGACGGGGCGGGTGGCGGAAGTGACGGTCACCACTGACCTCGTACACCGCTACCTTGATCGGCTGCGGGCGTATCAGAGTGGGCTGCACGAGTTCGCCGCGGCACGCGGGATGCAGCACCTGATGGTGAGATCGGATGCGGATGTGACGATGCTGATGCTCGACGAGTTGCGGAGGCGGGGGCTTGTGCAATGACCGCACGCGTGCACCAGATCAGCGTGTCCGATGGCGGCGTGCCCAAACGGGCCGTGGCGCGGGCCCGCATCGCCACGAGCGGCGTGGAGGGGGATCGGCAGCGCGATACCAGGCACCACGGTGGGCCGGAGCGGGCGGTGTGCCTGTTCTCGATGGAGGTGATCCGGCGTTTGCGGGCGGAGGGGCACCCGATCGTGCCGGGGAGCGCGGGGGAGAATCTCACGATCGAAGGGCTGGACTGGGCAAGGGTGGCCCCCGGGGCCGTGCTTGAGATCGACGCCGATGGGAGCGCTCCGGTTGCGCTCGAGGTGGTTTCGTACACGCGGCCCTGCTCCACCATCCGCGACTCGTTTGCGGGGTTGGATTCCAATCGGATCTTGCAGGACACCCATCCCGGCGAGTCACGCGTGTACGCCCGCGTCGTGCGGGAGGGCACGATCGCCGTGGGCGCGGGGGTGCGTCTGGCGGGATCGTGACGGGCCGGTGAACGCCGCGCCGCGGGCCGGCCCGTACCATCGGGCATGTTCCGCGAGCCGAGGCCGTTTGAGGTTGTGAGTCCGTTCAAGCCCACCGGCGACCAGCCGCAGGCGATCGAGCAGTTGTCGCGAGATCTGAGCGCGGGAGCGGAGTGCGTCACGCTGCTGGGGGCGACGGGCACGGGCAAGACGTTCACCATGGCGAACGTGATCGAGCGGTTCGGGCGGCCGACGCTGATCATCTCGCACAACAAGACGCTGGCGGCGCAGCTCTACGAGGAGATGCGGGAGCTGTTCCCGCACAACAGCGTGAACTACTTCGTGTCGTACTACGACTACTACCAGCCGGAGGCGTACATCCCGCAGCGGGATATCTACATCGAGAAGGACTCGTCGCGGAACCCGGAACTCGAGGCCCTGCGACTGGCGGCAACGAGCAACATCCTGTCGAGGCGGGACACGATCGTGGTGGCGAGCGTGTCGTGCATTTTCGGGCTGGGGTCGCCGCAGGCGTATTCCAGCCGCGTCCTGACGATCACGCGCGGGGCGACGATCGACCGGCGGGAGTTCCTGCTGGCGATGAGCGCGATGCAATATCAGCGGGTGGACATCGAGTTCCAGCGGGGAAAGTTCAGGGTGCGGGGGGACGCGATCGAGGTGTGGCCGGCGTACGAGAAGTTTGCGATCCGGGTGTCGCTGTTCGGGGATGAGATCGAGCGGATCGAGTACATCGACCCGCTGACGGGAGAGCTGCTCGGCGGGGAGGAGGCGCAGGAGAAGCAGGTGTTCCTGTTCCCGGCGGTGCACTATGTGACGGAGGAAGAGACGCTGGGCGGGGTGATTGCGGCGATCCGCGCGGAGCTCGACACGCGGGTGATGGAGCTGCGGGCCGAGGGGAAGCTGCTCGAGGCGCAGCGGCTGCTGGCCCGGACGAAGTACGACCTGGAGATGATCGAGGAGGTCGGATACTGCTCGGGGATCGAGAACTACTCCCGGTTCTTTGACGGGCGGAAGCCTGGGGAGCGGCCGTACACGCTGCTGGACTACTTTGACTTTGCGCCGCCGGGGGAGAAGGGACCGAGGGATCAAGGGATCAAGGGATCGAGTGGGGACAAACTCGATTCCCTAAACCCTGGATCCCTTGATCCCTCTGCCCGGCCCAACTTCCGCGACTGGCTGTGCATCATCGATGAGTCGCACGTGACGATCCCGCAGGTGCACGCGATGTTCAACGGGGACCGCAACCGCAAGCGGGTGCTGGTGGACCACGGGTTCCGGCTGCCTTCGGCGCTGGACAACCGGCCGCTCACGTTCGCCGAGTTTGAGGCGACGGTGCCGCGGCTGATGTTCGTCTCCGCCACGCCCAGCGCGTACGAGCTCAGGCGCAGCCTCGGCGTCGTCGCCGAGCAGGTCATCCGGCCCACGGGCCTGGTGGACCCCGCCATCGAGGTGCGCCCCGCCCAGGGGCAGGTGCTCGATCTCGTCGAGCGCTGCAAGGAACGGGCGGCCAGAAAAGAACGCGTGCTCGTCACCGCACTCACCAAGCGCCTCTGCGAGGACCTGACGACCTACCTCGACGAGCAGGGCTTGCGCGTGCGGTATCTGCACAGCGAGATCGAGACCCTCGAGCGCATGGAGATCCTCGCCGACCTCCGCACGGGCGAGTTCGACGTCCTCGTCGGCGTCAACCTGCTGCGCGAGGGGCTCGACCTGCCGGAAGTCTCCCTCGTCTGCATCCTCGACGCCGACAAGGAGGGATTCCTCCGCTCGGCCACCTCCCTCATCCAGCAGATGGGCCGCGCCGCCCGAAACTCGGGGTCGGTCGTCGTGATGTACGCCGACAAGGTGACGCCCTCGATGGACGCGGCCATCAAGGAAACCGAGCGCCGGCGGCTCAAGCAACTGGCCTACAACGCCGAGCACAACATCACCCCCACCACCATCATCAAGGCCGTGCGGCGCGGCCTCGAGGCCGAGCTCAAGGCCCGACGCACCGCCCAGTCGGCCATCGCCACCGGCGAGACCGAGTACGAGTCTGCGGAGCTGGCGATGATGCTCGAAGAGGAGATGCTCGAGGCGGCCCAGAACCTCGACTTCGAGAAGGCCGCACGCCTCCGGGATCAGGCCAGGAACGTCAGGGCCTCCGGAACCTCGCCGGGGAAGAAGATCCGGCGTTCCGAGGTGGAGAGCGCCACGGGACGGGCCGACGCGACTCGCAAGGCGGGAATGCCGGGCGTGCGGGCCAACAAGAAGTCCCGAAAGCGCTCGTCCACACGGGGAGGAAGCAAGGATTGAGGGCCAGGCATCAGGCCGACGACCCCGCAAGCCGATAAGGCTTCCCACCCCGTGCCCCACCCATGAACCGTGCCGTCTGGACCATCGGCGAACCCCCAAGTGCCAACCTGCTCCCGCCGCAGACGCGCGAGGGACCGGCCCGGGTGCTGTTCCTGCACGCGATGGAGGTGGGGTTCGCGACCACCACGGAGAATCTCATCCACTACGCGGCGGATCGGGCGGACATCGACGCGCTGCACGTGCGCCTGGCGATGCCGCGCTGGCTGAAGATCGCCTGCACCCAGTCCCCCTTCCCGGTGGGCGAGCTCGACTACCGCTACCTCCGGCACATGCTCTTCTGGCGGATGCACCTGCGCACGCTGCTTGGGCCCGGTCGCGCGCTGCCCCCGGATCGGTTCGATGCGGTCCACATCACCACGCAGCAGCGGGCCCTGATCATCCGCGACTTCGCCCGGCCCGGGGCCAACCCGACGCGAACCAAGTTCGCGGTAAACCTCGACGCGACGCTCCGCAACTGGGAGTCCATGCGGGGCCTCCGGCGCCTCGCCCCCCCGTTCGACCGGTCGATCGAGGGGCGGATCCTCCGATCCGCGGACATGCTCGCGTGCGCGACCACCTGGGCGGCCGAGTCGTGCGTCGGGCAGTACGCGGCGGTCCGAGATCGCGTGGTGATCCACAAGCCGTGCGCGATCGTGCTGCCGCGCGACGGCGCACCAGAGGACCTCCGAAGGCCGGGCGGCCTCGTCAGGATAGTGTTCGTCGGGGGCAACTGGGCCGACAAAGGCGGGCCGCGCCTTCTTCGGTGGCACCAGCAGCGATGGGCCGATCGCGCCGAACTGCACATCGTCTCCGGGAGCGCGCCGCCCGACGCCTCCGCCAGGAATGTCGTCTGGCACGCACGGGTGCCCCACGGAATTCTGGTGGGCCGCCTGCTCCCGTCCATGGACATCTTCGCGGTGCCGACGAAATGGGACACGTTCATGATCGCGGCCCAGGAGGCGCAGGCCGCCGGGCTCCCGGTGGTCACAACCCGGACGGGCGGCGTGGCCGAGTGCGTGCTCGACGGGACAACCGGGTTCCTGTGCGATCCCGAGAGCGACGAGCAATACATCCGGGCCTTGGAGGGGCTTCTGGCCGACGCGGGGCTGCGGGCCCGCATGGGCGCCGCCGCGGCTAGGCACGCCCGGACCGCCCTCTCCGCCGACGTCTGGCACACCCATCTGCTCAACAACCTTGTCGCGCTCGCCGATGAACGGCCCCTGCTCGCCCGTCCCGAAGGGCTCTCCACGCCATGAACCGACTGCTCACCGACATCCCCGCCGGCATCCGCCCCGAGCAGTTGCCCGCGCCGAAGCGATCGGAGCGGACTCGCCTCTTGTTCCTGACCAGCAACGCCCTGGGGTTCAAGACGCTCTCGCGCCAGTTCGAGGCCTACACCGCCTCGCGGGACGACGTCGAGGCCGTGCACGTGCGAGTCACCCTGCCCGGATCTCTGGCCTGGCTGGGTCGCAGGGCGTCCATCGCACGCGGCTGGGACGTGTCGGGGTTTCGCTCCGCCTGGGCGTGGTCGCGGTACATCCCGTCGCTGCTGAGCCATCGCCTGCCCCCCGACCGATTCGACGCGGCGGTCTTGTCCACCCAGCTCGTGGCCCGCGGGATGCCGCGCATCAAGGCACAAACCGGGCTTCCCTTCGCCACGTACGTGGACACCACCGTGCCGCAGTACATCCGAGACCTCGGCGGGGGCGGCTTCGACTGGCTCAGCAGCCCCGGCGAGCGCAAGATTCTCCACAGCGCGGACGTCGTGGCCGGAATGAGCCGCTGGGCCTTGGACTCCGTGCGCGACGACCACGGCGTGCCCGAGTCGCGCCTCCTGCTCGTGCGCAACGCGGTGCCGGTGGCGCCCACGCTTCCCGAGCGTCCGGCCCGCCCCGCCGGCCCGATCCGCCTGGCGATCGTCGGCAACGACTGGGTCCGCAAGGGCGGCGACCGCCTGATCCGTTGGCATCAGGCCCGCTGGAAACCCGCCGCCGAGGTGCATGTCTTCGGCGCCAACGTGCCCATCGACCGGACCCTCGAGGGCGTCGTCTGGCACGGGTCGGTCGATCACGCGCGCCTCATCGGCGAGCTGCTGCCCTCCATGGACGTCTTCGTGCTGCCCACCCGCGCCGACATGAGCCCGTGGGCCCTCATCGAGGCCGCCGGGTGCGGGCTCCCCGTGGTGTCGTCAAGGCTGGGGGCCATCCACGAGATCGTCGAGCACGGCCGCTCCGGATTCCTGTGCCACCCCGCCGGCGATGAGGACTACATCCAGGCGGTCGAGAAACTCATGGCCGACGCCGCGCTGCGCCAATCCATGGGGCGAGCCGCCCACGCCCACATGCTCGCCGCGTTCACCCCGCAGATCGCCTACGGCGGCCTGATCGACCGGCTCAAGTCCATCATCGCCGCCCCCGCAACCCCGCGCCGAGACGGTTCTCGGACCCCGGCGTAAACTCAACGCACCCGCGGGCCGATTGTCCGCACGAGGCCCACTTTCTATGACGTACACCAAGCGCTGGTTTGCCGGACAGGTCACGACCTCTGAGGCCAGCGCCGCCATCGTCGTCCCCATCGTCACCCAGTTGCTCAAGCCCGCCAGCATGATCGACGTGGGGTGTGGCCTCGCCGGATGGGCCGCGGCGTTCGGCAAGAGCGGCGTGCCCGAGGTCATGGGCGTGGATGGAGACTACGTCGATCGGTCCATGCTCCGCATCCCCGCCGACAGGTTCACGCCCCACGACCTGACCAAGCCGCTCACCCTGGATCGAACCTTCGACCTGGCCATCAGCCTCGAGGTCGCCGAGCATCTCCCCGAGTCCGTGGCGGACCAGTTTGTTCAGGCGCTGACGAACCTCGCCCCCGCCGTCCTGTTCTCCGCCGCCGTTCCGGCCCAGGGCGGCAACCACCACGTCAACGAACAGTGGCAGAGCTACTGGGCCGAGAAGTTCGCCGCGCGGGGCTACCGCGTCGCGGACCCCGTCCGTCCCCGGATCTGGGACAACGAGGACGTGCAGTGGTGGTACCGCCAGAACACCCTGCTGTTCCTGTCGGACCCGCTCCTCGCCACCCGCCCGGACCTGCAGGGCCTCGTCGAGGACGCCCGGACCCGCGCCCTCGACGTCGTGCACCCGAGAATGCTCGAGCAGCTCGTGGACGCCGCCAGCCATCCGATGCGCACGCTCGTTCGACGCCACGTGATCCGGGCCAAGCAGGTGGCGCGGAAGATCAAGGGCGGGTGATCGAGCGGGGGCCCGACGCCCGGCACGCCGGCGCGACGGCCGCTCATCAAGCCCGGCTCTCCCCGCCCGGCCCCGGCTCACGGGCACGCCGCGCCAGCCATCATCGCCCTCTCCGCCCGCCTCGTCGGCACGGCCTTCGGCGGTCACGCGCCGTGGGCCGGCCGGATCGTCCACCAACGGACCCCACATGGGGCCTGCTGCATACGTGCTATTGCCGACCAGGCTTTCGTGTTTTTCGGCACGACCCTCCCCGTCAGACAAGAGTCTTGCCGTTCTCGCGCCCCGAGACTCCACGGCTCCCGCGACTGGCCCGCTCCAAGATCCGCCCCTCGCGCCAAGCGATGGCTGTCCCGATGGTGGGAACTTCGCATGAAGCCCTCCGACTCCTACACGCCAAGACGTCGCCGCCTCCGAACCGCCGCGCCGCGCATCTCTGTTCCCTTGCCCTTCATCGCGCTCACACGCCGGCACAAACCGGCGGTGCCCACGACCGATCGTGACTTCGAGGCCCTCCCCGACATCGCGACGGAGAACCGGCTCGCGGTGAAGTAGGCCGATCCGGAGCATGCCCTCGGTTTCGTCCACAGCCCGGGGCGCCCACTCAAGCCCTCCGCCGATGCTCCCCACGCACAAACCGGGGACATGGACGCCCCCGGCGCACAAACCCGTCCCTCCAAAGCACCCCCCGCGCCGATTCCCCAACTTTTCTCTACCCCTTCCCCCGCCACAACTTGCGCTCCCCCGCGTCCCACCCACGGTCGCCCTTGTGCGCACAAACCCGTCCTCCCGCCCCATCAATAGAGGCGCACATCTCGTGTCCAACCACCCCGACCCCATCCACTTCAACCCCCCCGAGCACGCAATCGATGCGCTCCTCGCGGCCCTCATCGATCCGACCCAATCCCTCGCCCACATCGCCGCGGCCAAAGACACCACCGCCGACGCCCTCGCCCTCTGGCTCGCCCGCCCCGACATCGCGCAGCGCCTCCGCCGCCACGAGTCCGCCCACGCCGCCCGCCTCCCCCCCACCGCCACCCCCCGCCCCACCCACCCCCTGCCTCCCCCCCCCCCAGCCCCCCCCCGCCCCCCCCCCCCCCCGGACCCCCCCCCCCCCCCCCCCCCCCGCCCCCCCCCCACCGCCCGCCTCTCCCACGCCCTCCAAGCCGTCACCAGGATTCTCACCGACTTCAACGCGCACGCCACGCCTCCCGCGCCCGCCCACCCCGCCCCCTCCCCCGCGCCAGCGGGGGAGGTCGCGAGCAGGACGCTCGCCGCTCTCGAGCGCGGCGAGAACGGAGGGGGAAGTCCGACACCCGAGAAATCCGACACCCGCTCCTCAACCGGCACCCCCTCCCTCACGTCGGCCCTGATCGCCTGCCGCGCCACCAGCCTCCTCCTCCGCCTCGCCCGCTACTACCCCGCCCCCGCGCCCCACGCGCGAGAATCCGCGCTGCACGTCTCAACCCCAAAGCCCGCTGTGCAAACCTCGTACTACGACGAGCCCGCTCCCGCCCAACCCGCCGCGCCTGCACATCCGGCCACCGCGCATGGCCACGTTGCGGTCTCCCCCCACGCGCCCGAGGCCATCGACCACCCCACGGACGCTACACCCCCCCACGCAGCCCCCCACCCCCCCCCCCCCCCCCCCCCCCCCCCCCCCCCCCAAACCCCCCCCCC
>CALMPG010000139.1 GCA_937871915.1 uncultured Phycisphaerales bacterium
CACCAAGAACACACGCCAGAACCTCCTCGGCCACTCGCTGCGGCGTCAGACACCGCTCCCGCGGCACCACGTCCGTCGTGAACAGCGACCGCAGCATCCGCGTCTCCACCGCCCCGGGCGCAATGGCAAATGCGCGAATGTCCAGGGGCTTCCCCTCCGTCGCGCAAATCTTCGCCATCAGGTTCACCGGAATCTTGCTCGACGCATACGCGAAGAACCCCGCGAACGGGTCCGCCGTCCCCATCGTCGAGATGTTCACGATGCACGGCCCCAGCCGCCACGCAACCCCCTCCTCGCGCTGGGTCCGAAACGCCCGCCACGCCGCGGCGATCGCGCACGCCGGCCCCACCGCGTTGGTCATGTACGCCCTCTGGATCGCCCCGGCCTCCGTCTCATCGATCGCCGCCATCGGCGCATACCCCGCGTTGTTCACCAGCACATCCACCCGCCCGAACTTCGCCACCGCCGCCGCCACCATCGCCTCCCCAGAGGCCGGATCCGAGACATCCAGCGGCACCGAGATCGATTCCACGCCCTCGGGCAACTCCTCATCCGTCTCCGCCAGCGGTTCGGGCCTCCGCCCCACCAGCACCAGCCCGAACCCCGATCGCCCCAGCGCCAGGGCAATCGCCCGCCCGATCCCCGAGCCCGCACCCGTCACGATCGCAACCGGTCGGATTTGCTCGTCCATGCTCCCAGCGTAGGGCCCGCGACCGATCCCCGAACACCACCCAGCCGCGCTGGTACACTCTCCCATCCATGGCCCAGAAGGTCGCCATACTCGCCGCGCTGCTGCTGGTCCTCAGCCTCCCCTTCATCGTCCGCGCCACCTCCGCCTCGCGTGCCCGCGGCCCGTCCGTTCCCGAAGGCACCCCAACCCTCGTCGTCATCACCCCACACGTCGAGCAGATCCGCGACGAGTTCGAGCGAGCCTTCGACCGCTGGCACCTCCGAACCCGCAACTCCCGCGCCGCCATCGACTGGCGAATCCCCGGAGGCACCAGCGACATCATCAAGCAGCTCGAGTCCACCCTCGAGGCCGCCGCTCGCAACGGCCTCATCGACGAGCACGGCGCCGCCAAACCCGGCGCGGCCGGGTGCGACGTCTTCCTCGGCGGCGGCTCCTACGAGCACGGCGGCCTCAAAAAGCCCCGCACCACCATCGGCCCCTCGGGCAAGCCCGTCTCCTACCGCCTCTCCCAACCCGTCGGCTTCACCCAGAAGCAGCTCGACGACTGGTTCGGCCCCAACAAGATCGGCACCCAGTTCCTCTACGACCCCGAGCAATACTGGATCGGCACCGCCCTCTCCGGCTTCGGCATCGTCTACAACAAAGACGTCCTCTCTCGCCTGGGCGTCCCCGAGCCCAAGACCTTCGACGATCTCGGCGACTCTCGCCTCTTCAACCTCGTCGCCCTCGCCGACGGCCGCCAGTCCGGCAGCGTCACCACCACCTACGACTCCATCCTCAACAAGGAAGGCTGGGACAGGGGCTGGCGCACCCTCCGCGAAATGTCCGCCAACGCCCGATACTTCGCCAGTTCCTCCACCAAGCCCCCCATCGACGTCAGCCAGGGAGACGCCGCCGCCGGCCTCGCCATCGACTTCTACGGCCGCTCCCAGGCCCAGTGCCTCCTCAAGCCCGGCCAGGACCCCTCCGAGTCCCGCGTCGGCTACATCGATCCCGCCGGCGCCGTCTTCATCGACGCCGACCCCGCCACCATCCTCAACGGCGCGGCCAACCCCGGACTCGCCAAGGCCTTCATCGAGTTCTGCCTCTCCGACGAGGCCCAAGCCCTCTGGCAGATGCCCGCCACCTCCCACGCCTCGGGCCGCAACAACCCCATCGGCCCCGGCGGCCTGCCCCTCGGCCCCGAGCAATACGACCTCCGCCGCATGCCCGTCCGCCGCGACATGTACGACAAGTACGGCCAGTACTTCATCGACAAGGCCAACCCCTTCGCCATCGCCAGCGACGTCAAGTCCCGCAACTGGCGCAACCTCATCGCCCCCCTCATGGCGGCCTTCGCCATCGACGTCGCCCCCGACCTGCGCAGCGCCTGGCAAACCCTCAACCACGCCCGCGCCCTCGCCGCCGAGTCCCGCATGCCCCCCGACCACCTCGCCGCGATGGAGCGGGAGTTCTACGCCATGCCCCCGCACACCATGCGCGACGGCGCCATCCTCGAACTCAACGAGGCCAACTTCAAGGCCATCGAAGAAGACACCGGCAAGTGGAAAGACCTCGACCACGGCAAGCGCTCCCTCATCGCCTACACCCGGTTCTTCCGCGACCAATACCGCAAGGTCGTCCAACTCGGCAACTCCGCAAACTGACTCCGCTCCTCGTGACCCCCGCTCCTCCCTCCATGGCCCTCGCGTCCTCTCGCCCACCCCAATGCACACGCACCCCCGCACACCCCCCTCCCCCCCGACCCCCCCGACCCCCCCG
>CALMPG010000140.1 GCA_937871915.1 uncultured Phycisphaerales bacterium
TCATCGAGAGTCTCCTGGGTACCTTGTACCCGAAAAACTCTCATCCGGACTGGCTCGGGATTCTCAGGCCAGGTCAGACCGCTCCCGACTGGCATCGCATGCGATTCCCGTTCGCCGAGCGCCTCAATGGCCCCGTATATGCGTTTCTGTATCAGGACGACGGAACTCTGGTCGTGGGCGGCGACTTCACAATGGTCGGCGAAACACCCATCAATCGTATTGCCCGATGGAATGGAGCGACGTGGACGGGTTTTGGGAGCGGCATGAACGCCGCCGTCCGGGCACTTGCGTTCCTCCCTGATTCCGGGACCGGTGAGAAACGGCTGGTGGCTGGCGGCGAATTCACCACCGCAGGCGGTTCCACCCGTAATCGAATCGCGCTATGGAGCGGCTCGGCTTGGCAGGCGATGAACTCGGGCATGAACGACACGGTTCACGCGCTGGCCTTTAGCGCGATGGACGGCCTGGTCGCTGGCGGCGAGTTCACGACGGCAGGGACACACGGGTGTCTCCATGTCGCGGCGTGGACCGGAACGAACTGGATCAATCCCGGAGGATTGACGGGAACGGACGGTCCAGTGTACGCGCTGCTGTACAATCCCTCCGACGGCTCAACCGTCGCTGGCGGGAACTTCTCCACGGCCGACGGGTCCGGAAATCCATGCGCGAACATCGCGATGCTTGACACCGGAAACACGGGCATGTGGCTTCCCATGGACTTGGGCACCTACGGGCGTGTATTCGCTCTTGCGCGTCGCTCCAGTGGTCTCGTTATCGCGGGCGGTGACTTCTACGCCGCGGGCAGCGGTCCATCGGCTGATACGGCAGGTCTTGCCGGATTCAACGGCTCGACGTGGGTCTCGATCGCCGGTGGGACTGGGGGCACGGTCCGAGCAATCGCGGTGAAGCCAAATGGCGACCTCGCGATAGGCGGCAACTTCTCCTCTGTAGGAGTCGGCGGCGGGGCGGTCAGCGCTACCAACGTGGCAATCCTCACGGGCTCCACATGGTCTCCCCTCACCTCGGGAGTGACCAACGCGTCGGGTTCCACGGCCTCCTGCTTCGCACTGGCGTGGAACGTCAACGAGTTGCAGGTCGGCGGCTCGTTCGATCGGGCGGGCGGGAAGCCGGTCCGGAACTTCTCCCGGTGGACCCAGGATGACGCTCCGGTGATCAAGCGCCAGCCGAATGCGGGGGCGTGCCCGACCTCCGCCACGATCACGATTTCCGTCATCACCGCCCCCGGATACGAACCGATTACGTACCAATGGAAGCGGGACGGGGTCGCCGTGACCGACGGCCCCCAAGGGGCAAGCTCACTGGGCGGAACCGTGAGTGGGTCAACCACGGATACTCTCACGATCGCCAGTTTCAACTACCATGATCGCGGAGGCTACACGGTGACTATTTCCAATGCATGCGGATCAGTTGACAGCGCGGTGTGTTCAGCCGGGCTGGGCTGTGCTGCCGACTTCAATGCCGATTGCGTGTTGGAAGTCCAGGATATTTTCGATTTCTTGAACGCTTGGCTTGCGGGTGATCCGGCGGCAGACTTCAATCAATCAGGCATTACGAATCCGCCGCCCAATGGATTGAGCGTACAGGACATCTTCGACTTCCTTAATGCGTGGTTCGTTGGATGCTATTGAGAGCTTACTCAACCAAGCACCGGTGTAGAGCACCTCTCGAAGGGTCAGGGGGCTTTACACTCATCGAACTGCTAGTCGTCATTGCGGTTGTTGCTCTGCTGGTCGGGCTTCTGCTGCCCGCGCTTTCGAAGGCCCGGTTGGCGGCCAAGGAATCGACGTGCCTGAGTAATCACCGGCAACTCCTGATCGCTTGGACTACATACATCAACGATTATGGCGTGTTTCCGTATGTTCCAGGAGGATCGGGGTCGAATCCCAGCGACAGGCTTCCCGGCTCGTGGGGCGGTGTTGACTGGTTTCCTGACACGGTGCCGGTCTCGCTCGTTGGGAGCGGCATTCGACCCGTGAACCCCTACTTGGGTCTGCCGGAGCATCTCGAATCGCGGGCCGACGTGTTCAAGTGTCCCCTCGACTTTGGCTCTCATGAGCCAGGTTCGGGCGTAAGTATGAACGTGGGATTCTCGCACCTCGTGTCCTCCGGCGATCCGGAATCTGTGTATGGCGTCTGGGGAAACAGTTACTTGGCCAACACCTGGATGTACTGTAAGCCGGGTTCTCTCGGTGGGTGGGGAGGGTTCCCGACCTTTCCCAATCTGCGAACCCGTCAGGGGCCCGAACATGTACAAGTCGCCACGTCGCGATTCGTTGTGCTCCAAGATACTGGTCCTTCAAACTGGGTTGTTTCCACACCTGCGCAGATGACGCCGTTCATCACTGGCGATTGGTGGCACGGCAAAGACCAAAGCGTGATGTCCTTCCTTGACGGCTCGGCGCGGAAGGAAAAGGCAGGACTGATCGTGTGCAATCGCTATTCCATGCATATGACGCCAATCAAGAATGCGAACTCGGGCTGGAGATGGCCCTCGCAACCCTAACCGCCTGCTGTACACGCGGAAAAATCGGGCGTGTGGCTCCACCTTCGGGGCGCACTGCGGGATGCCCTGGAACCCAAGGCCACCTGCCATGGACGCCCCGTCAAGACCGCCGGGTGGAATCACGACGACCCGCGCAGGGCCCCGGGATCGGGAGAATGCGATTGCCACGAGCACCCAGGCGTCGGGGCAACCCCCCCACCTCCCCGGCCGTACCCTTCTGTCTCATGCGCCCCCGACACACCATCTTGACCCTTGCCGCCTGCTGCACCCTGCTCGCCGCGGCGGGCTGCCAGATCGGCCAACTCTTCGGCGGCATGGCGGCGAGCCATCACCGCACCGGATCCACCGACTTCAAGGCCAAGTACACGGGGCTCACCGACAAGACCTTCGCCGTCATCGTCGCCTCCGATCGCTCCATCCAGTCCGACTTCCCCGGCATCGTCCCCGTCATCACGCGCGAGGTGAGCAAACTCCTCGCCGAGCACGCCGGCGCCAAGGGCATGCTCCCCGCCAACGAGGTCCTCCAATACCAGTCCCAGCACCCCGGCTGGGTCGCCCGACCCTTCGACGAGCTCGCCAAGGACCTCGCCGTCGATCGCGTCGTCTACATCGACCTGCAGGAGTTCGCCCTGACCGATCCCGGCAACATCTACGTCTACAACGGCGCGGCCGCGGGCGTCGTCCACGTCATCGAGGCCGAGAGCCCCGTCGCCAGCGAGTTCGCCTTCGGCGAGCCCGTGCGGGTGAAGTACCCGGACATGTCCGGCATGGGCCCGAACCAGATCCCGCGCCAGGACGTGCTCAACATGCTCGCCAAGCGGTTCATCGACCGGGCCGCGTGGCTCCTCTACGACCACGAGGAACCCAACGCCATCAAGTACTAGGCCAGCCCGCACCATGAACACCCGCCTCCTCCTCGCCTCCACGCTCTTTCTCGCCCTCGTCGGCTGCAACATCGCGGGGCCCGCGCTCTTCCTCGTCTCCGACGACCGCACCCCCGCGGTGCACGAGCTCGACCCCAAGCGCACGGCCGTGGTCTTCATCGACGACCGCAACAGCGTCCTCCCGATGCGCACCCTCCGCGACCGCATCGCCAAGGCCGCCGAGACCCAGATCCTCAAACAGAAGTTGCTCGAGGCCGACCTGATCTCGTCCGAATCGCTCCAGGCCGTCATCGCCGCCGAGCGCTTCTCCAAGCCCCAGAGCATCGCCCAGATCGGGCGCTCGGTCGGCGCCGATCAGGTCATCTGGGCCACCGTCGATTCCTTCCGCCTCACGCCCGACGGCTCGACCCACGCCCCCTCGGCGATCCTGCGCGTGAAGATCATCGACTCCAAGACCGGCGAGCGGCTCTTCCCGCTCAAGGCCGAGGCCGGGCAGGACCCGTCGTACGTGCTGGCCATCGCCGAACGCAACCGGGCCACGCCCGTCCCCTCCACCAACGCCGACCGCATCCGCGAGCAGCAGGAGATCGCCGACACCCTCGGCCGCCGCCTCGGCGAGCTCTTCTTCAAGCACTCCTCGCGAAACCCGGACTCGAAAATCGGAAGCTGAATGCGCATCCTCCACCTCCTCGATCCGGCACACTGCGGCGACGAGGGCCTCCTCTGCGCGGCCGACCTCATCGAGCGCCCCGGCGCCGAGCACGAGTGCTGGCTCCTCGGGAGCGAGCGCGACGAACGTCGCGCGTGGTCGCTCGGCATCCCCACCACCACCCGCGTCCACCCCCGCGCCCGCCACGGTGCGCTCTCCGGCCTTCGCCGCCTCTGGCACGACCGTCGCGACCACGGCGGGCCCGATGTGGTGCAGTGCTACTCGCCCAGCGCGCTCGGGCTGGCACGAAGCGTGTTCGATGTCGCCCGCGTGGCCGTGCTCGCGCGCCCGCCGCTCGACGCGCGTTCGCTCCGCCGAGCCTCCGACGACGACCCGGGCCGCGAGGTCATCGCGGCGTTCGACGAGCCGACGCGCCGATCCATCGGGGCCGGCTCCCGACTGGTTGATCCGCCGGCGTTCGGGCCCGGCGGACCGGTCGCCGTGGATCGCCGTTCGCTTCGTGCATCGCTCGGGCTTGCGCCGACGGACATCGCCCTCGCGTGGCTGGCCGATCCGCCCGGGGCGATCGACGCGATGCACGTCGCGTATTGCGGCGGCGTGCTGATGGCGGCCGGGCATCGCACGGTGTCGCTCCTCCGGCGCGGGGCGCGCCAGGAGCGGCGCGGGGCGGCGTACCTGCGCGCCCACGGCCGCCGCTGGGGCATGCTGCTGGCGGACTGCTCGCTGCCGGAACTCATCGGCGCGGCGGACGCCTGTGTCGTGGACGTCTCGCCCGGCGCGACGTGCGGGCCCGTGGCCGCGAGCCTCGCCCTGAGCATGGGCGTGCCGATCGGCGCGGCCCGCGGGACGATCCTGACCGAGCCGGGAAGCGAGTGGCCGGTGCAACCGGCGATCTCCGGTGCGCCGGGCCGCATCGCGGTGCCCATCGCGGCCATCCTCGAAGTGCCGTCGCTGCGTGCGAATCTGACCTCGGCGGGGCGGGCGTGGGGCGATCGGACCGGGTTCGGCCGGGCGATGAGCGACCTTTGGGCCGAAGCGGCGCTCGTGGGGACGGGATAACGTCCCTTGAACGGGTTTTCATGGTCGCGGCCGATCGGCGCGCCACGATACAGCATCCATCATGTCCGCGACGCGAAGAACGAACTCCATGCCCAGCCGCGCCGCCCATGCCCGCCGGCGGCCGTCGCGCCGAACCGGCGGGTTCACGCTCATCGAGCTGCTGGTGGTGATCGCGATCGTCGCGCTGCTGGTGGCGATCCTGCTGCCGGCGCTTGGGGCGGCGCGGGCCAGTTCGCGGGCGACCGTCTGCGCCTCGCGCCTGCACCAGCTCGGCATCGCGCTGAGCATGTACATGAACGACTTCGACAACACGCTGCCGCAGGCGACGACGATGCTGGGGGGCAATCCGGTTGTCATTGGCACGCTCTTCGGCGGGAAGAAGGGGCAGTTGCCGGCGTACAGCATCAACACGATGGGTGCGGAGGGGCGCCCGCTGAACCGGTACGTGCTGGAAACCACGCCGATCCCCGACAGCGAGGCGGGCGTGATGGAGGTCGAGGCGTTCAAGTCGCCCTGCGACCGGGGCGGGACGATTCCGGGGATCGGTCCGGTGGAGTCGATGTACCACTTCCTTGGCTCGTCGTACGCGCTCAACGACCATGCGCTGGCGCCGACGCCCTCGACGCCGGAGGTGGCGACGCTGGTGCCCAACCGGGGCGGGAAGATGCCGGTGATCGTGACGACGAGCAAGACGTGGATGCTCGGGTCGTATCCGGTCTTCAATGCCGACGGCGGCGGGGATCGACGGCACTACTGGTACGGGACGAGCGCGAGCCTCTCCTCGGCAAACGGCGCGACGAGGGCGAACCTGCTGTTCGCGGACTGGCACGTGGGGAGCCTGCTGAACGTGCCGGGCACGCCGGTGAACACGACCAAGGACTACACGTTCTGGCCGGTGCCGCCGGTGAACCCGGCGAGCCTTGCGCCGACGTTGCCGTGAGGGACCTCTGGCTTACGCCAGAGGCTCTTTGGGGTTGGTCAGCCGGGCCGTGCAGATGGTGTCCTGGATGTGCTCGATCGTAAAGCCTTCGCTCTGGATGACGGCGCGGAAGGCTTCGGGCGTCATGGGGTGGTCGTGCCAGGCGGTGATGGCGTCGAAGGTGATGCACTTTTCGATCTCGATGACCTTCTTCCTTCCCAGGTGGGCCCACATGTCGCCGCTGTAGGCCATGGGGATCCAGGCGTGGGAGAAGTTCTGGCAGCGCAGGCCGAACGCGCCGCCCTTGGCCGCGCGGGCGCGGATGCGGTGGTTGAGGCGGTGCAGGAGGGGGGCGGTGAGGTTGAGCCACGCGACCACAACCGAGGGCGGAAGCCGCCGGCCGAGCCAGCGGAGTTTGTGGCGGTAGTGTCGGCGCATGAGCGGCGAGTCCAGATAGCAGTGCGCGAACAGGAGCCCGCCGGGCTTGACCTTGCGGCAAGTGGCGCGGATCGACGCGGCCGGGTCCGGCGTGTGCTGGAGGACGCGGTGGCAATACACCACGTCGAAGGACCGATCGGGATAGGGGATGGCGTTGATGTCTGCCTGCGAAAGGACAAGGCGCGGCATGGCCGGATCCGCGGCGGTGCGGGCGGCGAGCGGGGCGGCCTCTTCGACGGCCGCGCTGAGGTCGAAGGCGTGGACCTCGGCGAAGGGGAGTTGGAGGAGGACCTCGGTGTCGTTGCCCGCGCCGCAGCCGCACTCGAGGAGGGTCTTGCCGGCGAGGTTGTACTCGGCGAAGTGGGTGCGTTCGAGGATGAGGTTGTGGCGGTGGTTGTCCTTGTTGGCGGCGTCGGAGAGGGTGTCGTTCCACTTCTTCCATTGCCAGCCGAAGGTGGCGGCGTATCCGCCGCCGCGGGGAACGAAGCGCGGGATGGTGTCGATGATCTCGGCGAGCGTGGTGTTGGTGGCGGGATTGACGAGGGTGTTGTCGCGGCGTTCGAGGGGGATGCCGGTGGTTGGGTCGGTGAAGGGGATGGTGGGGCGGGCCGGGGGAGAGACCGAGATGGGGCGGGCGGGGGGGGGGGGGGGCATGCAGGGGTTATCGGTCGGAATGGGCTGAGGCTTTGGCCCAGGCTGTAGATGTGAGGAGGTGATGAAGCGCGCGCGGAATGCTTCGTCCGCCCTCCGGGCGGGGAGGCATGCCGGCGCTCACCAGTGGCTTGCTCGCAGAGCCTCGCTGCACCTCTAGCAACTATCGGTCGCCCTCCGGGCGAAAGGCGAGGGAGCGGACGAGTGGGCGCACGTGGTGAGGATCGGGCGGGGTGTGGAGACGTCGCGATGTTCGCGAACGCACTCTCGCCCCGCCGGGGCTTTGTCGTGCGCGTGGGGCGGTTTCCGTGGGTTTACGCCGACGGCGAGGGACTGCGGCCCCTCCGGGGCCGAGAGCCGGAACTATGGCACGCCGCTGCGGCAGATAGGGGGTGGGACGCGGCCTGCGCTGGCGGCGAGGATGGCGGCGGGGTGGCAGGGCTGGGAGAGGGCGTTGAAGTCGTTGGGGTCGGGAGGGTCGGGGCAGTTGGCGAAGGGGTCGAGGAAGGGGGATTCGTTGAGGTGGTCGGCTGCGCTGGCGATGAGATGGTCGATCTCGTGGGTGGAGCGTGGGAGGGGGAGGGCGATGGGGTGGGAGGGTGATTCGGAGTGTTGGGGAGAAGCGTCCGGCGCGGAGCGTTGGGGTATTCGGGCCGAGCCCGCCACGGAGTGTCGGGGTACCCGGACCAGACCCGCCACGGAGTGTCGGGGTACCCGGGAGGAATCCGGCGCGGAGCGGCGGGCCACCGTGGGGTCGGGGGCGCGGAGGATGGCGGTGGCGGCGTGGCGCTTTTCGACGGGGTCGTCGGTGGTGTTGACGATTTGGAGGAGGGCTCGCAGGGCGGTGAGGCGGGCGCTCGCGAGGCACTCGGAATAGACGTCGTCGGTGTCGGATGTGTCGGACATGGTGGCCCTCTACAGAGGGGCCGATGGGTCGCGGGCGCGCGCACAAACGCGACCGGGAGGGGTCGGCGGGGTGGGCGCAAGTTGTGGTGGGCGTTGGGGTTGGAGTTTTTTGTTGGAATCCGCGCGGGGGGGGGCTGGAAGGGGCGCGCTTGTGCGCCGGGAGTGGCCATTCCGCCGGAGTTGGGGGTTCGGTTTGTCGCCTCTTGCTGAGGCGAGAGGTTCTTTGGGGGGATCGGCGAGTGGAGCGTGGGTCGGTACACTGCCCCCCATGAAGAGCAACGCCAAGACCGTCGAGGAGTATCTCGCCTCCTTGCCCGAGGAGCGGCGCATCGCGCTGTCGGCGGTGCGGGAGGTGATTCTTGCGAACCTGGACAGGGACTATGAGGAGTGCATGCTGTGGGGGGTGGCCGCGTATGTGGTGCCGCACCGGGTGTGGGCGCGCGGGCATCACACGGATCCGGGCAAGCCGCTGATGATGTGCGGGGTGTCGAGCCAGAAGAACGACATGGTGGTGTACATGATGAACGTGTACGGCGGGGGGGGGGGGGGGGGGGGCGGGGGGGGCCCCGGGGGGGGGGGGGGGGTTGGGGGGGGGCGGGCGTAGAAGGGGGGGAAACATCCCCTCGGGGAGGGTGGGCAGGGGGCGGGGGGGGGGGGGGGGGGGGGGGGGGGGGGGATCCCGCGCTGCGGGAGTGGTGCGAGGGGGGGTGGGCGAAGACGGGGAAGAAACTTCACCTGGCGGGGAGCGGCGGGGCGGGGTGCTGCGTGCGGTTCAAGAAACTCGATGACCTCGCGCTGGATGTGATCGGCGAGGCGGTGCGGCGGACGCCGGCGAAGAGGCATATGGAGAATCAGCTTGGGATGGTGGTGGGGGGGGGGAAGGTGGCGGGGGCGAAGAAGGTCGCGAAGAAGAAAGTCGTGAAGAAGAAGGCTGCGAAGAAGAAGGTGAAGCGGTCGGCGAGGCGGTGAGGCTCGGGTCGGAGTTGCAAACATCCGGCCGCGCATGCACTCGCCGGTGGGATCACCGACTCCCTCGACGGCCCCGGCCAGGACGGCGCGCTGGCCGGCTCCTTGCGCGCCAAATACCACGCGCCTCCAAACCAACCACCAACCCCGACGCCGACGTCGAGCGCCTCACCCTCTGCTGGCCCGACGGGTCCGCACTTTCCGTTTCCACTCCGAGGCCCTCCGCAATCCGGGCCCGGATGCGTTCCTCGGGCGCTCGCCCATATCGACATCGGCCTCAATGAAATATCCACGCGCGACTCATCCTGAAAATGTGCCACCGATAGCTCTTGTGGTGCACGGCGTCGAGACCAAACGCTTGCGCTCACCGGCCCTCCAGGCCGGCGATGCGCGTTGGCTCGATCCGGCTCCGGCGCTTGCTCCTGATCCTGATCTCGAGGAGATGGCCGGGAGAGCGAGATCGGGATCGGGATCGGGATCAGGACTCGGGGAAGCCGGGCCATATACTCCGGGTCTATGGACCCCGACACCATCCTGCTCGAGACCGAAGAGACCATGACCAAGGCCGTGGACCACCTCAAGAAGGAGTTCCGCGGCATGCGCACCGGCCGCGCCTCCCCCGCGATCATCGAGTTCGTGAAGATCGACTACTACGGCGACATGCAGGACCTCAAGAACATCGCCGCCATCAGCGTCCCCGAGCCCACGCAGCTGCTCGTCAAGCCCTTCGACGCCTCCAGCATCCAGGCCATCAAGAAGGGCATCGAGGCCGCGGGCCTGGGCCTGAACCCGATGCCCGAGGGCAAGCAGATCCGCATCAACCTTCCCTCGCTCACCGGCGACCGCCGCAAGCAGCTCGTCGGCCACGCCAGGAAGGTCGCCGAGGAGACCAAGGTCCAGCTCCGCAACGCCCGGCGCGACGCCAACAAGCATGCCGACGGCCTCAAGAACGATCCCAAGGCCCATGTCTCCGAGGACGAGGTCAAGAAGCTCCACGAGGAGATCCAGGACCTGCTCAAGAAGTTCGAGAAGGAGACCGACGACCTCGTCGCGGCCAAGAGCAAGGAGATCGAGACGATCTGATCCGAGCGACGAAGGGCGAGGCGGGAGGTACGAGGTGAGGGCAAAGACAAGCGGCCCCGGTCGGGCAGACCCCGGGGCCGCTTCCATCTCGTGCTTCGGACCTCGCACATCGTGCTCCATCAATTGACAAGGCCCGGGCGGTCGCCCGGGCCTTGTCCGAATGCGTGCTTTGAGCTGTGTGCTCTTTGCTTTGGCTTACCAGCCGCCGCGACGGCCACCGCCGCCGCCACCACCGCCACGGCTGCCGCCGCCACCGCCGCCGCCACCCTCGCGGGGCTTGGCCTCGTTGACGGTCAGGTCGCGTCCGTCAACGTTCTTGCCGTTGAGGGCGGCGATCGCGGCCTTGGCCGCGGCGTCGTCGCGGAACTCGACGAAGCCGAAGCCGCGCGGGCGGCCCGTCTCGCGATCCATGACGAGAGCCGCGGAAGCGACCTCGCCGTGGGCCGCGAAGATGTCGCGGAGCTGGGATTCGGTGGTCTGGAACGAGAGATTACCGACGTAAAGCTTCATGAGCTTTGATCCTTGCCCGAACTTGGAACTGGAACGAAAGGCCGGTGCTTGAACTCGGGCGGAGAAAGCGTCGGGAGACACTGGGGACTCGACCAACGCAGGCCGGGCCGGACAGAAATCACGGGACAAGCGTAGGCGGTCCCGCCCCCCCACGCCCGACGGGAACCGGCGTCGGAGTCCGGCGTCCAACCGGGCAGATGACCCCCCGCACGCACCCCTCAACCGCCCGGCGAGCGCGATTCGGGCGTTGGCTGGCGACCGCCCTGGCCGGCGCGTTGCTGGCGCTCTGGGGGGCGACGCTCTGGGTATGGTGCGACGTCGGCACCGACCAACTGGGCGGAATATCCGTGTCGATCGCGCATGGATGCCTGGAGATCGAGCAAACCGACACAACCTTCATGTGGTCGGGCGGACCGGGGGGAGGAAGCGGCGCCTCGTATCCCGCCCGATCATGGGCCTGGGGCGGGGTGGACGGCACGCACGCGGTCTATTCGTCGGTCACGCTTCTCGACGACCTCCCCGGCTACGGCCTGACCGACCGGTGGGCCGTCCTGAAGTGGCTGCCGCACGCGGGCTCGATCGGCTCCCTGCTGGGTCCGGGGCGGCGCTGGTACCTCGAGCTCCCGCTCTGGATTCCCTTCGCGGGCGCCGCGGCGATTGCGGCGCTCGCGTGGAGAACGCACCTGCGCCCCAGAAGCCCCGCGGAGCTCGCGGCCTGCCCGGCGTGCGGATACGACCTTCGCGGGCTGGCGCCGAGCGCACCCTGCCCGGAATGTGGAGCCACGGCCGCGAGCCGTCAGCCGATCGGCATCTGGTAGCAGCGGCTCAGCGGATCCTCCCGATACGGCCCGAACGGCGGTATGGTCACGAATCCAAACCGCTCGTAGAGCCGGATCGCTTCGCGCTGGTGGATGCCGGTCTCGAGTCGCAGCACCCGCACGCCACGCTCCGACGCGTGCGCCGCGAGGTGCTCGAGCATCCGCCGCCCGAGGCCGCGCCCGCGAAGCGCGGGGCGCACGTACATCCGCTTCACCTCGCCGTACTCCGTGCCGGCGTATTGGATGCCGCAGCACCCCGACTCGGCGCCATCGCACCGCGCCACGAAGAACGCCACGCCCTCGCGGAGGAGCTTCTCCACGCTGTACCCATGCCGGCTTGCGGGTGGGTAGTGCGGGTCGAGCACCGCTTCCAACTCGGCGATGAGCCGGCTCGCGGCAACGGTGTCCGGGCGCTCGCTGACGATCTCGATCCGCACGAAGGTGCTCCTGCATCATGGGCGGGCCAGTTCGCGTCCCCGGTCCCGCCCCGCCACGATCGCCGCGACCACCGCGTCCATCACCCGTGCCCGATCGAGCTCTCCCACCGCCGCCTCCGTCGTCCCCCCCTTGCTCGTCACCGCCGCACGCAACGCCTCCGGCGGCTCGTGGCTATCGGCCAGCAGCGCGGCCGCGCCGCCGATGGTCTGGCGCACCACGCGGTCCGCGGTGATCCGATCGAACCCGACCTCCTGCGCCGCCCGGACCATCGCCTCGGCGAGGTAGAACACGTAGGCGGGCCCGCTCCCGGAGAGCGCGGTGAACGCGTCCATGAGCGACTCGTCGATCTTCACCACCTCGCCGATGCTCGCGAACAGGTCGTACGCCAACCCCGAGTGCGGCGGCTTGGCCCCCGCGCCGAGGCACATCGCGGTCATGCTCTTGCGAAGTCGCGCCGGGGTGTTGGGCATTACGCGGATGACCGGGCACGCCGTCCCGAGCGCCTCGGCGATCTTTTCTGTCGGCATCCCCGCCAGAATCGATACCACCACGCGCGGCATCGCGGCCAGCCCGGGTTGCAACTCCGCCGCCACCGCCACGAGCGACTGCGGCTTCACGGCCAGCAGCACCTGCCCGCCGCACGCGGCCAGCGCCATCGACGTCTCGATCTCCGCCAGGCGCCCCGGCACCGGCAGCAGGCGCTCCAGCGCCTCGGCGCCCTTTCCCACGACCTGCACGCCCCACCCCGCCATCGTGGCCCGCTTGGGCGCGTCGGGCTCGCAGATGACGATCTCGCCGGGGGCGAGGAGCTTCGCGTCGAGCGCCCCGAGCGCGATGGCCCGGCCCATGTTCCCACCGCCGATGATGGCCAACAGCGCGTGTTTGTGCATGGGAGATCATGGGATCGAAGGATCGAAGGATCAAGGCCACCGCGCTCTCCGACTTCGCCCCACGATCCCTATCCTTCACGATGCCTGCCTTTTACCAACTGGATTTCGAGAAGCCCGTCGTCGAGATCGAGAAGAAGATCGTCGTCCTTCAGGAGCGCCTGAAGAAGGCGGCCGCGCCGACCGGCGTTCCAGCCGTGACGCCGGACCTCGGCATGAACCCCTCGCTCGAGCCCGACGCCGCCGAACTCGGCGCTCTCGACCTCCCCTCGGATCCCGCGCTGATTGAGCGAGAGATCACGAGCCTCGCCACGCTCCGCGAAGAGCGGCTTCGCGCGGCCTATTCCAGGCTCAGCCCGTGGGACACCGTCCGCGTCGCCCGCCACCCCAACCGGCCGCAGACGCGCGACTACATCAACCTGATCTTCAAGGACTTCACGGAACTCCACGGCGACCGGCGCTTCGGCGATGACCCCGCCATGGTCGTCGGATTCGCGCGCCTGGGCCAGGGCGGGGCCAAGTGCCTCATCGTCGGCCATCAGAAGGGCAAGACCACGGCAGAGAAGATCGCCTGCCACTTCGGGTGCGCCCACCCGGAGGGCTATCGCAAGGCCCTCGCCAAGATGAAACTCGCCGAGAAGTTCAACCTTCCCATCATCACCTTCGTGGATACGCCCGGCGCCTACCCGGGCCTCGGGGCCGAGGCCCGCGGCCAGGCCGAGGCCATCGCCGTGAATCTCCGCGAGATGTCTCGAATCAGGACGCCCATCCTGTCGATCGTGATCGGCGAGGGGGGCTCGGGGGGCGCGCTGGGCATCGCCGTCGCCGACACCGTCGCCATGCTCGAGAACTCCTGGTACAGCGTCATCAGCCCCGAGGGGTGCGCCGCGATTCTCTGGAAGACCGCCAACGAGCAGACCAACAACGCCGCCGCCGTCGCCCTCAAGCTCACCGCCAAGGACAACCTCGAGCTCGGCATCATCGATTCGGTTATCCCCGAGCCCCTCGGCGGCGCGCACCGGAGCCCCGCCGGCGCGGCCCAGAACGTCGAGCGCTGGCTGGTCGATCAGATCACGCGCTTGAAGTCCCAGCCGCCCGAATCGCTGCCGAAGTCCCGCTACGCCCGATTCCGCAAGCTCGGCGCGTTCGGCGAAACGGCGGCGGCCTGAGCCCGGCAGCTCGATAATTCCCGCATTGACGGCCCCCGTGCCTTCCCGTATACTGCCCGCCTTTTTGGGAGGGGACTGTTCGGAGGGGTATGGTGGGGTTGGGGGGCGGTGGCCCTCCACGACGGATCGCGCGGCAGCGCAAGGAGCAGGTGCATATGGCCAAGTCCGGCAAGCCATCGAGCGGTAAGACCAAGCCTGCCGCGAAACCCGCTGCCAAGGCCAAGGCTGCGAAGCCCAAGCCCGCCAGGCACGCGCCGGCGAAGCCCGCACCAAAGAAATCTGCCAAGCCGGCCAAGCCCGCCTCCAAGGTCGCCTCCAAGGTCACCCCCAAGGGCACGTCCGCCAAGGGCTCGCCCGCGCCGGCGAAGGGCGCGGCAGCGGCCCCCGCCGCCGCCGCCGGCCAGAAGGTCCCGCCCAAGGGGATCACCATCGTCACGAGCAAGCCGATCCGCAAGCCCAAGCCCAAGAAACTCGAGATGCCCGTCTCCGAGCCGCTCATCAAGCCGGGCAACAAGTGGAAGCCGCTGATCCAATCCGGCCCCAAGGCGCCGCCCTCGACCGGCATTCCCGGCGTGACGGCCCCGACCGAGTTCAAGGCCGACCCGAAGGCCAAGCTGCCCAAGAAGGAACTCGACCGCTACCGCGAGATCCTCCTGCGCAAGCGCAACGAGCTCATCGGCGACGTGGCCCACATGGAGGACGAGGCCCTCCGCCAGAACTCCGGTTCGCTCTCGAACCTCCCGCAGCACATGGCCGAGCAGGGCTCGGACACGTGCGAGCAGTCCCTCTCGCTCGACCTGGCCCAGGTGGATCGTCGCCTGATCAAGGAGATCGACGAGGCCATCCGGCGCATCGACGACGGCACCTACGGCATATGCCTCCGCACCGGCAAGCGGATCAGCGCCGATCGCCTCGCCGAGGTCCCCTGGGCCAAGTACACCATCGAGGCCGCGCGGGAGATGGAGCGCACGCCGTTTGTCATCACGGCCCGCCCCCTCTCGGCGAGCCGGCCCAGCGGCGGCGACGAGGATTGAAAGCTCCGCGCACACAGCGCACAGTTCGGATGAACAGCCGAGTGCGACGATGACCCGGATCGAGCTTGGGCCCTGTTGGTTTGGACTTCGACCATTCGCTCCCCCCGCCCCGTGACCAACGCCCCCGCCAACCCCGCCGTGGCCGGTTCGACCTGGCGCTTCCCGCGCGCCTGGGTGTGGCTGATCGTCTCGTGCGTCCTTTCCATTTTCATCGACCTCGGCTCCAAGCAACTCGCCTTCGCCCACGTCGCCGACGCCCCGGTCGTCGTCCGGCGAGCGGATGTGCTCCGCGTGAGCGCCCAGCACGACCCGCGGGCCATCAGCGACCCGGACTTCGGCATCATCCCGCGCCACCGCCCCGTGACCGTCGTTCCCGGATTGCTCAACTTCACGCTCGTGCTCAACCCCGGCGCGGTCTTCGGCATGGGCCCCGGCCAGCGCGGCTTCTTCATCGGCTTCACCGTCCTCGCCCTCGTCTTCGGCCTGGCCATGTTCGCCAAGTGGACCGGGCCGCGCGACAGTTTCGCCCACGCGGCCATCGGACTCCTTGTTGGCGGCGGCCTTGGAAATCTCTACGACCGTCTCACGTTCGCCTGCGTGCGCGACTTCATCCACCCCCTCCCCGGCCTCAAATGGCCCGGTGGGATGACCATCCTCGGCAACGAGGAGGTCTGGCCCTACGTCTCCAACCTCGCCGACCTGTTCCTGCTTATCGGGATCGTGATGCTCCTGATCCACCTCTGGCGGCGCGATCGCGCGGCCGAGAAACGCCCGGAACAGGCCATCGGTGCCTGAGCCCGGGCAAGAACCCGATACCTACATTCGCTCTTGCATCCCGCGGGTCTTTCCCGGTAGACTGCGCCGCACACCCTTGGAGCCCCCCATGCGCGCCGCACTCCCCGCCCTCGCCTGCCTGACGATGGCCGCCTCGCTCGCTGCCTGCTCTGGCAGCCGAACGGCCAGCATCGACTCCGCGTCCCCGAGGCCCGCCCACACGCCGCCCGGGGCCGTCGCGCCGGCGTCGGCCGCCGAGAGGGCTTCGCTGCTGGATCGCATGAAGACGCTCGCGGGAACGTGGGAATCCACGGGTGAGGACGGCACGTCGCACACGTCCTCGATCATCGCCGTGACCTCCAACGGCTCGGCCGTCCGCGAGGTCATGCTCCCCGGGACGGCGCACGAGATGACCAACATGTACACGATGGACGGCCCCTCGCTCGTGTTGACGCACTACTGCGCCATGGGCAACCAGCCGCGCCTGCGCGCGGTCGCCGGCGGCGCGCCTGAGAACCAGATCCACCTCGCCTTCGACGGGGTGAGCAACCTGTCCGCCCCCGACCAGATGTACATGGGCCAACTGACGATCACCTTCATCGACGCCGACCACATCCGGCAGGAGTGGAGCTCGTTCAGGGCCGGCGTGCCCGCGGGCCACGCCGCGACTTTCGAGCTCACCCGCAGGCGCTGAGCCTCAAGGCTCCTTTGTCAGGCTTGTCCGGCACACCTCCGCCAGCCGCCATCCGGCGAGGTGGAGTTCTCGCCCGACCACTCTCCCGGCCCACTCCGCGTAGGGCACGCCGTCGGGCTGGGGAGTCTTTTCCTCGGCCACGATGCGGGTCCGGGCCCCGCCCGGGCTGCCGAGGTGGATCTCGGTGAAAGTCAATCGCTCGTAGGCCTGGCGCGCGACGGGCAGGATCTCGTTGGCCCACGCCTGGGCGCAGGCCTCGGGCGAGCCGTCCAAGCCCGTCTTCCACCCCTTCGGCTCGTGCGCGGCCAGGTACCTGGCGATGTCCTCGTCCGTTACATCCGCCCGGCCCGGCGTCTGTTCGAGCATGTCGGACCGGATCAGCGCCTTGGCCGTGCGCACCGCGTCCCCGTCCCAGTACGAGTGCATCCTCGCCGTACGCCCACCGCGTTGCTCCCGGTCGCTGCCACCCGTCAGCAGCAGGGTGATCAGGTTCCCGCCCTGCGACGGATAGGCCGTCACCTTGTCGGGATCGGCGGGGCCCTTCATGGTGAAGTACTGCGACCCCACGTGCAGCGGCTGGTGGATGTCGCCGACGTAGTGCGCGATCAGGATCAGGGCCACCGCCCGGGTGATCTTCCGCTCGTTGGTCTCCGGCACTTCGCGCCTGAGCACGCGCACGCAGTACGGCAGCATCTGCACGATGTCGCGTTTGCCCGTTCCGTGCCTCGCGTCCGCGTACTTCACGCCCGGCGTGGCCACCGGAACGTCGGTGTAGTGGTACACGGTGTGGTCCGCCCGCTCCGGGTCCGATCCCGGCGCGTGGTTCGCCTCCCAGAACGCCCGCAACTGCTTCTCCAGCCCCGGATGATCGCGCAGATGCCACGTGTTCGGATCGTCCGGCGGCTTTCGGTCCCAGGCCTTGATGTTGTCGGGCAGCACCGAGGCCTGCTCGAGCGTCAGTCCGTCGAGCAACTCCCGCACCCTCGCGCCCGCCGGTTCCGCCGCGAGCCGCGCATCCGCGATGGCCCCCACGAGGCGGTGTCCATCCGGGCCGTACGCGCGTGCTCCCGGCACGATGGCCAGCAGCATCACGCTCGCGATTCCCATCCACCCGCGTGCCATGAACGCCATCAAACGCTCCTCTCCGGGCCGGCGCTCTCGAACGCGCCCGCCCGCGCCGCCGCCAGCCGTCCCCGCAACGCCCCGACGAGAACACCCTTTGCGCGATCCATCGACGGGCACTCGCCGCCCAGCTCATTTTCCATGCTCGTCACCGACCGCCCCACCAAACCGCACGGCACGATCAACCGAAAGTGATCGAGACGTGTGGAGACGTTGAGCGCGAGCCCATGCATCGACACCCATCGGCGCACCCGGACACCCATCGCGGCGATCTTTCTGGCCTCGCCCGACGCCTCGATGCCTGGAGGCCTGGAGGCCGAGTTTCCCACCCACACGCCCGTCGCCCCGGGATCCCGCTCTCCCGCGATCCCAAAGGCCCCGAGCGTGTCGATCACGCTCTGCTCCAGCAGCCGCATGTACGCGTGCAGGCCGAGGTGGTAGAGGTTCAGGTCGAGTATCGGGTATGCCACGATCTGCCCGGGCCCGTGGTAGGTGATGTCCCCGCCCCGATCCGTCTCTTCCACCACCACGCCCTCGCGTGCGAGCACCTCCGGCGTCGCCACCAGATGCGCCCGCGCCCCCTGCCGCCTCGACACGGTGATCACCGGCGGCGCATGCTCGACGAGCAGGATCCGCCCCGGGTCCACGTCCCCGGCCTCACGCGCGGCCAGGACCTCCTCGTGCTCCGCCACCTGGCGCGCGTACGCGTCGGCATACGACATCCGTCCCAGATCGATCGCTCGGACAACCGCTGACATTGTGCGAACGATAGTGCATCGCATGCATCCACGATTCGCCAAACTTCCCACCTCCCTGGCCGAGCGTTCCCGCACCGTCCGCCTCCGGCCGGGCAACATCCCCGCCCTGCTCTGCCATCCCGACTGGATCTCCCCTGCTCCCACCGTCATCTGGATGCACGGGCGAACGGCGAACAAGGAGCTCGACGCCGGTCGCTACATCCGCTGGCTGAAGGCCGGAATCGCCGCCGTCGCCTTCGACCTTCCCGGGCACGGCGAGCGGACCGATGCCCGCCTTGAGGGAGCCCCCGGCACCCTTGCCGTGCTCGCCGAACTCATCGCCGACATCGACCTGGTCGTCGAGGCCCTCGCCGATCCGATCTGGCAGGGCGTCTTCGACCTCGACCGTCTTGGCATCGGCGGGATGTCCCTTGGTGGCATGGCCGCCCTCCGCCGCTTGTGCGACCCCCACGACTTTCGGTGCGCGGCCGTCGAGTGCACCACCGGCGACCTCTGGTCCTTGTACCGCCCCGAAGGCCCGAAGCCCTGGGGCCAGACGTTTGCGGAGTCCGAGGTCGCCCCGCTCGACCCACTGCCGCACATCGGCGCGTTCAAGCCGATCCCTCTGCTCGCGCTCCACTCCGAGGCCGACCGGATCGTGCCCTGGCCCATCCAGCAGAACTTCCTGCAACGCCTCCGCGAGCAGTACGCCGCGAGTGGGGCAGAGCCGCACCTCGTCCGGCACGTCACATGGCCGACCACCGGCGCGCCCGAAGAACACTCGGGCTTCGGGCGCGTGGGCAACGATGCCAAGAACATCCAGACGGAGTTCCTCAAGGCCCACCTGTTCGATTCCCCCGCCCACTGAGGCCACGCGCTTCGTTCCCGCACACTTCGTGCTTCGGCCTCATCCGCCCCCAGCCGCCGCGGTGTCCTTGCCGAGGTATCTGGCCCCCCACAGCCACAGCACGCCCGCGACCAGGATCATCCCGCTCACCACCCCGAACCCCGCGTTCATGCTGTGGGCACGATCCGACACGAACCCGATGATCGCCGGACTGATCGCGTCTCCGAACGCGTGGATCATGAAGATGCACACCGCGAACGCCGTCGCCCGCACCGCCGGCGGCGTGACGTTCGCGATGATCGCGTTCGACGGCCCGGTGTTGAAGAACAGGGCGAACACCGCGGCCGCGATCAGCCACCAGCACATCGGAAACGGCGTGAACAGCACGCCCAGAAAGAGCGGGAACCCCACCACCATCGCGGCCCCGCTCACCAGGAAATACGAGCCCGAGAACCGGTTCCGCAGCCGGTCCCCCAGCCACCCGCCCGCGATCGTCGCCAGAAACCCCGCCACAACCACGATCATCCCGAACCGCGAGTTGGCCTGATCCAGCGCCAGCCGCAAGGCTTCATCCCGGGTCGCCGCCGTCACGATGCCCTCGCTCGTCAGGCGCTCGGCCACGTACCGCGGCATCCAGAACGAGACGCCACCGATTGCGAACGTCATCGCCGTCATCCCCAGCACATCCAGCACGTACGACTTGTTGCGCAGCAGCGAGCGGTACGCCTCTTTCTTGGATACCTTTGCCGCGCCGGGGTCCGCCGCCCCGCGCGCCGGCTCGGGCCGGAAAAAGCACCACGCCCCGAGCAGAATCCCAGGCGGCACGACCGCGTAGAACGACCACTGCCACCCGAACCGCGTCCCGATCGCCCCGCCCAGCACGTACCCAAGCGCGCTCCCGACGGGAATCGCCGCGTAGAACCACGAGAGGGCCGTCCCGCGCTTCGCCACAGGAAACATGTCACTGATGAGCGAGGGCGCGATCGGCCCGTACGCCCCCTCGCCCACGCCCACGAAGCAGCGCGTCACCAGCAGCACCCCGAACCCGCCGATGAACCCGATGCCTGCCGCGTGCAGGTATTGCCCCGCGGCGTGCGAAAGCCCGCTCGCCCCGCTCGCGATCGACCAGAGCACCACGCCGATCCCGATAAGCCACCACCGGCGCGACCGATCCCCCAGCCACCCGAACACGGGTGCCGTGAGCATGTACGACACCATAAACGCCGTCGCCAGCAGCCCCATCTTCCCCTGCGCGTTCGGGTCGTTTGCGGGCAGAAGGTCTTTGGCGATCAGGGGCTCCACCGCCGCGAGCACATACCGGTCGATGTAGTTGATCAGGTTGATGAGCAGCAGCAGGGCGAGCGACACCCGTGCGCCCGGAACCCGCACGCTCGGCCCGCCAGAACTTGCCCCAACGCCGCCAGCCATGAAGCGGCCAGCATACGCGAGCCGCGCCGAAGGCCCGGCCTTCCACCCTCCCGCTTCCCCCATCCACCCTCAAAAGCCACCTGTCGGATTCGAACCGACGACCTGCGCTTTACAAAAACGCTGCTCTACCAGCTGAGCTAAGGTGGCGCTCCCAGCGCGGCCGCTGCCGACCGCCGTTGGACCCGATTCTACGCGTTGATTCCGGGCCGTCGAATCCGCCGAACGGTCCGGACCTGCGCCCGTACAACCCACCCGACAACGGCCGCGCTACCCATGCGCTCCGCCAGCGTCCGGGTACACTCCGGCCCGTGCCTGCCGTACCGGCGGGGGGGTGCGACCGGGCTTGACGGATCGGCCCGGGTTCCGCATCCTTGCGGGCTACCGGGTATGGCGTTCGGCTTCGGGCAATGGTCCGGGGTGTAGGCGGGCGGGGCCTTCGGAACTCTCTGCATGATCGAGATCAAGTCGCTCGTCAAACAGTTTGGAACCTTTACCGCGGTCGATGGCGTCTCCTTCTCCGTGAAGCGCGGCGAAGTCCTTGGCTTCCTCGGCCCCAACGGCGCGGGCAAGTCCACGACCATGAAGATGATCACCGGCTACCTGACGCCCACGTCGGGCTCGGCGATCGTCTGCGGCCACGACGTTTCGAAGGATCCCCTCGCCGTCAAGCAGCGCATCGGGTATCTCCCCGAGGGCGCGCCCGCCTATCCGGACATGACTCCGGAATCGTTCCTGAACTTCATCGCCTCGATCCGCGGCCTGCACGGAGCCGCCCGGCGATCCCGCATCGACGAGGTCGTGGCCCACGTCCACCTCGAGGGCGTCATGCGGCAGAGCATCGACACGCTCTCCAAGGGCTACAAGCGCCGCGTCGGCCTCGCCCAGGCCCTGCTCCACGACCCCGATGTGCTCATCATGGACGAGCCGACCGACGGCCTCGATCCCAACCAGAAGCACGAGGTGCGCACGCTCATCCACGAGATGGCCGCGCGGAAGGCGATCGTGCTCTCCACTCACATCCTCGAGGAGGTGGACGCGGTGTGCACCCGCGCCATCGTGATCGCCCGCGGCAAGATCGTCGCCGATGGAACCCCCGAGATGCTCAGGGCCAAGTCCCGGTATCACCACGCCGTGGCCATCACCATCCGGGCGGCCAACTCCAACCTTGTCGGCGCGGCTCGCGGTGAACTCCAGCGACTCTCCCACGTCATGGGCGTCGAGGACGCCACGCTCAACGACGGCCACGCCTCGTTCGTCGTCATGACCAAGAGCGGCGCGAGCATCGTCGGCGATGTGAGCCAGCTCGCCCGCTCCAAGGGGTGGGAGGTGGACGAACTGCGCGTCGAGCCCGGTCGCCTCGACGAGGTCTTCCGCACACTCACCACCACCCGCTCCGCCGGAGGTGCCGCATGAGCGCCATCCCCGCCCCCGCCCAATCCACGCCCGCCTTCGACAGGTCTCCCCCGGCCCCCTCCATGCTCGCCGGCACGCTTGCCATCATGAAGCGCGAACTCGGCGGCTACTTCCTCACGCCCGTCGCCTACGTCTTCATCGTGATCTTCCTCTTCGTCACCGGCGTCTTCACCTTCCAGCTCGGCGGGTTCTTCGAGGCCGGCCAGGCCAACCTCCGCTCCTTCTTCACCTTCCACCCCTGGCTCTATCTCTTCCTCGTCCCCGCCGTCTCCATGCGGCTCTGGTCCGAGGAGCGCAAGACGGGGACCATCGAGCTGCTCCTGACACTCCCCGTCTCCCTCGGCGCGGCCGTCATCGGCAAGTTCCTCGCCGCGTGGGCCTTCACGGCCATCGCCCTCGTGCTCACCTTTCCCATCTGGGTCACGGTGAACTACCTCGGCAAGCCCGACAACGGCGTCATCGTCGCGGGCTACCTCGGCTCGCTGCTCATGGCCGGGGGTTTCCTCGCCATCGGCTCGGCCATCTCCGCCGTCACCCGCAACCAGGTGATCGCGTTCGTCATCACCGTCGTCGTGTGCTTCGCCTTCCTCCTCTCGGGTTTCCCGCCCGTCATGGGCTTCCTCTCCGGCTGGGCCCCGCAGCCCATCCTCGACGCGGTGGCGAGCTTCTCGTTCCTTACCCGCTTCGACTCCATCAGCCGCGGCGTGATCGACCTGCGCGACATCATCTACTTCGTCTCGCTCATCGCCACATTCCTCTTTGCAACGGTCGTCATCGTTGACGCCAAGAAGGCGGGGTGAACCACATGGGAAACAAAGGACTCATCTCCATCGGAGCTCTCGGCGCGGCCCTGGTGATCTTCTTCGCGGTGAACATCGTCGCCGGGCGAGCGTTCACGAACACCCGGGCCGACCTCACCGACGGGAAGCTCTACACGCTCTCCCCCGGCTCGCGGGCCATCGCCAAGAGCATGGGCGAGCCGGTGCACCTCACCCTGTACCTCTCGCAGAAGACCTCCAACGACCTCCCGCAGATCAAGTCCTACGCCCAGCGCGTCCAGGAGATGCTCCGCGAGTTCGCCCGGGCCTCCGACGGCAAGATCATCCTCTCGGTGGTCGATCCCGAGCCGTTCTCCGAGAACGAGGACAAGGCGGTGGCCGCGGGCGTCGGCGCTCTCCCGACCGGGCGCGGCGACGAGCGTCTGTACTTCGGCCTCGTCGGCACCAACTCGGTGGACACCACCGAGGTCATCCCCTTCTTCGACCCGCAGAAGGAGGAGTACCTCGAGTACGACCTCGCCAAGCGCCTCTTCAACCTCTCCGACAGCGTCAGCAAGACCCGCCCCGTCGGTCTCATGACCTGGCTTCCGCTCGAGGGCTCCGAGGGGAACCCGATGATGGGCGGGCGCGGCACCCCCGAGTGGCAGATCCACCGGCGGCTCAAGGAGTCCTTCGACCTCAGGCCCATCGCCACCAACGCCAAGGAGATCCCCGCCGACATCAAGGTCCTCGTCATCGTCCATCCCAAGAGCATGTCCGAGGCGACGCAGTACGCCGTGGACCAGTTCGTGATGCGCGGCGGGCACGTCGTGGTCTTCGTCGATCCCAACTGCGAGGCCGACGTGCCCCCCGGGATGAACCAGTTCCAGGCCATGCAGGTGCCCAAGAGCAGCGAACTGCCCAGGCTCCTCGGGGCGTGGGGCGTGGAGATGGAGCCCGCCAAGATCGCCGCCGACACGGCCTCGGCCGTGCCCGTGAACGTCGGGCAGGGCAACCGACCCGAGGTCGTCCGCTATGTCGCGTTCCTCAACCTGGACAAGAGTCGCCGCAGCGCCACCGACCCCGTCACGGGCCAGCTCGAACGGCTCTTCCTGGGCACGGCGGGCATCCTGAAGAAGAAGGACGGCGGCACGACCGACGTCCAACCGCTCATGACGACCTCCAAGGAGGCCATGGTGCTCGACGCGAGCAAGGTCTCCGTCTTCCCCGAGCCCAAGAAGCTCCTGGCCGAGTACGTCCCCGGCGGAAAGGAGCTCTGGCTCGCGGTCCGGGCCACCGGCAAGGCCAAGTCCGCGTTCACCGGCCCGCCGACGGAAACACCGACGCCCGAGGGCGACAAGAGCAAGAAGGCCCCGGGCGCGTTCCTCGCCGAGTCCGCCGAGCCCATCAACGTCATCGTCGTCGCCGACTGCGACATGCTGACCGATCGCTTCTGGATCAACGAGTCGCGCCTGGGCAACCTCCTCCTGGGCTACGACGAGTTCACCGACAACGGCTCGTTCGTCATCAACGCGGTGGACAACCTCTCCGGCTCCAGCGACCTGCTGAGCCTCCGGGCCCGCGGCAAGTTCTCCCGTCCGTTCACCAGGATCGAGGAGCTCAGGCTCGACGCCCAGCAGAAGTACCAGGCCAAGGAGCAGGAGCTCCAGAAGAAGCTCGCCGACACGGAGCGCCAGATCAACGAGATGCAGCAGAAGCGCCCGGATGCCAAGGACACCCGCGTCGTTCTGACGCCCGAGCAGCAGAAGGAGATCGAGAAGTTCCGGGCCCAGATGGTGGAGACCCGCAAGGAGCTCCGCAACGTGAAGTTCAACCTCGACAAGGACACTCGCTCGCTGCAGAACCGCCTCATGGCCCTCAACATCGGGCTCATGCCCGCCGTCATCGCCATCTTCGCCCTTGGCCTTGCCGCCTACCGAACCAGCCGGCGCGCCGCCGATCGGCAGACCGCCAGCAAGGGCTGATCCACACAGAGCCCCCGCGATGACGCGGGGGCCACAGGGCCCTCCCCGCTCATCTCCCCCATCCGCCCCTTCGGATTTTCAGTCCATGAACCCAAAGGCTCTCACCACCCTCGCCATCCTCGCCGCCGCCGGACTCGGCGCGGCCTACTTCGCCACGCGCCCGGTCGCGAACACCACCAACTCCCCAGCCTCCGGGGCGTCCAACGCCCTTCTCTTCCCGGACCTGACCGCCAAGGCCGAATCCATCGCGCAGATCACCGTCAAGCGGGCCCCGATGGAGTTCACCATCAAGAAGGACCAAGACGCCGCGGGGGTGTGGCGCGTCGTGGAGAAGGCCAACTACCCCGCCAAGCTCGACACGGTCCGCGCCGTCATCGTCGGCCTCTCCCAACTCCGCCTCGTCGAGCAGAAGACCTCGCGCCCGGACCAGTACGCCAAGCTCGGCGTCGAGGACCCGATCGCCCCGCCCCCGGACTCGGCCGACAAGCCGGTCCCGCAGTCCGCGCTGGTCACGCTCAAGGACGCGAGCGGCAAGCCCCTCGCCGCGGCCATCCTTGGCAACCCCAAGTACTCCGGCCCCGGCGTGGGTGGCACGACCACGCCCCAGATGTACGTCCGCGCGTCCGGCGACAAGACCACATGGCTCGCCTCCGGACAAGTCGAGGTGCCGCGCGACCCGATCGGCTGGCTCGAGTCCCGCTTCGCCGATATCCAGCGGGATCGCATCAAGAGTGTTGTCATCACCCACCCCGACGGTTCCACCGTGACCGTCTCCCGCGACAAGCAGGCCGACCCATTCTCCGTCCGCGATATTCCCGCCGGGCGCGAGCTCAAGGATCCCGGCGTGGGCGAGACCATCGCCTCCACGCTCACGGGCCTTGCGTTCCAGGACGTCGCCCCCGGCGCGTCGATGCAGCCGCCGGCCCCCCCACCCGGCGCGAAGCCCGATGCTCCGCCGACGACGGACATCACGCCCGGTCCCACCATCGTCGTGCGGACGTTCGACGGTCTGATCGTGAACGTGAAGTCGGTCTCCAAGGAGGCCAAGGCGTGGTGGACGCTCCACGCCGATGTCGATGAGTCCTTGGCCGCGCCCCCCCCTCCGCCTCCTCCGCCCGAGGCCAAGCCCGGCGAGCCCGCTCCGGCTCCGGCGGCGCCCGCGGTGGGCACGCTGGAGGCCCTCCGCAAGGAGGCGTCCGAGCTCAACGGCGCGTGGGCTCCCTATGCCTTTGCCCCGGCCGATTGGAAGGTGCGATCGATCAACTCGCTCATGTCCGACCTGCTCAAGGAGCCGCCCAAGCCCGCGGAGGGCGCGGGCGCCCCGGGTTCGCCCCCGGCGGTGCCCCCGCCCGCCCCGTCGGTCAAGCCTTGACGCCCGCCACGCGGGCGTTGGAGCCCGTCGCGGCGGCGAGCGCGTGATTGAGGTCCGCGATCAGGTCGTCGGGATTCTCGATCCCGACGGACAGGCGGATGAGCGTGTCGGAGATGCCCAGGGCGGCCCGCTGGTCGGGCGGGATGCTCGCGTGCGTCATGATCGCGGGATGCTCCACGAGCGACTCAACTCCCCCGAGCGACTCGGCGAGCGTGAACAGCCGCAGGTTCTCGAGGAAGCGGCGCGACTCGTTCAGGCCGCCCTCGACGAAGAGCGTGATCATGCCCGAGTGGCCCGACATCTGCCGCATCGCCAGGGCGTGCTGCGGGTGGGACGGGAGCCCCGGATAGACCACTCTCTCGACGCCGGGCTGGGACTCGAGCCACTGCGCGATGCGGAGGGCGCTCTGGTTGTGGCGGGCCATGCGGAGGGCGAGGGTCTTGATGCCGCGCAGGACGAGGTAGGCGTCGAAGGGGCCCATGACGGCGCCGACGGCGTTCTGGTGGAAGCGGATCCTGGCGGCGAGTTCGGCGTTTGCGGTGGCGAGCATGCCGCCGACCACGTCGCTGTGGCCGCCGAGGTACTTGGTGGCCGAGTGGTGGACGATGTCGAAGCCGTGCTCCAAGGGCCGCTGGTTGATCGGGGAGGCGAAGGTGTTGTCGCAGACGAGAAGCGCCTTGGGGGCCTGGGTGCGGGCGATGGCCGCGACGCCGGCGAGATCGACGATCTTGAGCGTCGGGTTGGTCGGCGTCTCGACCCAGATGAGGCGGGTCTTGTCGGTGATCGCCGCGGCGGCCTGCTTGAGGTCGGTGAGATCGACGTACTTGAGTTTAAGGCCCTGGGAGCGTTCGCGGACGCGGGTGAACTGGCGGAAGGTGCCGCCGTAGACATCGTCCATGCAGACGACCTCATCGCCGGCGGTGAGCATCTCGCAGACGCAGTCCATCGCGGCCAGGCCGGAAGAGAAGGCGAACCCGCCGAAGGAGGCGTCCTGTCCTTCGGTGATTTTGGAGCCTTCGAGGCGGGCGAGCATGCGCTCGAGGGCGTAGCGGGTCGGGTTGTGGGAGCGGCTGTACTCGAAGCCGGAGTGCTCGCCGGGGGATTTTTGGGCGTAGGTGGAGGTGGTGAAGATCGGGGGCATGACCGCGCCGGTGATGGGCTCGGGCTTCTGGCCGGCGTGGATGACCTGGGTGTCGAGGTGCATTGGGGCTTTGTTGTGCGCGGGGTCGTGGGGCATATGGGGGATCGTTCGGGTGTCGGGGGGGTTGGGCAAGTTTCATGTTTTCGGTGTGCTTTGGGGACGGCGAATTCCGGGGCTCCGCCCCCGGCACCTCCGCAGAGCCAAGGAACCAACAGGCAACCTCGGGTCTGATGGGCCCGTGGTTGCGATTGGAGCGATTTCGTTGACGGCTGGCACGACCCGCCGGGCTTGGTTCGCGCATGGCGATGCCGGGGGTGTGACGGCCCTTGTGCTAACTCGCTCCACGCGTCATGGCGGCGGATCGTGGCACGATCGTGGTGGGAATGGTTCGCCGCTCTCGGGGTTTCAGGACGAATCGTCGGCGGAGGTGGCTTTGGGGCCGATGTCGATGTGGGCGATTTGCCAGAGGGCGGCCCAGGGGTTGCCGGTGTT
>CALMPG010000141.1 GCA_937871915.1 uncultured Phycisphaerales bacterium
GGGGGAGAAGGGGGGGGGGGGGGTCGCGGGGGGGGGGGGGGGGGGGGGGGGGGGGGGGGGGCGGCGCGGGGGGGGGTGGGGCTCCCGGGGGGGGGGGGGGCTTCGCGCGTGAGCGTCACCGGGCGTGCGAAGGAGTCGGCGATGCCGAGGGCGGCGCCGAGGGCGGAGATGATGAGGGCCTGGGTGAGGATGGAGTTGCAGGAGCAGGGCATGGGAGACTCCTGGGATGCGTGAGCGGAATCCGCGGGATTCGCTCCGCCGAGCCTTCGCTCATCCCGGGTGTGGGTGTTGGAGAACCGCCCCCGACGATCGGGCGGTCGGCGGTGGGCCGGGCGGCGATCGTCGGGGGCGGATTCGGGAAGAAAGGTCGGGGGGTTGGCGGCCTAGTGCCGGCCGTCGTCCTTCTTGACGGGGACGACGGAGGGGGCGAGGCGGTTGGGCTGGGGCATGGGCTGGGGGACGTTCTGGGCGAGTTTGCGGATGACGGCGGTGAAGGGGATGCGGAGGGTTTCGCCGCCGCGTGCGTCGGTGGAGACGGTGAGGAAGGACTGGACCATTCCGGCCTCGGCGGGGGTGACGCCGGAGATGGTGATGGTGAAGGCGGAGGTATCGGGGTTCTTGACGACGTCGGTGACGACCTGCATTTCCTTGCGAGCGTCGGTCTCGATGCTGAGGATGTTGAATGCGGAGCCGGAGCGGGAGTCGAGGCGGACGGTTGTGGAGAAGGGGGTGGAGGGGTCGTTGACGCGCAGGACGGCCTGGGCCGGGGAGGCCTTGATGTCGCCGACGACGTCGGCGCCGAGGAAGTAGGGCTGGAGTTTGGCGCGCTCGTCGTTGGTCTTGATGTCGAGCTGGGCCTGGAGGGTGCCGATGGGGGCGCCCTTGCCGACGTCGAGCTCGATGGGGACGAGGGTGAGTTTCTCGCCGTTTTCCTCGACGGTGGAGGGCTCGCCGATGGTGGCCTTGATGTGCTCGGAGTTGGGGGTGACGGAGTTCACGGTGAAGCCGGCCTTGCGGCCCTTGATGGTGAGTTTGGTCTTCTGGCCGGAGCTGTGGTCGACCTCGCTGAGGAACATCTTGGGCGGGTCGAAGGTGACGAGGGCCTTGACGTTGGCGGTGAGGGTGGCGATCTGCTGGGAGAAGACGCCCTGGGGATTGGTGACGGTGAAGGTGAGGGTCTTGGATTGGTTGCCCTGGCGGGAGTGGGGGTCGAAGCGGGCGGTGACGTGGCCGCTCTCGCCGGGCTTGTAGGTGGTCTTTTCGAGGGTGGGGACGGTGCAGCCGCAGGAGGCGGCGACGGCGATGGTGATCTCCTTGTCGGAGATGTTGGTGAAGTTGAAGGCATGCTCGACGGGCTCGGTGTCGGAGATGTCACCCCAGTCGAACTTGGTGGCGTCGAGTTTCAGGGCCTCGGGGAGGGCGTGGGGCTGGGCCGGGACGGGCTGGATGGTGGGGGCGGGCGCGGCGGGGGGGGGGGCGGGATTCATGGGGGGCGCGGTCCCGGCGGGGGGGGTGTGTGGGGGCCCGGGGCGTCGCCGCGGGGGGCGGGGGGGGGGGGGGCGGGGGGGGGGGGGGGGGGGGGGGGGGGGCGGGGGGGGGGGGGGGGGGGGGGCGGGGGGGGGGGGGGGGGGGGGGGGGGGGGGCGGGGGGGGGGTGGGGGGGATTCATGGTGGCCGTTGTCGCGGCGGTGGGCTTGTGTGGCTCCTGGGCCAGCACCGCGGGCGCGAGGGCGAGGGCCGCGACGGCCAGAATTCGGGCATGGTGGCTTCGAGTCAGCATGGGTCTTTCGCTCCAAAGGGGACGGATGTGTGTGGTTGGGTCTTGTGGCCGCCCGGGATCGGGCGGGAATGGGACATCGGAAAAGGACGGGAAGGCCGTCCAGCCGCGGGGCTGTGGGACGGGTAGTCGGCAGGTTTTACGCGGGGAGGAGGTCGGCGTTCGGGGCGGGGCGATCATTTGCGGAGCCGTCGGGGTCGGCGGGCTCGGAGGGGTCGTGGGAGGGGAAGTTGCGGATCGGGGTGCGGGCGAAGGCGTCGAGGGCGGCGTAGATGTCCCCGGGTTCGGGGGATGTGCGGACGGCCTCGCGGAGGGACTTGGAGGCGCCGAGGTGCTTGGCGAACCAGGAGATTCGGCGGCGGATCTGGAACATGGCGTAGCGGTCGTCGCGGAACTCGCGCATGAGGTCGAAGTAGCGGCGGATGGTGGCGAGGATGTCGTCGCGGGTGGGGGCGTCGGGGACGAGTCCGGTGGTTTGCAGGGCGAAGGCATCGCGGAAGAGCCAGGGGGTGGAGAGGGCGCCGCGGCCGATCATGACGCCGTCGCAGCCGGTGCGGGCGATCATCTCGGTGACGTGGCGGGGCTCGGTGACGTCGCCGTTGCCGATGACGGGGGTGCTCGGATGGGCGGACTTGACGGCCTCGACGACGCGCCGGATGCCTTCGAGGTTGACGACGCCCTGGAACTTCTGCTGGGTGGTGCGGCCGTGGATGGTGATCATGCGGGCGCCGGCGCGGACGAGGCGCGGGGCGAGCCGCTCGGCGACGGGGGCATCGTCGAACCAGCCGAGGCGCATCTTGGCGGTGACGGGGGTGGTGTCTCCGACGGCGGACATGACGGCCTCGACGACGCGCTCGGCGGTGTCGGGGATGCAGAGGAGTTTGGAGCCGCCGTCTTTCTTGGTGACCTTGTCCACGGGGCAGCCCATGTTGATGTCGATGACGGAGGCGCCGTGGTCGCGGGCCCAGCGGGCGCCGTCGGCCATGATGGCGGGGTCGCCGCCGTAGAGCTGCATGCCGATGGGCTTGTCGAAGGCGTTGGTTTGGGCGAGATCGAGGGAGGTGGCTGTGCCGCGCAGGAGGCCCTGGGGGGAGAGGAGGTCGGTGCAGGCGAGGCCGAGGCCGCCATACTCGCGGCAGATGGTTCGGAAGGCGAGATCGCAGTAGCCCGCGATGGGGGCGAGGAGGAGGTTTGAGGGGAGGTGGAGGGGGCCGATGCGGAGCATGGGGTCGGGGCTCACGATTTCGGCCTGCGCTTCGGGCGGTTCTTGCCGTGGCCGTTTGTGGCGGACTCAACGGACGCGATGTGGAGGTATGGCACGGACGCAAACTTGTCGGAGTTCGGCGCGGCGATGAACACCCACGATTTGAGGAGCACGATCATGTCCGGGTTGTGGACGACATACGACTTGCCGCTGCTGGCGCGCACGCGGAACGGGCGGAACGGCTCCTGAACCAAGAACTCCCGGATGGCGTCGATGACCATCCGGAATGATAGGAATCGCGCGCCGATTGGGTCGGTGCCCGAACCGATCGCGGATGCGGCGGGTATTTCCGATCGTCACCCCGCCCTCGATCGGGTGGAATCGCTCTCGGAGCATCGCTCGTCCGGGCCGCATGCCCTAGTCTCTCCCCCGTGTACCAATCACTCCTCACACGCCGCTATCTGACCAGCAAGATCATGCCGTGGCTGGCGATGGTCTCGGTGGCGCTGTGCTGCATGATCACGCTGGTGGTGTGGTCGATCATGGGGGGGTTTCTGGATGTGTTCAAGGACATCGGGCGGAAGATGGAGGGGGATGTCAGCATCACGTGGCCGACGGTGGGGTTCGGGTATTACGAGGATTTGATCTCGCGGCTGGAGAAGGACCCGATGGTGGCCGGGGCCGCGCCGGTGATCCGGACGTACGGGATGGTGAGCCTGCCGGACGATCGGGCGGTGGCGGCGACGATCCAGGGGGTGGATGGGCGGTACGCGAAGATCGGGAACTTCGAGGAGTCGATCTGGTGGCGGCCGCTGGGCCGGGCGGTGCGGAAGGATGCGAGGGCCCAGGATCCGCGCCTGAATCCGAACTGGTGGCGGGAAATGGAGGACACGTTTCGGGTGACGAAGTCGCTGGACGGGCGGCCGGTGGAGGCGCCGCCGCCGGGGTCGTTCCGGTCGTGGGAGCAGATGTACGAGGACGGGAAGCGGCTGATGGTGCGGGATCCGCGGACGGGGGAGGACCGAGCGGCGGCGGTGCCGGGGATCGAACTGGGCGGGTTCAGCCAGCGGCAGCCGGGCGGGTGGTACAAGGCTCCGGAGTTCGCGGCGTCGCGCCGGAGCGACGGGCAGAACGTGTGGTCGTCGGCGTTCCTGCCGTCGCGGAGCATCATGATCACGGTGCTGCCGATGGACAGGAACGGGCGGGATATCGCCACGCGATCGCTGAAGTTGCCGGTGGCGAACGAGTTTCGGAGCGGGTTCTTCGAGACGGACAAGAGCACGATGCTGGTGCATCTGAGCGTGCTGCAGAAGCTGCTGAAGATGGAGGCGGGGGAGGTGCTCGGGGCGGGGCCGGTGAACCCGTACGCGATCGAGGGGGAGGATGGCAGCGAGCGTCCGGCGGAGGCGAAGGTGGTGCGGGTGGAGCCGGCGAAGGTGACGACGGTGCTGGTGCGGGCCAAGAGCGGGGTGGCGTCGGAGGAGCTGCGCGACCGGGTGGAGGGGATCTACGAGGGCTTTGCCCGGGCCCACGAGGGGCACGTGCCGTCGGGGGACCAGATGCGGACCTCGCGGGGAATCACGACCTGGGAGCGGAGTTTCGCGGTGTTCATCGGGCAGGTGCAGAAGGAGACCGTCACGGTGCTCATGCTGCTGCTGCTCATTTCGCTGGTGTGCACGGTGCTGATCCTGGCGATCTTCTGGTCGATGGTGAACGAGAAGACCAAGGACATCGGGATCCTGCGGTCGGTGGGGTGCTCGCGCGGCGGGGTGGCGTGGATCTGGCTGCGGTATGGGGCGACGATCGGGCTGGTGGGGGCGGTGCTGGGGCTCGCGGCTGGGTGCGCGATCGTGTGGAACATCAACCCGATCCACGAGTGGCTGGGGCAGGTGGCGGGGATCCAGATGTGGGACCCGAGCGTGTACTACCTGCCGGAGATTCCGAACAAGGTGCGGGCGGACAAGGCGGCGATCGTGGGGGCGAGCGCGGTGTTCCTGAGCCTGATGGGGGCGCTGGTGCCGGCGGTGCGGGCGGCGAACATGGATCCGGTGAGAGCGTTGCGGTTTGAGTAGTGGTCAGTGCCCAGTGCCCAGTGAAAGGCAACATGGCTGGAACGGTGAGGACAAGTGTGGCTGTGGATGGGACGGGCGCGATGGGTGCGGGCGGCGTGATTCTCTCGTGCTCGGGGGTGTACAAAACGTACCGGTTGGGGCGGGTGGATGTTCCGGTGCTGCATGGGGTTTCGATGAGCGTGAGGGAGGGGGAGTGGGTGGCGATTCTGGGGGCATCGGGGAGCGGGAAGAGCACGCTCATGCACATTCTGGGCGGGCTGGACCGGGCGGACCGGATCGTGCGGCGGACGGCGTGCCCGAAGTGCGCGTACGACCTGACGGGGTTGAAGGCGGAGGTGTGTCCGGAGTGCGGCGGGAGCGTGGCGGGGATTTTGCCCAGCGAGAAGCCGGCCGCGACGCGGGTGGAGTTTCGCGGGCAGGACCTGACGAGGATGTCGGTATCGCAACTGGACACGTACCGGAACCGGTCGGTGGGGTTTGTGTTCCAGTTCTACCACCTGCTGCCGGAACTCACGGTGGTGGAGAACGCGCTGCTGCCGGCGATGCAGCGGTGGGGGCGGCTGGGGTTCATGCGCAAGCGCGGGGAGTTGATGGGGCAGGCGAGGATGATCCTCGAGTCGTTCGGGCTGGGGCACCGGCTGGAGCACCGGCCGGCGGAGCTTTCGGGCGGGGAGCGGCAGCGGACGGCGATCGCGCGGGCGCTCATCAATGATCCGCCGATTCTGCTGGCGGATGAGCCGACGGGGAATCTGGATCAGAAGACGGGGGAGTCGATCCTGGATTCGGTGGCGCGGGCGCGGGGGGGGTCGGCGCCGGGACAGGCGAACGCGGCGAAGCGGACGATCGTGATGGTGACGCACGATGCGCGGGTGGCGGCGAGGGCGGATCGGGTGGTGCGGCTGGTGGATGGGCGGGTGGCGGAAGGGGTGGAAGCGGGGACGGGCGTGTGAAGGGGTTTGTCCGGGTTGTGGGAGGCGCGAACGTGTCCTTTGCGGTACTATCCGCATCTGAGGACCGCACTCTCCCTTCCACCCGTGGCGACATTGACCTCCAACTCGGGATTGAATGAAACGGCAGCGCTCAACGGCGCGGCGGAGCGGATTTCGTCGTGGGCGATCGCGGACTCGGGGGGGCTGGCGGCGAGCGTGGTGGATTCCGGGCGGGGGGTGCCGTTCGTGTTCTTGCACGGGCTGGTGGGGTTGAACGAGCATTGGGAGGATGTGGCCGCGCGGGTGCGGGGGAGGGTGCGGTGCGTGCGGTTTGAGTTGCCGCTGCTGCGGCTGCGCGGGGAGCATTGCTCGATCCACGGGGCGACGGCGCTGACGGAGCGGTTCCTGCGGGAGTATCTGCGGGAGCCGGCGGTGCTGGTGGGGAACTCGTTCGGCGGGCATGTGGCGACTCGCCTGGCGATCGAGCAGCCGGGGCTGGTGCGGGGGCTGGTGCTGGCGGGGGCGAGCGGGATCCTGGAAAAGTCGATGGTGTCGGACATCCAGATCCGGCCGAGCCGGGAGTGGCTGTCGCGGAAGATCGGGGAGTTGTTTTTCGATCAGACGCACATGCGGGAGGCGGACCTGGATCGGGCGCACAAGGAGCTCTCGGATCGGGGCGGGGCGCGCGCAATGATCAAGTTGTCGCGGTCGGCGCGCAAGGACCATTTGCGGGATCGGATGCGGGAGATCCGGGTGCCAACGCTCTTGGTGTGGGGGAAGCAGGACGTGGTGACGCCGCCGGAGGCGGCGGTGGGGTTCAACAAGGCGATCCCGGCGTCGCGGCTGGTGTGGTTCGACAACTGCGGGCACGTGCCGATGGTGGAGAGGCCGGAGGAGTTTGCGGCGGCGATGCTGGAGTTCGCGGGGGGGTTGGAGGGGCAGAAGTAGCCACGGATGAACATGGATGGACGCGGAACAACACCTCTCGCTTACGCGAGAGGCTCTTTGCAGCCGGGGGGGCTGCGTTGGACTTCGCTGGTGGGGGTTGGGCTGCGGGCGCGGGTGGCGCGGCGGGTGCGGCGGTTGAACGACACGGGGTATTGGACGGGGAACACGGCCCGGGTGCAGGTGGGGCAGTTGCGGACGTTGCTGCGTGCTGCGGCGGGGACGGAGTTCGGGCGCGGGCACGACTTTGGGCGGATCGCGGAACTGGGCGACGGCGAAATCGTGGGGGCGTATCGGGCGAGCACGCCGGTCGCGGACTGGTACGCGTTCAAGGACCAGATCGCGCGGATGCGGGAGGGGGGAGAGAGCGATGTGCTGTGGCGCGGGAAAGTGATGGACTTTGCACAGACGTCGGGGACGACGGCGGGGGACAAGTTCATTCCCGTCTCGAAGGAGATGCTGCGGTCGAACTTTCTGGCCGCGCTGGATATTTTCGCCAACGCGCAGCGGTTCGGGGTGGATGTGACGCGGCTGATGGGGGGGAAGTGTCTGTTTCTGGGGGGCTCGACGGACCTGGCGACCAACGAGCATGGGGTGCGGACGGGGGACCTATCGGGGCTGGTGGCGCCGCTGATCCGGTGGCCGCTGAGCGCCATCTACGAGCCGGGGCCGGAGGTGGCGGTGATGGGGCACTGGCCGAGCAAGATCGAGGCGATGGCGAAGCGGTGCATCGATCGCGATATTCGGATGATCAGCGGGATGCCGTCGTGGGCGAACGTATTGTTCGAGCGGGTGATCGGGCTGGCGCGCGAGCGGGGGAGGGATGTGTCGTGCGTGCGCGATGTGTGGCCGAACCTGACGCTGTTCGTGCATGGGGGGGTGAAGTACGGGCCGTTCGAGCCGCGGGTGCGGCAGTTGTTTTCGGGGAAGCCCGGCTGTGGAGAGCCGGGCCACCAGGGCGGAGACATTCCTTGGCGACTGGAGTTGTATCCGGCGAGCGAGGGGTTTATTGCGATGCAGGATGTGCGGGGGGATCCGGGACTGCGCCTGCTGAGCGATATCGGGAACTTCTATGAGTTCGTGCCGCTGGGGGAGATCGACTCGCCGAGCGCGCGGGCGTTTTCGTGCTGGGAGGTGGAGAGGGGGCAGAAGTATGTGGTGGTGATGAGCACGTGCGCGGGGTTGTGGAGGTACGTGATCGGGGATGTGGTGGAGTTTGAGACGGTGCCGCGCGGGTTGGACGGGCAGCACCGATCGCCCAGAGCGGCGATCGGTGGCACGGGAGGCGAGGGGCCGTGCCGGATGCGGATTGTGGGGCGGCATCGGCACTTCATCAATGCGTTCGGGGAGAACCTGATCGTGGAGCACATCGAGAACGCGGGGGAGGCGGCGGCGCGGGCGGCGGGGGGGGGGGGGGGGGCGTTCACCGCCGCGCCGGGGGCTCCGGGGGAGGGGAGGCGGGCGGGGCTGGAGCTCGCGGTGGAGGTTGAGGGCAAGGGGGGCGGAGCCGGGGAGCGTGGGAGCGGGGGAGCATGGGAGACGGTGTTCCGGGATGCGTTTGATGGGGCGCTCAAGGCGCAGAACGTGGATTACACGACCAAGCGGACGGATGGGCTTGGGATGGTGGAGCCGACGATCACGGTGCTGCCGGTGGGGGCGTTTCACGCGTGGCTGCTCAAGAAGGGGAAGTTGGGCGGGCAGCACAAGT
>CALMPG010000142.1 GCA_937871915.1 uncultured Phycisphaerales bacterium
GGGGACGAGCAGCGGATCGGCTCGACGCGGACTCGCTACGACCGGATCACGTTCAAGCACCTGCTTCTTCCGGTGTGGCTGAGCGCGTACCGGTTCAACGAGAGGGTGTACCGGTTCATGGTGAACGCGCGGACTGGGGAGGTTGTGGGGCGGCGGCCGTACAGCGCGGTGAAGATCACGCTGTTTGTGCTCATGTGCTTGGCGATCGTGGGGGTGATCGTGATGGTGGCGGCGATGATGCAGCGGTAGGGGTTCACCGCATCCGGCAGGAAGTCACCTCAGAGGCGCAGAGGCCGCGGAGAAGAGCGATCCAGTTCAGATCAGATGCAAGGCCCTGAGTTCCTGAACGGGTTCCTCGAAGGAGCAGGAGCCGTAGGAGAGGGCGAACATGTCGCGGGCGTTTTCGAGTTGCTCGACGTCGAGCGTTCCGGGGCCCCAGGTGATCGTGTTTTCGGTGATGGCGAAGGCCTTTGGGTCGGTTTCTTCGAGGATCTTCGCGGCGTCTTCGGCGTGGAGGCGGAACTCGTTGACCATCGCCGCGGCGACAAAGACGTTGAGGAAGCCGTGCATGACGGCGCGGGGGAAGCCCTGCTCGTAGGTGAGGTCGAACTCGCTGCGGACGGCGTGGTGGAGGCCGGCTGTGGCCTTGAAGGGGACGTCGGCCTGGGCGCAGGCGACGATGAACTCGGCGACGGCGAGAGGCGAAGGGATCGCGTCCGGGGTGATGCCGCCGGTGCGGAGTTTGGCGGCCGCGTCGGCGCCGGAGAGGGCGGCGATGGCGCCTCGGAGGTCGGTGGAAGCACCCGCCACGGAGTGTCGGGGTACCCCGGCCGAACCCGCCACGGAGTGTCGGGGTACCCCGAGTTCGAAGAACGGGTACACGCCCTCGGCCATGATCTCGAGGGCGTGCTCGATGAACGGGATGCTCGGCGCGGGGTCGGTCTCGCTGGTGGCGGGGACCTTGATCTCGATGGCGTCGATGATGGCGAGGCCACTCGCGGCTTGCGAGTGCTCGTGGTTGAAGGCGAAGATGGAGTCGAGGTCTTCGTCGAGGTCGCCGTCGGCGATGGCGGAGATGGGCCAGGGGGAGTTCACCGGGTCCTCGTCGATGAGGCGCTTCGGGAGCAGATGGGCGGCGGCGGTGCGGAACTCTTCCAGGCGGGAGACGGGGAGGATGAACCGGCCGAGCATCCAGGCGTCGGGGGAGGCGAGGTACTTGGCGTAGTTGGCTACGGCCGCGGCCATGGGGAGTTTGGCGGGAGGGAACAGGCCGGCGTAGTCGATGAGGCCTGACATCAACGCGTGGATGGCGTGGGGATTGGCCGGAGTGTCGTCGGAGAGGTGGGCAGCCATCGGGGCAGTCTACACGACTCGGCCCCCGGGCGGCGGTCAGACGGAGGAGCGGGCGGCCTCCTCCTCCTCGGCGGCCTCCTCGACCTCGGACTTGGGCAGGTCGAGGGCGCCCAGGCGTCGCAGGGCGGGGAGCCACACGGCGACGCCCGCGACGACCAGGAGCGTGCCGACGCCGCCGGAGACGACGCTGAAGACGGTTCCGCCGACGACGCCGAGCCAGGTGCCGGCGATCTTGGCGAGCGCGCCGGACTCGAAGCCGCCGAGTTCGTTGCTGGACTCGATGAAGACGCTGTTGACGGCGCTCACGCGCCCGCGGAGGCGGTCTGGAGTACGGACGCTGACGAGGACGTGGCGGATCACGACGCTAATGCCGTCGAGGGCGCCGAGGATGAAGAGCATGGCGAGGGCGACGTAGAAGTTCGTCGCCAGGCCGAAGCAGATTGTGAAGAGGCCAAAGCCTGCGACGCTGAGCAGGAGGGTGCGGCCGGCCCGCCGGAAGGGGGGCCGATGGGCGAGGTGCAGGGTCATGACGAGCGCGCCGACATACTGGGCGGACTTGAGCGCACCATAGCCCGCGGGACCGACGTGGAGGATGTCCTTGGCGTAGACAGGGAGCAACGCGGTTGCGCCGCCAAGAAGGACGGCCATGAGGTCCAGAGCGATTGCGCCCAGCACGGTCTTTTCGCGCCAGACATAGCGAGCGCCCTCGAGCATGCCCGGGAGCATCACGCTCGGACGGATGGCGTCGATGATTCGCCCGTGCATGCCCTGCCGGCGGTGGCGGGGGCGGACGAAGGAGCAGGTGAAAGCGAACACCACGCAGGTCGCCGCGGTGATGGCGTACACGGGCCAGGCGACGCCGTGGGCGACACCGCTGGCGTCGGGCGTGCCCATGCCCCTGCCCGCGGTGAGGGCGATGAGCCCGCCGGCGACGATCGGCCCGGAGATCGCGGAGACCTGGAACATGTTGGAGTTCCAGGTGACGGCGTTGTGGAAGTTCTCCGGGCGGACGATCTGGGGGAGGAGGCTCGAGCGGCTGGGGCCATTGAAGACGCGGGCGCATCCGGTGAGCGAGACCAGCACGTACATCCACCACACGCTGACGTCGTGGAAGGAGCCGACGGCGAGGAGGATGCTGGCCGCGGCGAAGGCGATCTGGGTGGCGATGAGCACCCGCTTGCGGTCGAGGAGATCGACGATCTGGCCCGCGGGGAGGGCGAGAAGGATGACGGGGAGGGCGCGGGCGAGGCTGACGTAGCCCAGGGAGAGGGCATCGCCGGTCTTCTGGTAGATCTCCCAGAGCAGGGCGGCGCCCTGCATCTGCAGGCCCATGCTCGCGAGGACCCAGCCGGAGATGAAGTAGCGGTAGTTCGGCTCGCGCAGCGCGGCGTAGGGGTCGTGCTTCGGGGCTGGTTGGGGAGAGGGCGTGGCGGTCAAGGCGGGGAGCGTATGTCGAGCGGGAACGAAAAAGGCCCCGGATCGCGCGATCCGAGGCCTTGGGCTATCGGGGTGTTGCTCGGCGGGTCTAGCAGCCGCCGAACCAGCCGTTGATCATGTCGAAGATGTCATCGACGGTGACGCCGCCGGTGAGGTTGAAGTCGGCGCGGGGGCTGCCGGCGAGCCACCCGTTGAGGTAGTCGAAGATGTCCTGCACGTCGGCGATGCCGTCGCCGTTGAAGTCGGCCCGGCAGGCGGTGAGGGAGAGCGTTCCGGCGCCGGTTGCGCCGGCCGCGCTGCCCACGCGAATGAGGTAGGACTGGCCCGAGGTGACGGGGATGCTGACAACGGAGCGCCCGGGGGAGCAGGAGGCGTCGTCGTTGCAGCCGAGGAGGCGGGCGTCGGTGACGTTGCAGGCGGAGCCGGAGTAGACGGCGATCTTGGTGTCGAAGCCCGCGCCGGCGCAGGTGTCGATCTTGAGGCCGCCGTTGCCGGCGGCGGTGTGGGTGAACCAGACGTCGCTGGTGATCTGGTTGCTGGCGTTGAAGTTGCAGGCGGCGTGGGTGGGGCCGTCGGTCGTGGCGCCGATGGTGGAGAAGGGGTTGGCGCCGGTGGCGACGGCGGTCGCGTCGGAGCAGTTGTCGTTGGCGGGGCCGGTGGGAGGGATGACGCCCCCGCCGCCGACGACGGTGAGGGTGTAGGTGCCGGTGGAGCCGTTGTAGCCGGAGACGCGGATGTAGTAGACGGTTTCGGCGGCGACGGCCCCCGCGGAAACCGTGTAGTTCACGCCAGAGGAAAGCCCGCCGCCGCAGGCGTTGTTGCCGGAGGCGTTGTCGTCGTTGCAGGCGACTTGCGTGAGGGCCCCGCAGACGCCCGTGTGGACGGACACGACGGTGTCGTAGCTGGATCCGCACAGGTTGAAGCCGACGGTCGCGGCCGTCTGGGGCTTGTACTTGTACCAGACGTCCGCGGTGGCGGCGGAGCTGCCGCAGGAGGCGGTGCCGTCGGCGGTGGCGACGGCGGTGGAGCCCGTCACGGGCACGCCGGCGGCGATCCAGAACGCGCCCGAGCAGGGGTTGTTGGCCTGCGGGCAGGGAGCCCCGGTGCAGGAGGAGTTGTGGCCGAGGTAGTTGGACGAGCACTCCGACGCGGCGATGACAGTGCAGACGTTGTTGGCGCAGCACGCGCCGCTGGGGGGCGGGCAGGGGTTGGGGTCGCAGGCGCCGCCGACGGTCCACGCGCCATCGCAGGCCGCGTTGAGCGAGATGGAGCACACGCCGGTGTTGCAGCAGGCACCGAGGGCGCAGGGGTCGGGCGTGCAGGTCGTTCCGGGAAGGCCCCAGGAGCCTGTGCAGTCGGCCTGGGCGGCCACGGAGCACGCGCCGCCGACGCAGCAGGTGGCGGTGAAGGTGCCGACGGTCGCGCCGCCGGGGGTGGGGATGTTGGTGAAGACGATCGCGCTGCCGGGACCGGGGCGGAAGAGGCCGGCGGCGACGGAGCCGGTGCTGGCGGGAGCAACCTCGGAGGTGAAGCGGAAGTTGGACATGGTGCCCCAGCGGATGACGTTGGCGCTGTGGTCGTTTCCGGTGCCGGGGGTGAACGAGGCGACCTTGTACTGGACAACGGGGTCCATGGTGTAGACCGGGGGCGTGCCGGCATAGCTGGGGCCGGACCATGAGACGCTGGTGGAGCCGGCATCGCCGCCGGAGAGGGCCCAGTCATTGGACGACGCGTCGGGCATGCTGGTCTCGCTGGTCGGGCCGTTGGGCTCGCCGACGGCCTCCACGTCGTGGTAGCCGACGCCCGTGAGCGCGGCCTGCGTGCCGGGGAGCGGGACGATGAACGAGCCGCCGCACCGGTGGGAGTTCAGGTTGTGCAGGGCATACTCGTAGGTGTATGGACCGGTGCCGCTGACCTTGCAGGCGAGGATGAACCGGCCGTCGCTCGGCACGTCGAAGGTGCTGATGACGACCGTCGGGTCGATGGCCTGCCAGGCGTAGATGGCGGGCTGCTCGCGATGGACGACCTGGCCGGAGGTGAGCGAGGCGGTGAAGTTCGTGGCGTTGGGCACGGTGCCCGTCGCCGCGGTCCAGGAGATCTCACGCCATGAAGCGTTGTTGTTCTTGTTCTGGTACGGGGCGACCGCGGGCACGCGCGTGAACGGGTTGTTGGTCACGGCGGCGGCATCGTCGCCGGCGACGTACTGGCCCTCGATGAACCAGCGGGCGCCGGCCTGCACGCCCTGGTTCAGGTCGGCAAGACGGATTCGCGGCGCGGCGGACATGGAGCTGCCGGCGTAGGGATACGGAAACAGACCGGTAGCGGCGTTGACCTGCCACTTCGGCCCCATGCCGTTGGCGCCGCCGTTGTTGAGCCCCGAGGAATAGGGGTCGGAGCAGCCGATGCCCAGGGTGGTGCCGCCGGTGGCGCTGCATCCCATGGGGGTGCCCGGGGGATTGGCTCCGAGAGCGGTGCCGAAGTATGAGTTGCAGACCGAGCCTTGGAGGGCGGTGAAGCCGTGCTTGAGCCAGCCCTCGCCCATCTGCTCGAAGCGGCCGTTCATGTAGCGGTACACGTTCTGGCTGATGGCGGGGTGGCGATTGTCGGTGCCGCCGGTGAACCAGTTGAGCGGGGTGTTGCCGCGGTTGCACGAGGTCGTGCCGACGGCGACGGAGTCATAGAGGCCGCTGGCACCGTTGTTGGAAATGTCGGGCAGGTCGCCGACGATGACGTCGGGGCCGGTTGATTGCACGACCTGTGCGCCGGCCAAACCGCAACACGCGAACACCGCCGCCGCGCCGAGGGACACCTTCCAAGCTCGATTCTCGCTCTTCATCATCGACTCCTGTGCAGTAGGACCACCTTCGTGCTCGGTGCCCGAGGGCACTCGCACCCGATTCCCCGCATCGACGATCGCTCTACCACGTCCGAGAACTCGGGCGGAGAAGAGCGATGTTTCGAACACATATTGCCACGTTCATGCATCGCCGCCCAACGGACGGGCAGAAAGCCAGCGCGATGGGCCAGAACTGGCCCGCATAAACTCCATACGCGGGAGATGTCGGTGCGGTTGCGGACCCTTGCGAGCGTGTCGCTTGTCGCTCGAATCATGGGAAATCAACGGGGACGGAGCGGGGCGCCCCTGCCATCTGAATCGGGTCATGGGCGGCAAGGGTTTTCCACTTTCTGCCGTCGGCCCGATCGCGGACGACGCGCCGGTACAGCGTGTCGCGCTCGACGGGGACGAAACCGGCATCCCGGCAGGCTTTCTGGAGCGTGCGGACGGTGACTTCCTGGTGGGTCGAGCGGTCCTGGGAGGCCGCGCCGGCCGTGGGGAGTTTGGTGATGTCGTACCAGACCACGGTGCCGTCGAGGTCGTCGGCGCCGCACTGGAGCATGAGCTGGGCCATGGGAAGGGTCTGCATGATCCAGAAGGCCTTGACGTGGGCGAAGTTGTCGAGCATGAGGCGGGCGATGGCGAGGGTGCGGAGATTTTCCAGGCCGCCGGGGCCGGGGAGACGCTCGAGTTCGGAGCCGTCGGGGAAGAAGGGGAGGGGGATGATGGTTTGGAAGCGGCCGCGGGTTGGGGGGGGGGAAGCAGCGGAGCATGGGAGCATGGGAGCATGGGAGCAAGATGCGCCATTCTCGAACGCTCCCTTGCTCCCCTGCTCCTCTGCTCCCCTGCTCGCGTTGGCGATAGCCTCATCCTGCACCTTGCGGAGCATGTCCATGTGCACGAGCCTCTCGCGGCGTTGCTCGATGTGGCCGTAGAGGATGGTGGCGTTGGTGTTCAGGCCGAGTTCGTGGGCGACGCGGTGGACGTCGAGCCAGACGTCGGAGCGGATCTTGCCCTTGAAGGCCTCGTCGTGAACACGGTCGTCGAAGACCTCGGCCCCGCCGCCGGGGAGGGAGCCGAGGCCGGCGTCCTTGAGGCGGGTGAGGACCCAGCGGATGCCCTCGCGGCGCGCGGCCTGGCCCTCGGGGCCCTGGATCGTCGCGCCCTTGTACACCTTGGCGATTCGGGCGAGGTGGACGATCTCGACGGCGGTGAAGGCCTTGACATGGAGTTCGCCCCCCCCTGCGCCAAGCCGTCTGGCCTCATCGCGGATGGTGGAGACGAGGTCGGTGTAGTAGGAGAAGGGGAGCGTGGGGTGGAGGCCGCCGACGGAGTGGATCTCAGTGGCGCCGTTCTCGACGGCGGTGCGGACCTCGGCCTTGACGTAGTCCATGTCGCGGGTGTAGGACCCGGGCTGGTCGGTCTTGCGATAGAACTCGCAGAACTTGCAGGAAAGGGCGCAGACGTTGGAGTAGTTCAGGTGGCGGTTGATGTTGTAGTAGGCGGTGTTGCCGTGCAGGCGGCGGCGGACGGCGTCGGCCATCTCGCAGACGGACCAGATGTCGGGGGTGGCGAAGAGGGTCTCGCCGTCTTCGATGGTGAGGCGCTGGCCATTCTCAACCTTTGAGCGAATTGACGCCAACGACTCCGCTCTCGGATCGCGCGATACCGACCGGCATTCCTGCGCTAGCAGCGTCACAGCACTCATTGTCAAAGCGTAGCCGACGCCGGCATGGCTTTCATTCACTGCTGAAAGATGGAGCATGAAGAGAACACTCCATACCATTGCGACCACGATGCCAAACGCCGGCTTTATCGCCTTCGTGCCGCTCTCGAACTGGACGCGAGGCTTTGACCGGTACGCGATGAGGTACTCCAAGGAACTCATCCCGGAGTCTCGCCATCCGGACTGCTTCTACATGATGAAAGAGGGCGACGACTTGGCGTCCGTTCTGGCAAAGACCCGGGCACTCATCGATCGCATTGGCGTTCAGGGTGATCGCCCCGTCGTATTGAGGTGCACGCTTCCAATCGGCCGCGGCGCGGCAGAGCCAAACACACACACCGGGACCGGCATCGGGTGGCGATGGCCGCACCCTTGGATTCCGTTGAGAGAGTTCGGCCTGGCCACCGAATTGGGTTCTTTCCGTCCGATGCGGCACGAGAACCTGACCGCGATGGCTTACGCATTGAAGACGAGCAGCCTCGCGGACTGGCGGGAGTGCGCACCGCGGACGCTCTCCGTGCTCCCCATCGCCATGGCCTGCAACGCAAGGTGCGCCTTCTGCTTTTCCAAAGCAAGCGTTTCCGAACTGGCCCACCAAGAGCCCGCCGACGAGTCGGCGTGGGAAGCGTGGGCGAAACTGGCGCATGCACGCGGCGCATCGCGCGCGGTGATCACCGGCGGCGGCGAACCCGGCCTGATGGGATGGGATGCCCTTGAGCGCCTGACTCGCTGCCTTGCCGCCCAGCTCGACAGCGTATTGCTAATTACCAACGGCTCACAGTTCGCCGACCTCAACCCAACCGAGTTAAGGAGACGTCTCGAAACTTTGTCGGAGGCCGGATTGTCCCGACTTGCAATCAGCCGCCACGGAATCAACGAGGCCGAGGATGAGCGGATCCTCGGTCTTCGCGTCGATGCCGCAAAGGTGGCCAGTGCGGCACGGGAGACGGCGCCGCGTTTGGGGCTGCGCTCCATCTGCGTGCTTCAGAGGGGCGGCGTGGATTCACCCGAGCGAGTCGAACAGTACTTGTGCCGCATGGCCCGCGAAGGGTTCGGCGAGGTCTGCTTCAAGGAGTTGTATGTCTCCTCGCTCTCGGAAAACCCATGGGCTCCGAGCGTGTACAACCTTTACTGCGAAAACAACCAAGTACCGCTGTCGATGGCGGTTGAGTGCCTGGAGCGTCTTGGCTTCACTCAACGCGATCGGCTGCCGTGGGGAAGTCCGGTGTTCGGGGGCGACCTCGATGGCACCCCAGTGCGTGTAGCCGCGTACACAGAGCCTTCGGTGGGGTGGGAACGGTCCCACCGGCTGGTTCGATCCTGGAACTTGATGGCCGACGGGGCTTGCTTCGCGTCGCTCGAAGATCCATCGAGCAAACTCGAACTGTCCCGGCTCTCCCGGTAGCGGAACGCATGGACCACACGGAACTCAAGTTGCGCCGAAGAACTCTCGTGGACGACGACCCGACGCTGATCGATCTCGCCGAAACCAATCTGTATCGAAGCCTTCCGGCGGCGTGGCCGGACGTGTTTCCTCCGATAGAGCCTTCTCAAAGTACCCGTGCCGCGCATCGTTGCCATTTCGTTGATCTGTTGCTTGATGCGCTCCAACTGGGAGAGGAGTTGCGCTCGCGAACGCTTGTGAGCCACGGCGTGCGGCGGAGCCTGTCCGCACTCTTCGACTTGCTCTCGCGACATGACAGGACGGTCCTGATACCCGGGGATGTGTATCCGGTGTATGAGCAACTCGCCCGCACGACCGGGGTTCGATTTGATCCGTACTCGGCGCGCGACGGACTGCCCGAATCGGATCGGCTGAATCAGCACGATGCGCTGCTCATCTGCGATCCGCTCAAGCCCTGGGGAGGCTCGTTGAGCCCGGTTGAATGCAACATGCTCGCCACCTGGACCGGGAATGGTCAACGCCTCGCCATCATTGACGCCGCCTACCAGTTCGTTCCATCTCCCCATCTCGTACGGCTGACCGTTTCTGGCGGGTGCGCACTGCTTGGATCGATGTCCAAGGGCTGGCTGATTCCCGATCACGGTGGGTATTGCGTTGTCCCGGATTCCTGGCGGGCCGAAGCACGAGAAGTGTTCGCTTCTCTTCCACGAGACGAGCATCGCCTTCGGGTGAGTTTCGCTGGTCTTTCGGCGCACCGATCTCGACCGATCGAGGTCGCGAATCACCTGCGTGTTCTCGGCGACGCGCTCTCGCAACGCACCGCTCAACTCGATATTCCCGCATCGCCTGTCAACGGCTACTTCGCGAGGACATCGCTCCGCTTCGACGAACTTCTGGCGAAGGGCTGCATTGGCATTCCTGCGTCCGTGTTCGGGGCACCTGAGAGCGCGGGGTGCGTGCTCTCAACACTGCCACCGACGGCGTCGACGCGTGAGGACTCGGAGAACTGAACCATACCGCGCAAGCCCTGCCGTGTGCTTTGCCCCTCGGCCTGCATTATCCTCTGCCCAGTGCTCGAACCCCTCGACCGCATCCTCCCCCTTCCCTACCCGCACTTCATGGGCTTTGCGCCGCTGGATGCGTGGTGGCGGCTGCTGACGCAGGATGGGGCGTGGCGGAAGATTCCCGCGCGGTACTGGGTCCGGGTGGCGGGCGGGGTGTTTACCTCGTGCATCGGGACGGCGGTGACGCTGCCGGAGCGGGTGGTGGTTGGGGCGGTGATGGCGCTGGCGGGACGGGCAGGGGAGCAAGGGAGCAGGGGAGCAAGGGAGCGGGAGCGGGTGTCCCCCACTGCTCCCCTGCTCCCACGCTCCCATGCTCCCATGCTGTTCGTGCTCGGCTACTACCGCTCCGGCACCACGCACCTGCACTACCTTCTCTCGTGCGATCCGGGGCTGGCGACGCCGCGGTGGTATCAGATGCTCGCCCCGCAGGGGTTCGCGATCTCGTGGACGATCCTGCGGTACTTTCTGGTGCCGTTTCTGTCGTCGAAGCGGCCGCAGGACGATGTGGCGTATGGGCCGGAGTATCCGGCGGAGGATGACTTCGGGGTGTGCAACCTGAGCGCGGCGTGCGCCATGCCGGGGCGGATGGTGCTGCCGGGGTGCTGGGACTATTACGCGCGGTTCCACTCGCTGGAGAGGTTGACGGAGGCGGAACTCGATCGGTTTCGGCGGGCGCAACTGGCGGTGTCGTGGAGACTGGCGCGGCTGAATCCCGGGCGGGGGCTGCTGTTCAAGACGCCGAGCCACACGGCCCGCGTGGCGGAACTATGCCGGTTGTATCCGAACGCGAAGTTCATCCACCTGCATCGCGAGGCGGGGGCGGTGCTCAAGTCGAACGTGGCGATGCACCGGCGGTATGCGCCGTTCCTGCTGCAGCCGCACCCGGGGGACGAAGAGGTTCGGCGGCGGGTGATCGCGGAGTATGACGCGACGGAGAAGAAGTTCCTGGCCGAGTCGGCGGCGCTGCCGGCGGATCGGGTGGTGCGGGTGCGGTACGAGGACTTGATCGCGGACCCGATCGGGCAGGTGCGGGCGGCGTATGGGCAACTGGGGCTGGAGGTGACGCCGGAGTTTGAGGCGCGGATGACGGGGTATCTCGAGTCGGTGAGGGAGTACCGGGCCGCTTCGGAGAAGCCCGGGGGAACCAGTGCGATTGAGCCTGTGCCGGAACTTGGGTGGATGCACTCGGCGTTTGGGCATGACCGGGAGCGCGGGATGTCGGCCGCGCTCTGTGCGTCGGCACCTACCGACGGCAAAGAGCACGGGCAGGATGCCCGTGCTACCGAGCCATTGCTGACGGGGGCGACGGGGGCGCTGGTCGCGGCGGCGTTCTGCTTTGCGGGGTGGATGGCGATCGCCGCGTCGGTGAAGGATCGGCTGGATTTTCTAGCGTGGCCGGTCGGGGTGATTGTCGGGCTTTCGGCCCTTCGCGCTGCCGGGGCCAATGGGAAGAAGGGGACGACGGCGCTGGGGGTGTGGGCGCTGGCGCTGACGCTGGTGGTGATCCTCGGCGCGGCGTATCCGGCGACGTGGCTGGCGGTTCGCGAGACCTTCAGCCCGGTCGATTTCTCGCATCACCTCTGGCTGGCGACGCGCCGGGGCGTGCTGGCGATGAACAACCTGCTGTGGATCGGGCTGGGGCTTGCGAGTGCGTACCGGTTTGCCAGCCGCGAGCATGTGCGCCCGCCGGGGCTCTGATCAGGGACGCATCGACCATGGGCGGGTTTGTCCGATTGTGTGTGTCTCGGGGACGGCGTCGATCGCCTCGATGACGCCCGCGCAGATTTCCTCGTGGGTGAGCCAGCGGGAGGCTTGGCCCTCGACGACGAAGCCGAGCACGACGCGGGTGACCTGGACGCCGGGCGTGGGCGCGATCATCGGGCGTGTCCGCATTGCGTCTTCCGGATGATCGGCCTCGCAGCCGAGGATGTGGACGAGCCGGCGCGGGGTCGCGGATGACTCGCGCTCCATGAATCGGGCGATGAGGCCGACGGCCTGCGGCGCGGTGGAGTGGACCCAGCAGACGGCCAGATCGAAGGGGCCGCGGGCGATCATCGCGGTGCGCAGGGCTGCGGCGAACGGCTGCGTGTCGGTGTAGTCGGCGGGGGTCGGGTGGATGCGTCCACGCGTCGAGGCGCCGGCGTGGGCGAGTTCGCTCAGGCGGGCGTGGGAGCGGGCGACCACGGAGACATCGTGGCCGCGCCGGGCGAGTTCGAGGGACGCGCCCCGGAGCATTCCAGTGCCGCCGATGACGAGGGCGTGAGGCACGGGGGGCTCCGTCTGTCAGCGGCGGGCCGCGGCGGGCGCGGGCTGGTGCTTGTCGATCATGGAGCCGGCCCAGACGAGGCCGAAGGGGACGCCGACAAACGCGCCGGCGAGGAGGTCGAGCGGGAGCGGGCGGGCGAGGAAGAAGAGTTTGCCGGCCTGGGCCGCGAAGACCGCGCCTTCGGGGGACTTGTGGATGCCCATGGCGATGGCCGGGCCGATGGCGGCGAGGATGGCGATGCCCGCGACGAAGACCACGGCGGAGACGCGCTGCGAGGCCATACGGCCCCCGGCCGCGCCCAGGACGCCGGCGAGCACCGCGGCGGCGAAGGTCTGCCCCTTGAGGGTCTCCTGGGCGATGATCCAGACGGCGGCCGCGCCGACGATGGCGGCGGTGATGAGGGCGAAGGGGAGAGTGGAATCGACGATGCCGCGCGGCTCCTTGGGGAGGTGATGGTGGGAGTGGGTCGGGTCGCGGGACTCGGGGAGGGCGGAGGCGGCGGTGGGAATCCGCATGATGACCCACGCGGTGAGCACGCCGAGGACGCCCACGAGCAGGCCCTCGAGGGCGAGGGCGCCGAGGGGGGAGCCGGTGAGGGCGCCGTTCATCACCCGCATGAGGATCAGGTCGCTGCGGCCCGTTCCCCATGCGGCCCAGGCGAGGACGAGTCCGGCGGAGAGGAGACCGGAGCGGTTGCCGACGAGGCGTGCGCCGAGCACGCCGGGGACAAGGGCGAGGGCGAAGGCGATGCACCCGGCGATCACGCCCTTGAAGGGCGTGGAAGACAGGAGGAGCGAGGCTTGCTCACCGCCGTCCACGCCGGTGAGCGAGGCGGTGAAGTGGCACGCCAGCGGGCCGACGAGCAGCAGCGCGGCGAGGGGGATGGCGTAGCGCAACACCGTGTAGAGCATGGAACGAGGGTAGCGGGAAAGGGCCGGGAGGGAGGTTCTACTTGAGCGGCAGCAGGTTGAACGCCACCCGCTGCTGGTTGACCATCAGGAACGCCGGGGGATGTTCCTTGATGAGTTTGACGAGTTGGCTGGCCGAGCAGTTCAGGCGGAGGGAGGCGGGCTTGGGGTCCCATCCGGACGCGGCCAGCACGTCGAGGGCTTCGGCGAGCATGGCGGGGTAGTCGTGGTGGTCCGGGTTAATCTCGAGCGTGCCCTCGCCGCCGGAATCCCATGCGGACTTGGGGGGCGAGCCGGCGGTGGCGTGCTTGGGGGGCTCGCGGCGGCGGGAGCGCCAGAGTTCGGAGCCGACGGGACCCTCGGGCACGCGAGTTCTCGCGGCCACGGCGAGGCTCAGGCGGAGGCGGCGGAGGGCGACGCGCTTGTTCTCCATCTGGCTGCGCCGCTCGCCCGCGTGGGACTCGACGCCGGTGGCGGTGTGGCGGAGTTTGATGAGGGTCTCGACCTTGTTGCGGTTCTGGCCGCCCGGACCGCCGGTGCGCCCGGTGCCGACCGTGCACTGGGCGAGCAGGCGGTCGTCGGGGAGACAGGCGGGATGGGGCCAGGGGGGCATGGGCTGGGGAGCGGGGGAGCGGGGGAGCGGGGGAGCGGGAGTCTATTGGAGGGAGTTGGCGGCGGCGGTGCCTGCGGTGAAGCCGCTGGCCCAGGCCCATTGGAAGTTGAACCCGCCGATGCGGCCGTCAACGTCGCAGATCTCGCCGCAGAGGTGCAGGTTGGGGCAGAGGCGGGATTCCATGGTGTCGAGGTGGAGTTCGGAGAGGGGGACGCCGCCGGCGGTGACCTCGGCGAAGGTGTAGCCGCGGTCCCCGGTGACCGGGAGCGGCGTGGCAACGAGGCGGCGGGCGAGGTCGCGCCGGAGGTCGCGTTTGACGTTGCCGAGTTGGGCCGCGGGGTCGATGGCCGCGGCGGTGATGAGGGCGCGGGCGAGGCGCTCGGGGAGTTTCTCGGCGAGTCGGCGGAGGACGGTGGACTTGTGGGCCTCGGCGAGGAAGGCGTCGGCGGACTCGAGGGTCATGCCGGGGAGCCAGTTGAGGGTGAGGCTCGCGCTCGGATCGGAGGTCCGAGCGTGGGTGTAGTAGCGGCTGATGTCGAGGACGCCCGGGCCGGAGAGGCCGAAGTGGGTGCAGAGGGTGGAGTTGGTGAAACTCACGAGTTTTTTGCCCGTGCCGGAGTGGAGTTCGATGGCGGCGGGGAGGGTGAGTCCGGAGAGGTCTTTGATGAGCCGGCCCGAGCCCTCGTCGGAGAGGATCAGGGGGACGAGGGCGGGGAAGGTGTCGGTGATCGTGTGGCCGAGGGCTTTGGCGAACGTGTAGCCGTGGCCGTCGGAGCCGCTGCGCGGCAGGGCCTTGCCGCCTGTGGCGAGGATCAGGCGGTTGGCGATGACGACCTCCCCGTCGCTCCCGTGCTTCCGTGCTCCCATGCTCCCCTGCTGGCGGTGGATCGCGAAGCCGTTCTCGATTCGTTCGACGCGATCCACACGCCACGGGTGCACGAGTTCGGCACGGGCTTCGCGCGCGGCGAGAAGGAGGGCGTCGAGGATGGTGTGGGCATCGTCGGTCGTGGGAAAGAGTTTGCCGGTGTCTTCACGCTTGAGCGTGACGCCGAACTCCTCGAAGAACGCGATGGTCTTCGGGACGTCGAAGCGCCGGAGGACGTTCTTGATGGCGTTGCGGGATGAGCCCGCCCCGCTCGCGTAGGCGGACTCGTCCACGGCGTGGTGGGTGACGTTGCAGCGTCCGCCGCCCGCGACGAGGATCTTGGCCCCGAGCGTCTTGGCGCCGTCGAAGGCGACGACGGAGGCGTCGGAGTCGGCGGCGCGAAGGGTTCGGGCGGCCCAGATGGCGGCGAAGAGACCGGCCGCGCCGGCGCCGATGACCGCGATGTCGGCGTGGTCGGGCATTCGGGGAACTGTACTGGTGGGGGGCACACGCGGGTCAGATCCACGGGATTCGCTGCGCAAAGCCTTCGCTCATCCCGGGCGTGTGGAGGAAGAGCCACCTCAGGGATTTGAACCCTGGACCTATGCTTTACGAAAGCATCGCTCTACCGCTGAGCTAAGGTGGCCAGAACCGACCGGAAGGGTCCGGTTGGGGCCATGAGTATCGGCGCGCCGGGGTGGGTTTTCCACCCCTTCGAGGGCGTGGGAGCGGATTGTCCGCACGGGTTGGGGCCTGAAAACCCGCGGCGGCGTGGGACGGCGGCGGGGAACTTCACTCCACGGGAGCCTGCCACCTCGGCGCGGCCTTGCCGTTGAGTTCCCGGACGTTTGCCAGGCGGGAGCCGGAGCGGAGCATGTCGAGTTGGCGGCGGCCGATGCGGACGCGCATGGTCACGGTCGTGCCCGAGTCGTCGTAGGAGCGGTCGAGGACCTCGGCGCGGCTCTCGATGCGCTGCAGGGCCTTGCCGTCGGCGGAGGGGACGGTGATCTCGGCCTCGATGAGGTCGCGCTGGGCCAGGGCGAGAATGCGCTGGCGGAGTTCCTCGTGGCCGCGCCCGTCGGGGGAGGGTTCGATGGCGGAGATGACGATGGCGTCGGGGACTTTCTGCTTCCAGACGAGCAGGTCGCGGTTGTCCTTCAGGCGGTCGGCCTTGTTGAGCAGGAGGATGCGCCTGGGCGGGGTCCATCCCACGCCGTCGAGGTTCTGCTCGGCGAGGGTGCCGTCGCGCTTCTCGGCCTCGCGGACTTCCTTCTCGAGCTCGTCGAGGGTGCGGACGACGGTGTTGTACTGGAGGTCGGCCGCGGGATCGGAGACGTCGAGCATCATCAGGAGCACGTCGGCGTGGGTGGCCTCTTCGAGGGTGGCGCGGAAGGAGGCGACGAGATGGTGGGGCAGGTCGCGGACGAAGCCGACGGTGTCGGAGAGCATGACGGTGAACCCGCCGCCGAGGTTCCAGTCGCGGGTGCGGGTGACGAGCGTGGCGAAGAGGCGGTCGTCGGCGTAGGCCCCGCCCTCGGTGAGGGCGTTGAAGAGGGTGCTCTTGCCGGCGTTGGTGTAGCCGACGAGGCCGACGGTGAAGTGGTCGCGCCGGCGGTCCTGCACGGTGCGTTTCTTGCGGGCGTAGATGCCGGCGAGCTCGGCCTCGAGGTCGAGGCGCTTGCGCTGGGCGAGGCGGCGGTCGATCTCGAGTTGCTGCTCGCCGGGGCCGCGCGTGCCGATCCCCCCCACTCCGCCCGAGCCGGTGATGCGTTCGAGGTGGGACCACATGGCGCGGAGTCGGGGCAGGGTGTACTGGAGCTGGGCGAGTTCCACCTGGAGTTTGGCCTCGTGGGTGGTGGCCCGGGCGGCGAAGATGTCGAGGATGAGTTCGGAGCGGTCGATGACCTTGGTCCCCTTGACGCCGACGACCTCCTCGATGTTGGCGATCTGGCGCGGGGAAAGGTCGTGGTCGAAGATGACGACCTGGGCGTCGAGGGCGAGGCAGAGGTCGCGGAGTTCATCGACCTTGCCCTTGCCCATGAAGGTGGCGGCCCGGACCTTGGAGGCCCGCTGCTCGAGTTCGCCCACGACGACGGCGCCGGCCTGCTCGGCCAAGGCGCGCAGTTCCCCGAACGGGTTGCGCTGGTCGTAGACCGAATCGGGCAGGCGGACGGCGGCGAGGACGGCGCGTTCCGTCTGCACCTTGATCGTGGCGCGTTCTTTTGGGGGGGGCACCGGGAATCGTAGTGCGGAGTGCGGGGTTGGGAGTGCCGGGGCAAGGAGAAACCTACAGTCGCGGGTCTTTCAATGGAGTGAAACGCATGGCGAATGGCGCAGTCGGGCCCCGGCGGTTGATGGTGCTCAGCCTGTTGATGGTGTTCCTGCTCGGCGTGGTGGTGGCGCAGGGCGTGGCCCAGATGGGCGGGAAGACCCGCAGCATCGACGTGATCGACGAGGTCGAGCGGATGGTTTCCGCCAACTACGTCGAGCAGCCCGATCAGGCCAAGCTGACCAAGGGCGCGATCGACGGGATGCTCGAGGCGTTGGACGATCCGTACGCGGAGTACATCCCGGCCGACGAGGCCGCCGAGTTCGAGAAGGCGATGACCGGCTCGTTCTCGGGTATCGGCTGCCAGGTGGACACGAAGGACGGGTACCTGTACATCGTGTCGCCGCTGGAAGACTCTCCCGCGTTCAACGCGGGGGTGCTGGCGGGGGACAAGATCGTGAAGGTGGACGGCAAGTCCACGCAGGGCAAGAAGATCGACGAGTGCATCAAGATGATCACCGGACCCGAGGGGACGGTTGTGCACTTGGACATTCTCCGCATGGGGCAGGAGATCCCGCTGGACATCACCCGGGCCAAGATCGTCTCCAAGTCGGTCCGCGGGTTCCGACGCGAGAACGAGGGCGGCCACTGGGACTACATCATCGATCCGGCGCACAAGGTCGCCTACATCCGCCTGAGCCAGTTCACGCCGACCTCGCCGGAGGAGCTGCGCGAGGCGCTGCACCACGCGGCCGACGAGGCGAGGGTCGAGCCCGAGAAGCTCGGCGGGCTGATCCTCGACCTGCGGAACAATCCCGGCGGGCTGATGGACGCGGCCATCGAGATCGCGGACATGTTCCTCGACGAGGGGCGCATCATGTCCACCAAGGGGCGCGACGGCGGAGCGTTTCCGGAGGTGGTGTACCGGGCGGCCTTCAGCCCGTACACGCCCAAGTATCCCATCGCGGTGCTGGTGAACGGCAACTCGGCCTCGGCCAGCGAGATCGTGTCGGGAAGTCTGTCGGAGAACAAGCGGGCGGTGGTGATCGGCACCCGGACCTTTGGCAAGGGGCTCGTGCAATCGGTCTCGGGCCTGCGGCGCGAGGCGGGGGCGAGCGTGAAGTTCACGACGCAGCGGTACTACCTGCCCTCCGGGCGGCTGATCCAGCGGTCCGACGATTCCACGGTGTGGGGCGTGGACCCGACGCCGGGGATGTTTCTGCCGATCACGGATGCGGAGAACCTGGCGTGCCTGCTCAGGCGTCGCGACTGGGACATTCTGCGGAAGGACGGGGCCGCGCTGCCCGAGGGCGTGGAGGGCGCTCCGGCGCTGAGCGATCAGCACTGGGGCGACCCGGCGTGGATCGAGACGACCGCCAAGGACAAGCAACTCGGGGGGGCGCTGCGGACGATGGACGCGAAGATCACGGGCGGCGAGTGGCTCAAGCTCTCGGACGAGGAGAACCTGCACGGCGCGATCGCGCTGAGCGAACTCAAGAAGCTCGAGAAGGGGCAGACGGCGCTGCTCAAGGCCCTCGCGGCGAGCGAGAAGCGCATCGAGACACTGCAGACGATCGCGTCCACGGGCAAGGGATCGGTGCAGACGCCGGACCTCTGGCCCGACGCGATCGACCTCACCGGCGGCATGGTGGAGGTGCGGGACAAGGACGGCAAGGTGATCGCCGACCTGAAGATCACCGGGCGCGACCTCGAGCGCTGGCTCGCGTACGCGGATATCGAGCCCCCCGCAAAGCCCGCCGAGCCCGCGGCCAAGGGCTCGGCCAAGGCGGGCGAGCACACGCCGTGAGCGGATCGGCTCCATCCGGGCGGCCGGTCGGCGAGCGCCTCGTGCTGGGCATCGAGACGTCCTGCGACGAGACGGCCGCGGCGGTGGTGCGCGGCGGACGGACCGTGCTCTCCAACATCATCGCCAGCCAGCACGACCTGCACGCGGAGTATCGGGGGGTGGTGCCCGAAATCGCCAGCCGGGCCCACGCGGAGCGACTGCTGCCGATCGTGCGGCGGGCGCTGGCGGACGCGGGCGTGGGGATGGAGGACCTCGCGGCGATCGCCGTTGGGAATCGGCCGGGGCTCATCGGGTCGCTGCTGGTGGGCGTGGCGGGGGCCAAGGCACTCGCGTGGACGCTGGGCGTGCCGATCGTCGGGGTGGATCACGTGCATTCCCATCTCGTCGCCGGGCTTCTTGGAAAGGGGGAGGGCGGAGGGGGGAAGAGGGGAGAAAAACCTGTTGCGTTTCCGACGATCGGGCTGGTTGTGAGCGGCGGGCACACGTCGCTGTATGTGTGCGAGTCCACCACGCGGGTGCAACGGATCGGCGCGACGATCGACGATGCCGTGGGTGAGGCGTACGACAAGGTAGCGGCGATTCTCTCGCTCGGGTTTCCGGGGGGGCCGGATCTGGACCGGCTTGCACGCACCGGGGACGCGGCGACGCCGGGATTCCCGATCGCTCGGATCGCACCGGAGAGTCTGGACTTCTCGTTCTCGGGGCTGAAGACGGCCGCGCTGTACGCGCTGCGGGGCGTGCCGGAGGACGATCGGCACCGGGCCAAGCGCGAGGCGCGGGGCGAGGCACGTCCGGCGCTGATGGTGCCCGCGGATGTGGCGGCGACGTTTCAGGAGGCGGCGATCGGGGCGGTGGTGCTCAAGCTCGAGCGGGCGCTGGATCGGCACCCCGAGTGCCGGGCGGTCCTGGTGGGCGGGGGTGTGAGCGCGAACTCGCTGCTGCGGGAGCGGCTGGCGGGGCTGGCCGCGAAGCGCGATCTGGACATCCGTGTGCCGCCGCTGGAGTATTGCCTCGACAATGGGGCGATGATCGGGGCGCTGGGGCACGATCTGCTGGTCCAGCGCGGGTGGGTGGGCGAGAGTCTGGCCATGACGGCCTCGCCCGCGACGGGGTTCTGAACCATCGTCAGCAGCCGCCGAACCAGGCGTTCAGGAAGTCAAAGATGTCCTGCGTGCTCAGGCCGCTCCCGTTGAAGTCGGCGCGGGGGTTGCCGTCGAACCAGTCGTTGAGGTAGTCGAAGATGTCCTGCACGGAGAGGACGCCATCGGCGTTGTGGTCGCCGGCGCAGGGAGAGCGGGCGCAGGTGACGCCCACGACCTGTACCTCGTCCACCGCGGCCTCGTAGAGCGTGCTGGGGAGCGAGTTCTGGGCCACGAGGCGGAGTTTCATGAACGCGCTCGGGGCCACGAGGTCGGAGAGTCGCACCGTCTGCTTGTTCCAGCGGCCGGATGTCTGGTTGATGGGCGAGGACGCGTCGATGGTGAACGCACGCGTCCACGTGGGCGTGGGCGAGTCGGCGTTGTTGGAGACGTCCACCCAGAACGACTGCGTCTGGCTCGTGTAGGTCCAGAGCCAGAAGGTGGCCTGCACGCCGCCGCCGGTACCGGTCGCCCATCCGCCGGGGCCGGGGGCCGCGCTGAAGATGGGCGAGTTGAGCGTGGTCTTTCCCGCGCTGAGGCGGCCGTTGTTGTCGTCGCCGCGTGCGTTCTGGCCGGTGACGTAGCAGTTCACGCCACCGAGGGGCGTGGCGTCGAACTCCGGCTGCAACTTGGTGCCGTTGGGATCCACCCGCGTCCACAGTCCGGTGGTTGCGTTGTCGGGCGAGCTGAACGTGGTGTCACCGACCGTCCAGCCTTGGTCGGCCTCGAAGTCCGACGCGAGCAGCGTGGTCGCGGAGCGTGAGGCGGCCTCGAAGGGCGCGGCCGCGCCGGCGAGCGGGGCCGTGGCGACGGAAGCGTCCGGGAGCGTCGCGCGATAGTACCACTGCGTCACGCCCCCGCACGGCCCGGCCGGGAGCGTGTGCGTGAACACCGGTCCACCCTCGTCCACGCCGGCGAGGGCGAGGGGCGAGGCCGTGAACGGGCCATTTCGTCCGACGCGGGTGTAGACGAACGGGGGATTGGCCGCGACATCGCCGAGATACTTCAAGCCGCGGGTGAACTGCACCTGCACCGGGGAGCCGGTGTTCGCCCGCACCCACGTGGGGCGTCCGGCGGGGAACGAAGCGCCGATGGAGTTGTCGAGCACCCAGTTCGCGGCCGCGGAGATGCCCTTGAACGCCTCGACGGAGGCGGGCACGATCTGCGCGGCGGGGAGGAGGAAGCCGGTGGCCCCGGTGTCGCGGAGTTCGAGGCCGTAGGCCAGCGCACCCTGCACGCCGGCGATCCAGTCGTGGCTGCCGCCGGCGGCGGCGTAGAGGATGCGGTAGGTCGGTCCCGCGGTGTAGAGCATTCCGGCGGGTGCGAACATGGCCGACTGCATGGCCGCGCTCATCTGGGTGTAGGCGCGGGCGTCGGGAGGGAGGGAGTAGTCGTAGGCCCAGGGCTCGAGGATCACTTGGGAGTAGGAATGAACATCGAAGGCGAGCACGGTGTTGGGGCGAGCCTGGATGAAGTTGCGAAGGGCGGTGGAGCAGGGCTCGCTGAATGGGGCGGTGCCGCGGTAGGTCGGGTCGCTTGTCACTCCGGCCGAGCCCGCGCCGCCCCACTGGTAGCCCCAGTTGCGGTTGAGATCGACGCCGAAGGTGCCGTCGCCGTTGTCGCGCCGGTTCTTGCGCCACAGACGATTGGAGGACCAGGTGTAGAGGTACCCGTCGGGGTTGGCGATGGGGACAAAGTAGAACTCGTAGTTGTCGAGCAGTCGCCGGGCGTCGGCGTCGGTGGGGTAGGTGCGGATCAACTGGTCGGCGGCGTAGACGGTGGCCATGACCGTGATCCACTCGCGGGCGTGCTGGCAGCCGAAGACGATGACGGCGGGCTTGGAGCCCGGGGCATTGCCGGGGGCGGATACGCGGATGGCGAAGATCTGGTTCACGCCCAGCGATGTGCCGACGCTGAGGCGCGACACCATGTCCGGGCGGAGGGCGACGAGCGTGTCCATGTATGCGCTGACGGCGGCGTAGTCCTGGTAGAGCGCGAAGAAGCCGGGGCCGCGCGGGGCAAAGGGAGCGGGGGCTCGCTCGGCGTCGATCAGGGCCTGCACGTTCTCGATCATGACCGTGAAAGGGATGTTCGTGGCGCGCAGCGTTTCGTAGGCGTCGGGCGTGAGCCGCACGTCGATCGTGGCCGGACGCGGGGACGGTGAGCTCGCGCTCCCCCCGAAGCCGCACGTCCAGACGTCGTCGGTAAGCGCGAGCACGGTGCGCATCTCCCGCACATCGCGCGGCGAGACGCGGACGACTCTGTGATGGTCGAAGCGAGCCTGAGCGTCGGCGACGGGGGGCTGGGCCCCGGCCACGGTGGGGCCGAAGAGGAGAGCCAGAATGACCAGCAGGTGCCGGAATCGCACGGATCGGACCTCGGGTGCGGCGGGTGAGAGTCGAAGAGTGCCTCTAGTGTGGCACAGATGTGGACGGAATCGAAGCGGAAAGCCCTGCGGCGTGCGGAAACCGGTTACCCGGCCGCGAGCTGGCACCAAACACATGCCTATCATGCCTTTGCTGGCCTTTCATCGCGGGGGATTGCCCGTCTGGACGACCAAATAGGGGTCGGCTGGCGGCAATCGGAACCGGGAGCCGACTGAGGCGTCGTACATGGTGTGGGGCCGTTGAAACGGACGGAACCTGTTGGGCGGATGGGGCGGTCGCTCGTGGGGAACTTCGGAATGGAGACCTCGATGAAGACTCTTTCGATGATCGCGGCGATGGTGCTGGCAAGCGGGAGCGCGGCTGGGTTTGCCGCGGGGCAGACCGGGGCGGGCCAAACCGACGCAGTGGCGAGGTCTTCGTCCGTCCGCCCGGAGGTTTCCACGCTGGCAAAGATGAACCGGCGGATGTCGCTGAAGGTGGAGGACACGCGTCTGGAGGACGTGCTGAAGTTCATCCAGGATGTGACGCAGGCGGAGCTGGAGGCGTTCTGGACGTCCGACGGCGGCATCGGGCTGGACAAGGACAAGAAGATCACCGTGAACATCAAGAACCAGCCCGCGCTGTACGCGCTGGAGATGGTGCTCGAGAAGTCGCGGGGGGACTCGTTCTCGGAGAGCACCTGGCAGATGTCCGAGTCGGGGGCGATCCAGATCGGGCCCAAGGAAGCGCTCAACAAATTCAAGCGGATCGTGATGTACAACATCGACGACCTGCTCATCGTCATCCCCCGCTACACCGAGGTGCCGCAGATCGATCTGAACAACGTGCTCTCGAGCAGCGGGGGCGGCGGGGGCGGGCAGAGCCCGTTTTCCGGCGACAACTCGACGAACAGCCCCCTCGACCAGCAGCCGACCAAGGAGGAGCGGGCCAAGAAGATCACCGACCTGCTCACGAGCCTCGTTGAGAGCCAGCAGTGGCAGGACAACGGGGGCGACGGGGCGACGCTGCACTACTTCAACGGCACGCTGATCATCAACGCGGCCGACTACATCCACCGGCAGATCAACGGGTATCCGTACTGGCCCTCGGGCACGCGGCGCATCGCCCGCGCGCCGGGGGAGCGGCGCTGGGTGACGCTGAACATGGACACCGGCATCGGCACCGTTGACAAGATCCGGCCCGTGCCCGTGACGGCCGTGGCCGGCGGGCAGGGCGGCGGTGCGACGGGCACGCCGGGCGGGGGCGGCACGGGCGGCGGCGGCACCGGCGGTGGCGGCTCGGGCGCGCCGGGCGGCCCTCCGTAAGCACTCCAGAACTACAGTCCATCAACGACGCACATCACGCCGCCTTTCGGGCGGCGTATGTGTTTCCTTGGGTGCACGGCTCTCGACATCGCCTACCGCTTGTCTCCGATGGGAAGGCGGCGAACTCGTGCTTCGGTTGGATACACCGTGACAAGCGCGCCAGAGGCCAGGTCGAACTGGCAGTCCGCGAGAACTCCGCGCACCACCTCCGACATTTCGGGCCCCTTGAGCCCCTCGATCCGCACCCACACCACCGAAGGGAAGGCCCTGCGCGACACCGCGAGGAGCGCGTGAAAGTCCGCGTCGAGGGTCACAATGCACCGTGATTCCGAGGCCGCGAACTCGACGAGCGATTCGTCGGAACTCTCGTGGCGACCGACCTGCGAGACGTGAACGGCATCGTGCCCGGCCACGCACAGGTAGTGGACACACGAGCGTGCCAATCCCTGGTCGAGGAGAAGTCTCATGCGCTCTTGGCGATGGGTCTGATTTGATCGGGCATGTTCGCGGCGGCGAACCCGAGGGCCTGGCGGATGTCCTCGTCTTCCAACTCGGGGTGCTCGCGCCGGAGTTCGGCTCGATCCGGGTGAGTGCCTAGAAGTTCGAGCACGCGACGAACGGTCAGGCGCATGCCGCGAATGCACGGCTGCCCGTTCATCTTCGCGGGGTCGATGGTGATACGGTCGAACGCCATGATCGAAGTATAGGATGCAGCCCGGCGTACCTCGATCTCTCGCTACTTCTCGTACTCGCTCATCGGCGGGCATGTGCACACCAGGTTTCGGTCGCCGTAGGGGTTGTCGATCCGGCCCACCGCCGGCCAGAACTTGTGGGTGCGCAGGTACGGCAGCGGCCACGCGGCCGTGGTTCTGGAGTACGGGCGGGTCCACTCGTCGGCGGTGACCACGTGGGCCGTGTGCGGGGCGTTCTTGAGGGGGTTGTTGTCCCTGGGCCACTCGCCCTTCTCGATCCGGGCGATCTCCTCGCGGATGGCGATCATGGCGTCGCAGAAGCGGTCGAGTTCGCCCTTGGGCTCGCTCTCGGTGGGCTCGATCATGAGCGTGCCCGCGACGGGGAAGGACATGGTCGGGGCGTGGAAGCCGTAGTCCATGAGGCGCTTGGCGATGTCCTCGCTCTTGACGCCGAACTTCTCGAACGGGCGGCAGTCGAGGATGAACTCGTGGGCGCATCGGCCGTTCGGGCCGGTGAAGAGCACCGGGTAGTGCTTCTCCAGGCGCTTGGCCATGTAGTTGGCGCTGAGGATGGCGACCTCGGTGGCCTGCTTGAGGCCGGGGGCGCCCATCATGGCGATGTACATCCACGAGATGGTGAGGATCGAGGCAGAGGAGTACGGGGCGGAACTGACCGCGCCGTGGGACGTGGGATCGCTGGGGTCGCCGGGCAGGAACGGGGCGAGGTGCTTGGCGACGCAGATGGGGCCCATGCCCGGGCCGCCGCCGCCGTGGGGGATGCAGAAGGTCTTGTGGAGATTCAGGTGGCAGACGTCGGCGCCGATGTCGCCCGGGCGGCAGAGGCCGACCTGGGCGTTCATGTTCGCGCCGTCCATGTACACCTGCCCGCCGTGGGCGTGGACGATCTCGCAGACCTGCTTGATGCCCTCCTCGAACTTGCCGTAGGTCGAGGGGTAGGTGACCATCAGCGCGGCCAGATCGTCTTTGTGCTCGGCGGCCTTGGCCCTGAGGTCGTCGAGGTCGATGTCGCCGTTGGCGAGGTTGGCGACGGCGACGATGGTCATCCCGGCCACCGCGGCCGAGGCGGGGTTGGTTCCGTGGGCGGAGTCGGGGATCAGGCAGACGTTGCGGTGGGCCTGGCCGCGGGAGATGTGGTAGGCGCGGATGGCGAGCAGGCCCGCGTACTCGCCCTGCGAGCCGGCGTTGGGCTGGAGACTGGTCGCGGCGAAGCCGGTGATCTCGGCGAGCCACTTCTCCAGGTCAGCGTACATTTTCGCGTACCCCTGCTGCTGATCGGCGGGGGCGAAGGGGTGCATGCGGCCGAACTCGGGCCATGTCACCGGGATCATCTCGCTGGTGGCGTTGAGTTTCATGGTGCACGAGCCGAGGGGGATCATGCTGTGGGCCAGCGAGAGGTCGCGGCCCTGGAGCGTGAAGATGTAGCGGAGCATCTCCGTTTCGGAGTGGTGGGTGTTGAAGACGGGGTGGGTCAAGAAGGGGGACTTCCGAGCGTACTTGCCGGAGTACCCTCGCACGTTCTTGATTGTGCGGTCGCGGTCCTGCTCAAACTCGGGAATGGGTTTGTCGCCCGCGAATGCACCCAGGATGTCTCGAACATCTTGGATGGTGGTCGTTTCGTCGAGCGCCACACACAACTCGCCGTTCCCGAGGTCCCGCAGGTTCATGGCGCGGGCCTTCGCGGCCGAGAGCACGGCCTTGGCGTTGCCACTCACCCGGACTCGCAGGGTATCGAACGTCGTTCCACCCTCGCCGTGGCCGGACACCACGTGGCCGAGCCGGTTGAGTCCCCATTGCAGCGCGTTCGTAAGCGTGTGCACCCGAAGGGCAATCTGCTTGAGCCCTTCCGGCCCGTGGTACACCGCGTACATCCCCGCGATGATCGCCAGCAGGGCCTGGGCCGTGCAGATGTTGCTCGTGGCCCGCTCTCGCTTGATGTGCTGCTCGCGGGTCTGGATCGCCATGCGATAGGCGAGATTGCCCTGGGCATCCTTGCTCACGCCGATGATGCGGCCGGGGAGTTTGCGGGCGTGCTCGGTCTTGGTGGCGATGAACGCGGCGTGCGGGCCGCCCGCGCCCATGGGGACGCCGAAGCGCTGGGCCGAGCCGACGCAGATGTCCGCCCCGCCGCCCCCCCACTCGCCCGGGGGCGTGATGAGGGTGAGGGCGAGCAGGTCCGCGGCCGCGACGACGGTGATGCCCGCCGCGTGGGCCTTGGCGCAGAGATCGCCGTAGTCCTCGATGCGGCCGTCGGTGGTCGGGTATTGCACGAGGATGCCGCACAGGTCGGCCGCGTTGTCCGCCCAGTCGGGCTTGGTGCGATGGTCCGCGATGGTGAGGGCGATACCGAGCGATTCGGCTCGGGTTTTCACCACGGCGATGGTCTGCGGGTGGCAGCCCGCATCGACGAAGAACCGCTTCCTGGGTCCCCCGCCGGTCCCCGGCGGGTTCTGGTCGTGTCCACCGGCGACGGAAAAGCACATGGCCATGGCCTCGGCCGCGGCGGTGCCCTCGTCCAGAAGGCTTGCGCCCGCGAGGGGCAGGCCGGTGAGGTCGCTCACCATGGTCTGGAAGTTCAGCAGGGCCTCGAGGCGGCCCTGCGAGATCTCGGCCTGGTAGGGCGTGTACTGGGTGTACCAGCCGGGGTTCTCGAGGATGTTTCTGAGGATGACCGGGGGCGTGATCGTGTCGTAATAGCCCTGCCCGATGAACGAGCGGTTGACTCTGTTCTGGGCGGCCAGCGACTTGAGGTGGGCGAGCACCTCGAACTCGCCCTTGGCCCTTGTCCCCCCGGCGATGCCGTCGAGGTGCAGCGGACGGCGGAGCCGGATCGCGGGCGGCACCGCCGCCTCGGCGAGTTCGTCGAGCGAGGCGTAGCCGATCAGGCCGAGCATCTCGGTCTGTTCGCGCTGGTCGGGGCCGATGTGGCGGTGGATGAAGGTGTCGGAGGGGTTGAGCATGGCGTTGTCCGGCGCGGCCGGCGCGGCGTTGGAGCCGTTGGAGGCGGGGACGGCGGTCGGAGGGCGGGCGGAGGTGGTGGGCATGGTTTGAGAGGGAAGGGGAAACGCGGAGGGGAGGGTCGAACGCGCGGCCGGGAATCGTAGGTGAAACGAGGGCGGCCTCCAACCGCTGTCGGATCGGGCGGTAGCATCCGGGGATAGGCTCGGGGAGTCTCTGGGTGTGGCGCGAAAGGGCTGGAAATGCGGGCTGTATGGCAAGGACTGGCGAGCGTGGCCGTGGCGGTCGGGGCCGCGAGTGCGGTTGCGGGGATTGGTGGAACCGGAGCGGGGGGTAATTCCCCTCTCGCCGACGCGAGAGGCTCTTTGGTTTCGACGTACCGCTCGCACGTGGAGTTTCTGGCCAACCCGTTCATGGAAGGGCGCGGGCCGGGGACGCGGGGGAACTTGATTGCGGCGGAGTACATCGAGGCCGCGTTTCGGCGAGTCGGGTTGGATCAGCCCCTTCCGACCATCGTCGGACCCGACGCACCGACCGAGCTCCCCGAGTTTCTCAAGAACAGGCAAGTCATGCTCATGCGCCCCGGTGACGCGATACCCGAGAGTTCGCACCGGCAGGAGTTCACGGCGGGAACAAGCACGACGGAGGTGTACCGCGAGCTCCGGGGCGATGGATTCGCCCACAAAGAAGCGCAGGGTCACATTTCGTTCGGTGCGCGGGTGCTGGGCTTCAGCGCATCGGCCGACGTACGCGCGCCGATCGTGTTTGTCGGGTATGCGATCGAGAGAGGCGGGCCCGATGGTTCGTATTCGTCGTTTCCAAAGGATGCCGTGGACAAACCGCTCGCCGGGAAGATCGCGATGATCCTCCGGTTCGAGCCCATGGACAGCGATGGAAAAAGCCTCTGGAAGAAGAATGAAGACACGCTGTGGAGCCCGGCGGCGGCGCTTGGCGAGAAGATCCACGCCACGATCAAGCGGGGGGCGGCGGGGGTCGTGCTGGTTTCGCCGCCGGGATGCGATGATCCGCGCGCGAAGACGCTGGAGTCTACGGAAAGCTCGTCGCGCTGGATGCAGGCGCTCGATGTCCCCGCGATCATGCTCAGCGCGGAAGCGGCCGACATCGTGGTGCGGGCGAGTGATCCTCGGCACCGGACGCTGCTGCAACTTCGGCAGGTTGCGGACCAGGGCGGGACGCTCATTCCGCTGGGACCGGACCCGGTTGCGCTTGTCACAAAAGTCGATCGCAAGCCGCGGACCACCTGGAACATTGTGGGAACGCTTCCTGGGCGCGGTTCGCTTGCCGCCCAATACATCATCATCGGCGCCCACTACGACCACGTCGGGTACGGCTACACCGGCGGCTCGCGGTCCGACGAATATGGCATCGTGCATCCGGGTGCGGACGACAACGCCTCGGGGACGGCGGGCTTGCTGCTGGCGGCGGAGATTCTGAAGCGGCGGTACGGGGCCAGAGACACCCGCCTCGGAGCGGCGGGGTACCCGGAGGAGGCCAACCTGCGGTCGATCATGTTCGTCGCCTTCAGCGCGGAGGAGATGGGGCTCATCGGCTCGCGCGAGTTCATGAAGGCGTGCCCGATCGAGGCGAAGAACATCGACGCAATGCTGAATATGGACATGATCGGGAGGGTGCGCGACGGCAAGGTGGAGGTCTCGGGCACCGGCACGGCGGAGGGGTTTGCCGATCTGTTGCGGCCGATATTCGATGCTTCGGGGCTGACGGTTCAGGCCTCGCCGGGCGGGCGCGGGCCGAGCGACCATGCGACGTTCTATGGCGCGGGAGTTCCGGTGCTGCACTTCTTTTCGGGGATGCACGAGCAGTACCACACGCCGCGGGATACGGTGGATCTGATCAACTTCGAGGGCGGGGTAAAGGTCGTAAACTTGGTGTGCGATGTGGCGGGCATGCTCGCCGGGCGGGAGCAGCAACTCGCGTTCCGCTCCACGGACAAGAAGAACGCCGACAACGAGCCGGGCAAGCCGCAGATCACCCTTGGCGGCGTGAAGGTTCGCTTCGGCATCGCGCCGGGGAACTATGCCGACGGCGAGGCGGGGATTCTCGTGGGCGAGGTGTATCCCGGCACGTGCGCGGCGGAGGCGGGCATTCTCCCGGGCGATCGGCTCATCCGCTGGAACGGGCGGGAGATCGGCGATGTGCAGGGGTGGATGGAGATGATGGGCGGGCACAAGCCCGGGGACGTCGTGGATGTGGGGGTGATGCGGAAGGGGGAGGAGATCTTGGTGCGGGCGACGCTGAAGTCGCGGGATCAGGCTCCGAAATGAAAGTGCAAAGTGCAAAGTGCAAATGAGACTCGGCTTGCCGGTCAGGGTTTGGGTTTCCGCTTGGTCCGGAAGATGATTGCTCCGAGAACCTTAACCAACTCGGTTGCCTCCTGCTCCGGGGAGGCAAGCCGCTTCTCAGTGAAGTAGCGACGGCGTTTCGCGATGCGTAGCCAATGGCGGCACTCGCTCGCCTCTTTGATCGCGATGCCGAGCGCTTTCACGAAGTCTTTTTCGCTCATGGCCTCGTGGGCCTCGAACGTGTTGGCCCCGACGGATGTGAAGCACCCCGACATCTGGTCGGTCACCCGCCGAAACACCCCCTGCTCATCCAGCGCCTCGGCAAGTTGAAGCCCTCGATCGCCGAAGACCACCACCCGATCCAGCAACTCTTCGCGAAGTCGAGACATGCTGCGGTCCTCCTGGTTTGCACTCTGCACTTTGTACTTTGCACTTTGCTACTTCATCCACATGAGCTTCCACTGCCCCATGTCCTGCCGGATCCAGACTCGCGTGAACTTCAGGTCCCGCGAGGCCTGGCCGGTCAGGTTCAGCACCCAGGTTCGGTCTCCGGGCTGATCGACCACCACCGTGGGCGTGTGCTCGCCCATGGGCATGCGGGCGAAGGTCTTGCCGATGTCCTTGCGGTACAGGTGCAGGTCGGCGACGAAGCCGATGGGGTCCTTGCCCTGGGTGCGCATGTGCTCCTTGGTGTACTCGTCGGTGAGCTGGTCGAGAATGATGCGGTCGGCCTCCTCGGTGCCCTCGTCGAGGAGGTTCTGGATGTGGATGAAGAGTTGCGACGGCGAGTAGGTGAGGTAGACCTTGGAGCCGTCGGGGTTCTCGACGACCGCGCTCTCGCCGACGGCCGCGTTTCGCAGGGATGGATCGATGTGGCCGCCGTCGGGGTTGACGGGCTGATCGGCGAACTCGGCCTCGGCGAGGCCGGTGAAGAAGGGTTTGTAGCGGGTGGTTCTTTCGGTGGACCCGCACGCGGCGAGGATGAGCACGAGTGGCAAAGTGACGAAGTGGCGGAGTGGCACAGCGCGGCGGCGAGTGCCGGGTGCCGAGTGCCGAGTGCCGAGGTGGGGATGATTCATCGCGTTGATTGGATGTTGGATGCGTTGACGGGGACGCGGGTTGGTTCGGGCTGGGCGCGCCGGGTGCGGTCGTGGACGTGGAAGGCCTCCAGCGTCTCCGGACAGTCCATACGCACGTGTCCGCCGCGGGATTCGGCCCGCCAGAGGGCGCTGCGGGCGATCAGGGCCGCGGCGAGGAGCATGTTCTGGGCCTGCCAGCCGGGGGGAGAATCGAAGATCTTGTCGAGGGTGTACCGGGCCCAGAAGTCGATCATCTCGGCAACATCGGCCAGACGCGGCCCGCTGCGTTCCACGCCCGCGTTGCGCCACATGGCCGAGCGCAGGCTGCTGAGCACGTCGGAGAGGTCGAGTTCGGCGTTGTCGCTCGGGCGGATGTCGGAGATCACGGGCACTGGCGCGGGGGGCGGGCGGAAGGGGATCGTCCTGCCCGAGAGGTCCGCATCGGACCAGACGAGCGTCGCGGCGTCGTGGTCCCCGGGCGAGCCGACGGGGGCGTGCGAGGCCCGGGCTATGGCCGCGGCGCTGCGTCCGGCTGCCTCCCCGAGCACCAGCCCTTCGAGCAGCGAGTTGCTCGCCAGCCTGTTCGCGCCGTGGAGCCCGCAACTGGCGACCTCGCCAACCGCGAAGAGCCCCGGCACATTGGTCCGCCCGTTCATGTCCGTCGCGACGCCGCCGACGGTGTAGTGGGCCGCGGGGTTGACGGGGATCAGGTCTTTCGTCGGGTCGAGGTCCACGCCCTTGAGGAGCGCGGCGATTCCCGGGAAACAACCCGCGAAGTTCTGGATGTGGCGAACATCGAGGAAGACATGGGTGCCGCCGTGCGTGGCGAGGCGATGCACGATGGCGCGGCTGACGACATCGCGAGGCGCGAGTTCGGCCATCGGGTGGACGTCCACCATGAACCTCGCCCCCGAATGGTCGACGAGGAACGCGCCCGCGCCGCGGACGGCCTCGGTGATGAGCGAGCGGGGGCGCCCGGCGAGGTAGAGCGTGGTCGGATGGAACTGCACGAAGGCGAGGTCCTGCACGGCCGCGCCGGCGCGGTAGGCCATGGCGAGGCCGTCGGCCGTGGCGCACCTGGGATTGGTCGTCTCGCGAAAGACCATGCCCGCGCCGCCGGTGGCGAGGATCGTGCTCTTGGCCCAGATCATCTGCAGGCCGTAGCGAGGGTGGTGGGTGATCGCGCCCATGACGGGTGCGCCCGGCTCGCCGCTGGGCGTGATGAGGTCGAGGGAGAAGCAGTTGGTGAACAGCCGCACGTGCGGCGTGGCGGCGAGTTTTGCGACCAGGCAGCGGACGAGCTCCTTGCCCGTGGCGTCGCCGTCGGCGTGCAGGATGCGGGCGTGGGCGTGGCCGCCCTCGCGGTTGAGCGAGAGGTGGTCTCCGGTCTTGTCCTCGCCCGCGGCGGCACCCCTCTCGCTTACGCGAGAGGCTCTTTGGTCGAACCGCATTCCCCACGCGGCGAGTTCCCGCATCCGCTCGGGCGCGGCGGCGCAGATCGCACGGACGGCGGGCTCGTCGCACAGGCCCCCGCCGGCGGTGAGGGTGTCCTGCACGTGCGACTCGATGGAGTCCTCACGCGACATGACGGCCGCGATGCCGCCCTGGGCCCAGGCGGTGTTGGACTCTTCTGTGCCGTCCTTGGAGAGGATGATCACATCGCCGCCGGGGTACCCCGCGACTCCGTCGCGGGTCTGGTCTGACCCGCCACGGAGTGTCGGGGTACCCGAGCCGCCACGGAGTGTCGGGGTACCCGCCGCGGCGATGGCGGCGCGGAGGCCGGCGACGCCGGTACCAATCACCAGCGTGTCGGTGAAGATCTGCGGGAGCAGCGACGACCGGAAGGGGATCAGGTAGCGGCGCTGGTCGAAGAGGGGGTGCATGCCGGTGGATCGTATCGGAGCGGGGCGGAGGTCGCGGGTGTGACCGGCCGCGCGGTGTCAGCTGGCCCGGGCTTCCAGTTCCTCCCAGCGAGCGTACAACGCGGCCACCGCGGCCTGTGCCTCCTCCAGATCATGGCACGCCTCGGTCATGGCGCGGTGATCGGACATGACGGCCGGGTCGTTCACGCGCCTCTCCGCCGCGGCAGCGAGGGCCTCCGCGTCGTGGATCCGGTTCTCGATGGAGTCGTACTCGCGCTGCTCGTTGTAGGAGAGCTTCTTCTTGGGCGTGGGACGGGCGACCTCGGACGAGGACGCGGCCTGGGCCGCCGCGGATGCCTTCCGTATCGCCGCGAGCGCGGCCTTCTCGGCCTCGGCCTGCGCGGCGAGGGCCTGATCGAGGTGGGCGAACATCCGGGCGTTCCCCGCACCGTCGAGCCAGAGGACTTCGGTCGCGAGGCGGCCGAGCATGGCCCGGTCGTGCGTCACCAGCACCAGCGCGCCGGGGAAGTCCTCGAGGGCCTCTTCGAGCACCTGCAGCGTGGGGATGTCGAGGTCGTTGGTCGGCTCATCGAGCACGAGCACATCCGCCGGTTCGAGCATGATGCGAGCGATGTGGACGCGGGCGAGTTCCCCGCCGCTGAGCGAGCCAACGGGCTGGAGCAGTTGATCATCGCGGAAGAGGAATCGGCGCGACCAGCCGGTGATGTGCATCGACTGGCCCTGGAAGACGACCCGGTCGCTCACGGGGCAGAGGGCCTCGCCCAGCGGCGTGGCGGGGTCGAAGTCCTTGCGGTGCTGGCTGAAGACCACGATGCGCGGCGGGGGCTCGGAGAGATTGATCTCGCCGGTGTCGGGGGCGAGTTCGCCCGTGAGGATGCGGATGAGCGTGGTCTTGCCGCTGCCGTTCGGGCCGAGCAGGCCGAGGCAGTCGCCCGCGCCGAAGGCGACATCGACGTCCTTGAAAAGCACGCGCGCCGGCGTTCCCTGCGATTTCGACAGGCCCTCGCCGCTGAGGAACTTGCGGGTCTTGCGCCCGGTGCCGGTGAAATCGACCCTCGCCCCGCCGCCCCCGGCCGCGTTGCGGACTTTGAGTTCGGCGAGTTCATCCTGCCGGTCGTAGGAGGCGAAGATCTTGCTCTTGGACTTGGTGCGGCGGGCCTCGGGCTTGCGCGAGAGCCAGTCGAGGTCTTTCTTGACCTGATTCGCGAGGGCCTGCTCGGCCCTGGCCTGGCCGGAGAGAAACTCCTCCTTGCGGCGGAGGAACTCGGTGTAGTTGCCCTTCACGCTCAGCGTGCCCTCGGGGTATGCGCGGCTGAGCTCGATGATCCGTGTCGCGACGTTCTCGAGGAAGACGCGGTCGTGCGTGACGAAGACGCTCGCGAAGGCGCGGTTGTTCATGGGCGGCCGCAGGAGCAACTCCTCCAGCCAGTCGATCCCCTCGATGTCGAGGTGGTTGGTCGGTTCGTCGAGCATGAGCAGGTCGGGCTCGCCCCCGCAACTCGCCAGCCCGCGGGCGATGGAGAGCCGCTTGCGCCACCCGCCCGAGAGCGCGGCGGCGGGCGTCGCGCAGTGGGCATCGTCGAAGCCGACCTTCGAGAGGATGATGTCGCCGACGATCTCGGCCTCGTGCTCATCATGGACACCCGCGACGACCCCGCCCGCGAGGGCCGCGGCGACGACGACCTCGCGGGCCGTGACGGCCGCGTCGTCGCCGAAGGCGTCGTACTGCGGGACGTAGACCGAGCGCAGCCCCTTGGCGGTGGTGATGCCCCCGGATTGTCGGCCCTCGGAGTCCACGCTGTCGGGCTCCTCCAGCCCGGCGAGGAGTTTGAGGAGCGTGCTCTTGCCCGCCCCGTTGGGTCCGATGAGCCCGACGCGTTCACCCTCGGCGATGCTCAGCGACACGCCGCGGAAGAGCGTGCGAAGGCCGTGGGTCTTGGCGATGGAGTGGGCGGAGAGGAGCAAGGGGGAAGCCTAAATGGCAAATCGCAAATAGCAAATGGCAAATGAACAGCCCCGAGCCGTGCGACCCGGGGCTGCCATGCGCTTGCCTCGATTTGCTATTTGCCATTTGCCATTTGGCCTCACGCCGCCATCTTCATGCCCGCGCTGGGCATCGTCTCGGTGCTGGTGATGGTGAACCCACCCCCCTCACCACCGCCGCCGCCGACGCTGCCGAACCGCGCCGTGAACGCCGGGCTCATCGCGCCCGTCTGGTTGCCGCGCTTGCCGGTGATGATGTACGACACGCTCGAAGCGCCGATGGGGACGGTCGCGTCGGTGAACGACCGCTCGCCGACGGTGTCGATGAGCGCGTAGGTCGTCGCGCCGTTGAGGGCCCGCATCACCTTGTAGACCACGTTGGCGCACTGCGGCGGGTTGTTGCTCTTCCACGTGAGCGTGAGCGAGCCGTCGGAGTTGACGCCGACGCGCAGGTCGCCGGGCTGGCCGGGCGTGGGGCCGCTCTCGGAGCGCGGCTGCGGGGCGGGGATGTCGGCCAGGCCGTACAGCGCGGGGTTGCTGGTGTTCCTGGCCCTGGTCTGGATGGAGCGCACGGCGTCGGCGACGAGCGTGCGCAGCGTGCGCGACGAGGTCTTGAAGGTCGTCGTCGCGCCCTTCGAGGCGATGCGGGCGGCCTCGGCGGCCGAGAGCGCGGTCTGGGCCTCGCCGATGGCGTCGGTGAGCCCCTCGATCTCCGGCTCGGTGAGCCCCAGCGCGGCTTTGTTGGTGTCCCAGGTGCTCAGGTGGCCCTGCGCGAAGATGAGCATCTGACGATCGTCGGACGGTATCGTTGCCATGGGTATTTCTCCGTGCACTGTCGCCGTCGCCTCGCGCACACGCACGAGGCTCACCCCCGGATTGGAACGAGAGCCTCCATCGTCGCCCCGACCGTGCGACTTGTGCCGAGTGTGACGGATATCCGATCTTTGTCGAAAACACCCAGGACAAGGGCCCCACCCCCGTTCCCGCCCTCGCCGCCGCACGCGCCCCTTCACCGCCGCGTCCGAGAACAACCCGCCGCCCGGCCCGCCACGCGGCCCGCACCAGACACCGTCCTCCCAGAGCCGCTCCAACCCAGCGATGAACAGGAGCAGTTCATCGATGAACGGCGACTGTTCATCGCTCAATAGGAGCGGTTCATCGATGCACAGGAGCCGTGCACCGATCCACGGACGCCGCGCATCGATGAACCCGGGCCGTGCATCGCCCATCCGGAGCCGTTCGTGCATCCACGCGGGCCGTGCATCGATGGGCCGGAGCCGTTCATCGCTGGTTTCCGGTGCGGGTCGCATTGACTTGGCGCGCCCCTTTCTTTGGCGGTGCGATAGGTGGTGCGGTCATGCAAGGGCAACCGAGCACCGCCTCTCTCAGAGCGAACATGTTGGGGTAGGGCCAAGGCGAAGGCATTTGCCTGCCCACAATTGGGCACGCGCTTCTTTCATATTCTTGCGAATAACGGACTTCGCTCTTGACTTGCTATAGGCGATGATGATGATGCGATAATATGACATCAGCACCCCTGCCGGTGATTTGCCTGCTCATGTGTTTGGCTTTGCTCGTTCAGCCGTCGAGCCAGCATCCCGCGGCAACGGACACCCCGGGTGCTGCGCTACACGGTTCCGCCGACGCGTCTTCCCGCGTCACGGACGACAAATCGCGGGCTCCCATTGAGGCCACAAAGGCGATCGTTCAACGCATCCAAGACGAAACGAAAAAACGCTTCGTCACCTCGCCGTTTGTGAAGGTGGAAGTTCGCATTGAGGAGCGCGTGGAGGCTCCCTCGGGCTCGACACGAAAGCCACCCTCGCCCCGGGTGCTCATGTGCACCAGTTGGATGGGCCGGGACCGACTACGAACGGAAGTTCGATCCGACGCTGGCGCCTTGGAGTATGCCGTGTCGGTTGTTGAGGGGAGAACACGCGAGTACGTTCCCCAGCGGGCGTCTCCCATTTCAGGGGCACCGCCACAAAGCAACGTGATCCTGGAGTACGACGGAGCGCTCGCGAGGATCGACAACTGCACGCTTATCTCGGGATGCATTTTCGGAGATCTAACAGTGTCATGGAAACTGCCAGGAGAGTCCCTTGCGGACGGCCTTTTTCGCCGCAAGGTTCTTGGTTCCGATCTGCTAGGCACAGAGGATCGGAACGGGCGGCAATGTATGCACTTTCGCAATTCGTTTTCGTCTCCGACCAAAGGGTCGGGTCGGATTGATGAGGCGAGCGACGAGGTGTACATTGATTCGGTCACCTATGACCTTGTGGCTTGGGACAGAATCACCGTTCAGTCCAACGGAGTACGGATTGTGCGATCAAGCAACTACTCGGCCATCACCTTTCACACCGATGACTCCGGCTGGGATTGGAAACTAACCAACCCGATCCGAAGCGGGGAGAATAAGCGGGAATAGCGACGCGGCTCGCACGACGGGGGAGAGGCAAGTGTTTCTTGAAAGGAGCAATGCGATGACGACGTTTCGTATGCTTGCGATTGGGTTCGTTTGTGCGACGGCGCTTTGTGTCGTGCCTGGGTCCGCGAAAGCAGACGCTTGCGAGGCGATTCGCGAGCGGCTGGCCTATGTTCGCAACGTGACCGGCGACACAATTCTGACCGCGACGCTCGAAGGGTATTCGGGCGACCTTGTCGTGTCGTGGGACGGAACCGACCTGAGCGTTTGGGCGGACGCAGGAGCGTCGTTCGGGGGTACGCCAACTTGCGACGCAACCCTTGGGCTGGTGTTCGACGACGGCAACGGGGATTATGTTGCCGTAACCGTGGGGGAGGGCTCGCACGACGTGATCATCCGGGCAGTACTCTCGTACAATATCGAACAGCCCCACCCGGAAGCTTGGGGCGTGGATCCGGATTCGGAGGACCCTTCTCCGCAGTACAAGTGGTCCTGTTATTGCAACGATCCGTCTCACAGCCACTGCTCCGATCGGGATTGTATGGAACAGAAATCATGCTACCTCGAGGGTCCTTTGGATAAGTGCAACTACTGGATCGATTGGTCACCCGAGTGACCTCGGCCCGGACCGACGGCATGACGGCGGTTGGCCTTGCCTTTCTGGGCCATCACCTTTCGGCTCATCGAAAGGTGATGCGGGCGTGCAGCGGCGTGGGAGTTCGGGGGATGGGGGTGCTGGGGGAAGGGGCTTCCCCTTCCCCGGCATCGGCGACTCTTGATCTTCACCCACTCCTTGATCGCGCGCCGGCGCGAGGAGAGAGCCCTCCCTTATGGTCGGGCTGCATATTGGCTGGCCGCGTGCTCAGGCCCTCGGCCCGAGCATCCGCTCCACTTTCGCGTTGAGAAACCACGCGTGGTGTTCGAGGTGCCAGGCGTCGTAGACGAGGATGGTCTGCACGGTTTGCTCGCCGCGCTCCGGGTGCAGGCCGGTGCGCTGCCAGTCCTCGGGCTCGAGGCTGCGCAGGAAGTCGGCGTGCCACTTGCGGAGGGTGTGGATGGTGGCGATGGGGCCGCCGATGGGCTGGCGGATCTCCTTTGGCGTGCGGTCGGTGCCGTAGACGCCGCGGTCGATGAAGGCGTTCTCGTCCCACGCCGTGAGCACCGGGTGCTCCTCGGCGACGACGAGGCGCATGCGGAAGACGAAGGCGAGTTCGGCGTCGGCCAGATGCCCGACAAGCACGCGGCAGGGCCAGCGGCCGACGCCCGCATCGGGCAGAAAGGCCTGATCCAACTGGTCGTCGGAGAGCTCGAAGACGCGGCGGTCGAAGTGCTCGATGCCGATGCAGTAGCGGCGGAGGAGGTCGGGGATGGAGAGGGCGCGGAAGGCCTCGATGTCGGGGGGCGTGGGAGACGAGGGGGGCATGGGGGAGGGTATGGGGATGAAGAGGTGAGCAGGTGAGCAGGTGAAGAGGTGAGAAGGCCGGTTCACCTGTTCACCTGTTCACGGTCTCCCACTACGCTCGGGCATGCCCCCCACTCCCCAATCTCCCGCCCCCCCCTCCCCCCCTTCCCCCCCATCCCCCCGCCGCCTCGCGCTCAAGGTGGTCACCATGCCGCGCGATACCAATCAATACGGCACCATCTTCGGCGGGGTGATCCTGTCGTACATCGACCAGGCGGGGTTCGTGGAGGCCCGCTCGCACGGCGGGCACAAGTGGGTGACGGTGGCGGTGGACCGCGTGGAGTTCAAGCAGCCGGTGCACCTGGGCGACCTGATCGCGTGCCATACCACCACCACGCGCACGGGCACGACGAGCGTGACGGTGAGGGTCGAGGTCGAGGCGGAGCGGTACGAGGGCGGGGCCATCGTGCCCGTCACCGAGGCGAGCATCACGCTCGTGAGCGTGGGCGATGATGGGCGGCCGGCGCCGTTCCGGGCCTGAATCTCCGCGAGAACACACACTCGCCCGAGAGTCGATACACTCTGGCCCATGTCCGAAGCCTCGTACATCCAGGTCCTGCCGCACACATCCTGCCTGCTCGGCCATGTCACGGCCGAGAAGGTGGGCGCCCGCGAGTCGCAGATCATCGAGCAGGAACTCCGGGCCAGTGCGCCGGGGAAGAAGTGGAAGATCGTGCTCGACCTGAACGAGGTGACCGTGCTGGCCTCGATGGGGCTGGGGATGCTCGTGAGCCTGCACAAGACGTGCTCGCAGGAGGGGGGCCGGCTGGTGGTCTGCGGCCTGCGCGAGGACATCGTACAGGTGATGAAGATCACGCACCTGGATCGGATCCTCAAGGTCGCCAAGGACCGCGAGGCGGGGTTGAAGATAGTCGGATGAAACACCCGGCTCTCGAAATACTCCGGGTGCAATCGGGATGGGCCACGTTTCGGCTTGCGGATGAGTCTGGCTGGGAAGAAGTGGAAGCCTCGTATCTGTCCGACTGCCTAGGAGACCTCTTGGTGGCAAGCCGGGTTCTTGCGGAAGGATGGAGAGACGCCCGCGTTGATGCGCAAGATGAACCCGGACTGACGCGACTGGTGTTCGAGCAATCCGACCGTGAACTTCGAGTACAGGTCATCCGCCTTCCAAAAACGTTTGATCGCTCTCCGGATGCAAGCGGAACGCTGCTTCGCGAGTTGAGACTGCCGTTACGCAAGTTTCTCCATAGTGCGGCAACGGAGTTTGATCGACTCATACGCACCCACTCGCCGGAGGAACTGCGGGCCGCATGGAAGTTTGGACTCCCGACCCATGAACTGGCGGCACTCAAGGCCGCCATCGGTTGGACTTCCAAGGACTCCGCACGATGACCACTACACCTCCTCCGGCCGCGCCTCCCCGCATTGCCGTGATGCTCTCCGGCTCCGGCCGCACGCTCGACAATCTGGTGGTCGCGATCCGCGAAGAACGCCTGCGTGCTTCGATCGTGCTGGTGATTGCCTCGCGCGAATGCCTCGGCGCGACAAAGGCCCGCGCGGCGGGGATCGAGACGCTGATCATGCCCGGCGTGATCGAGGCGGGCGTGCTGGAGCGGACGCTTGTCGAGCGCCGGATCGACTGGGTCGTGCTTGCCGGGTACTTGAAGTTCATCCACGTGCCCGGCGCCTTCACCGGGCGGGTGGTGAACATCCACCCCTCGCTGCTGCCCGCGTTTGGGGGGCCGGGGATGTATGGGGACAGGGTCCACGCGGCCGTCATCTCGGCGGGAGCCAAGGAATCCGGGTGCACCGTCCATCTGGTGGATGAGGTGTACGACCATGGGCAGGTCGTGCTGCAGCGTTCCTGCCCGGTGCTGCCGGGGGATGATGCACGAACGCTGGCCGCGCGGGTGTTTGTCGAAGAATGCATCGCGTACCCGGCGGCATTGCAACACCTCTTCGCCGGGGGCGTAGCGTCAAGGCCGGCTCACCACTGAGAACACCGAGGACACCGAGAAGAAGCCGTGAAATGGACTCTCTCTCCATCCTTCCTCTCCCTCCTCTGTGCACTCGGTGTGCTCTGTGGTGAATGCCCGGCCGAACCCCCCGCCCCCGCCACCGCCACCCCGCCCGCGCGTCCCGGCATCGACAACCCGAAGTTCCCCACGCGCGAGATTTCCGAAGAGGAGGCCGCGAAGGAACGGGCGCGGTTGGAGCAGGCCGTCCTCGCCGCGTTCGAGAGGGACGACTTCGCCGCGGCCGAGGCCGGGCTGCGCGAGCTCATCCCGCTCGACCACGACAACTTCGTGCCGTGGTACAACCTCGCGTGCGCACTGTCGATGCAGGGGAAGACGGATGAGGCGCTGGAGATGCTCAGGCAGGCCATCGCGCGGGGCTTCGCGGACCTGCGCGAGATGCAGCGCGATCCGCACCTGGCCGGCATCCGCGCGACCGATGAGTACAAGGCCATCGTCGCGGCGTGGTCGGGCGTGCTGGAGAAACGCACGCAGCGGACCATCGACGCGGCGGCGAAGAAGTTCCGCGTCGGTGAGCCCGGCTCGCCGTACGTGCTGGAGAAAGATGAGGGGCTGCGGCTGGTGTACATCTCCGCGTTCGATCGGGTGCTCTTCGAGGAGGCCCGGGCGGATGCGGTGAAGTTGGAGCGGTGGTGGCGGGTGGTGGCGGGGGGGACGGGGCACACAAACGCGCCGAGCGCGGGAGCGGGGGAGCAGAGGGAGCATGGGAGCAAAGGCCAACTCCCAGCCTCCCGCGCGGCCCCCTCAACGCTGACGCCCTGGGTGCTCGTCATCCTGCCCACGCGCGCCGATTTCATCAAGTGGGCCATCGAGCGCCACGGCGATCGCTTCGATCGCGTCGGGGGGGAGTACAACCACTCGTCGAAGATGCTCGTCTCCATGGACCTCGGCTCTTCATGGCGGCACGAGTTCTGGCACATCCTGCACTGGCGCGACATGGACGCCCGGGGCCAGCGCCATCCCATGTGGGTCATGGAGGGACTCTGCTCGCTCGTCGAGGATTGCGACACCGGCCCGGGCGGCGAGATGATCGCCCGGCCGAGTTGGCGGACCAACATGATCCTCCGCCTGGGCAAGAGCGGTCGGCTGATCCCGTGGGAGGTGATGTTCTCATCGAAGCAGCGCGGCTTCATGAACGAGCGGCCGCTGGCGTACTACGGGCAGGCCCGGGCGATGTTCCTGTTCCTGGCCGAGCAGGGGAAACTGGCCGAGTGGTACAGCGCGTACACCGCGGGATGGAAAGAGGAGCCGACGGGCAAGGGCGCGTTCGAGGCGGTCCTCGGCAAGCCCATCAAGCAGATCGAGCGCGACTTCCGCGTGTGGGTGAATCGGCTTCCCGAGGTCGCCGACGAGGTCGGGCGCGGCCCGGCGAACCTGCCCGTGGACGTCGGCATCGGCGGGGGCGACGGGCCGGTGGTGCGGATCGACGCGATGGCGGATTTCCTTCAGCCCGGGGGGAAGGCGCCGAGCACGGGCGGCCTGCGAAACAACGACGTCATCACCGCCATCGACGGCAAGCCCGTCCGCGACCTCAACGATCTGGCCCGGGTCCTCGGGGGGTATGAGGCGGGGGCGATGGTGAGCGTGTCGTACATCCGCGGGAAAGCCCATGGGGAGACGACCGTGAGGCTCGTGCCGCCCCGGTAGGCGCCTTCTCGACCGCTGCCGACAGGCTGGTGGCCCCTCCGCCGCCCGATCAACCCGACCGGTCAACCATTGGCCGATGTCCACCAACCTGCAATCCGTTTCGTCGGGCGCCTCCGTTGAACCCAAGCCCGCACCGGCCGTCGCCGGGCGTGCGTTCACGATCGCCCACGTGCCCTTCGAGAGCCCCACGTTCGACGTGATGGGCAACTCCTCGCGCCACGAGATCAAGATCCACGAGCACGGCTTCATCGCCCTCGTGGACGCCATGCCGCGCCTGGTTCCGCAGGGGCAGACGGCCGATTCCGCCGTGGTGCAGGCGGCCCGCGTTTCGTATGGGCAGGGGACCAAAAAGGTGAACGAGGACCGGGGGCTGATCCGCTACCTGCTCCGCCACCGGCACACGACCCCCTTCGAGATGCTCGAGTTCAAGTTCCACGTGGCCATGCCGATCTTTGTGGCCCGGCAGTGGATCCGGCATCGCACGGCGAACGTGAACGAGTACTCGGCCCGGTACTCCATCGTGCCGGATCGCTTCTACAAACCGACCATCGACGAGGTCCGCAAGCAAAGCGCCAGCAACCGACAGGGGGGCGAGGAGCGGTTCGCCGCCGATGCCGCGGCCGCGCCGGATGAGGCCCGGACCGCCGAGGAGTTCCTCCGCTATCTCGACGACGCCGAGGCGATGTACGGGCGGTACCAGAAACTCACCGAGGCGGGTGTCAGCCGCGAGATGGCCCGGATCGCGCTGCCTGTAAGCGTGTACACCGAGTGGTACTGGAAGTGCGATCTCCACAACATCCTGCGGTTCCTGTCCTTGCGCATGGACTCGCACGCGCAGGAGGAGATCCGCATCTACGCCGACGCCATGCACGCCCTGCTCCAGCCGATCGTGCCGCTGACGATGGAAGCGTTCGAGGACTACGAGATGGGGAGCGTCCGGCTCACCCGCCTGGAACTCGCGGCCCTGCGTTCCCGGTCCGACACCCTCGCCACCGACAACAAGCGGGAGCAGGCGGAGTGGGCCGCGAAGCGGGCCAGGATCGGCCTGTAACCGCGCCGCACCTCCGCCCCTCCTCCCCCCCCCCCCCCCCCCCCCCCCCCCCTGCCCTTCTCACCCCAGCGCGGTTCATGTCTCCCCCGTTCGGGTCGAGGAAGTTTCCCCCATTGCATCCGGATTCCGATTTCGCGCATCCAAACGGGTGTGCGCTCGCGGATACTGCGTGTGTGCGCTGCGCGATTCGGCGAACGCTCGGAGGCGTCGGCGCGTACAACCTCGTAGTCCCTCTCCGTGGAGGCAAAGGAGGCTCAGATGGTCACGTTCGAGTGCGATGGATCGCTGACGTTCCGTGTGTACCTGCCCCATGCCGAGAGCGTCTCGCTGGTCGCGAGTTTCACCGACTGGCAGCACGGCGGGGTCCCGCTGGAGCGCGAGGCCCCCGAGCCCGGCGAGCCGGAGGGGTGGTGGACGGTGAACGTGGCCCCCGGGGACGGCGACCACGCGTTCAGCTACCTCGTGGACGACCAATGGTGGCTGCCGGACTACGCGGCCCACGGCGTGCGCCGCAACGACGAGGGGAGTTGGACGAGCCTGCTCTTCGTGCCCCCCCCGCCGCGCATTCTCAAGCGGATGGCGCGGCGTCGCCAGGCCGATTGCATCCGCGATGAATCGCCCGAGGTCGTGGCCACCACGGACCGGGCGCGGCCGAGCGCGCCCACCGCCGCCTGAGCGATCGTGCCGGCCACGTCTTCTGCGTCAGAACCGCAGCACCGAGTGGATCGGGCCGTAGGACTTGACGATGTCGCGTCCCTTGAGCACGTCGAGCTCGATGAGCACGGCGATGCCGACGATCTCGGCCCGCATCCCCTGCACCAGTTTGCAGCACGCCTGCATGGTCCCGCCGGTGGCGAGCAGGTCGTCCACCAGCAGCACGCGCTGGCCGGGCTCGATGGCATCCGAGTGGATCTCCATCGTGTCCTTGCCGTACTCGAGCTCGTAGGAGATCGACGCCTTCTTCCACGGGAGCTTGCCCGGCTTGCGCACGGGCACGAACCCCGCGCTGAGGGCCTGGGCCATCGCCATGCCGAAGATGAACCCGCGGCTCTCGGCCCCGATGACGAGGTTCACGTTCTTGTCGCGGAAGGGATTGACCATCAGCTCCACCGCGAGGGCCAGCCCCGCGGGGTCGCGGATGAGCGGCGTGAAGTCCTTGAAGAGGATCCCCGGCTTGGGAAAGTCGGGCACATCACGGATAAGGGCCTTGAGACGGGCGATGGGCTGGTCCATATGGGGCGAGTGTAGCGGAGGATGAAACACGGAGGGCCACGGGGGCACGGAGGAACGCAAAGGCTTGTGGTAGACTTCAACCATGCCCCGCTGCTTCCGCATCGCTCTGCTCGCGTTGATGTGGGTGGGCATCGGGGCAACGGCCTGCGTGGCAATCACGTGGTCGCTGAACTGGCCGGGTGCCCGCGCGCTGGAACGGCAAACGAGGGAATGGGATACGAATGGCAGTTTGGAGCCATGGGGAGCACAGACGCCCTCGGACTGGCCACCGCCGGCGCGCGTCGGAGAGTCCACCATTGGATGGATGCGAGAACGGCATGCCTATGCCTCGCATCCGATTCAGCTTCCCACAGGAGGCGTCCGGGGGTTCGACAGATTCTGGGCCGCGAGCCAAGAAAGCGGCTGGCCGTTCCTCGCGATGCGAGCCTCCTACTGGTCTGAGAGCCAGAGTCTGCTCCTTCCTGCTACCACATCCACTCCCCGAACTACGGAGAGGCTTGCGCGAAACAGCATCTCCGGCCTGATCCTCAGGTTGCCTGCCCCCACGAAAGCGCGTGGGGGTCCGGACGCGTTGATGCTGCCCGTGCGTCCCCTCTGGCCCGGCTTCGCCCTCAACACCATCTTCTACGCGGCCGTCGCGTGGGGCCTTTGGAGGGGGGGCTGGCAGATCCCGCTCGCGATCCGTCGCCGCCGCCGCCGCGCGAAGGGCCTGTGCATCCGCTGCGGCTACGACCGTTCCGGCCTCCCCGCCTCGCCCCCCAGCCCCTGCCCGGAATGCGGCGCACCCCCAACGCCCCCGCACTGAGCCCCACCACTCCCTCCGCGCTCCCTCCGTGGCCCCCCGTGGCCCTCTGTGTTTCCATCTTGTTCTCTCTGCGCTCTCTGCGTCTCGGCGGTGAACCTGCCTTCTTCCTCCCGCCCGAACCACCCGAGCCGCGTGCCGCCCCCGCCCCGCCGCGTGCCCCGGCCGCGCGGCCGCGTGCCTTGATGATCCGGGCACGCGTCCGGCCCGCCCGGGCGTGTGGTCCGAGAACTCCGGCTGGTGTCCGTGAGATTCCGGCCCGCGTCCGCGCTCTCCGGCTCAAGGCCCGCCCCCTCGCGGCCGATGGTTCTGTCCATGGCACGCATCATCCCCAAGTCGATCCAGGACCGTCTGAACTTCTTCCTCGTGCACGCGCAGGACTGGGCCGCCGATCCCGGCGCGATCGGGCTGACTCCCGGCGAGATCGCCGCGTTGCAGGAGGCCTACGAGGCGGCCCGCGATGCCGCGGTTGCGGCGCGGGAGGCGAGGCTCGCCGCCGAGCGGGCGACCGGGGAACAGACCATCCGCATGGCCGCGCTGGTGGACATGGGCGCGGGGCTCATCGCGAAGATCAAGGCCGCCGCGGCGGGCAACCCGGCGGTCTACACCGCCGCAAGCCTCGATGTGCCCAGCGGCCCCACGTTCACCGGCATCGCCCCCCCCTCCCCCGAAGATTTCCGCTGCTCGCCGCGGCGCGATGGCGCGGTGGCGCTCTCGTGGACGAGCGACCTGAAGCGCACCAGTTTTTACCGCCTCGAGCGCGTGCTGACTGTTGGGGGGGTTGCGGGAAGAACCACGCGCGAGTTCCTCGCCGCCGTCCGCGACAACGCGTTCACCGACGAGTCGCTCCCCGTCGGCTTCACGAACGTCGAGTACTTCCTCACGCCCGTGCACCAGCGTCGCAACAGCCGACCCAACCCCGGCGCGACCCGGTCCGCGACGTACACGCCGGGAAGCGTGTGGCCGCGAGTAGCAGCAACCACGACCGCGGTTCCTTCGCTCGCGGCGTAGGACGCCCCGGGAATCGCGGGGTCGATCTGGTACACTTGGGCGATGCCCTCCCGACGAACCACTCGCATTGCTCTGGCGGCCGCGATCTGGCTCTTCGTCGGCGCGCTGGCAACGGTGGGCCTCGCGTGGGGGTTGTCGATCAACCATCAGCCGGGATGGGAGTTCGCGGGCCGATCATCGTTCCATCTCCCCCAACCGCTGATCGAAGGGGGGTGGACGGCGGTGCGCACGACGGCTTCCGATCGCACTTGGTGCGCAATACACGTCGAGTCGGACTCGCTGGTGGCCGCCGGAAGGGCCGGGGGCGCGGATCGGGCCCGCGACCACGGCTTCCTGCTCTGGGCCGTGGGATGGCCGCTCCCCGCCATGCAGGGATGGCGAGATTGGAAGGCCACGGGACCGCAGACGTTCGAGGAGCACCCTCGCTTCCTGTATTGGTGGACCCGGCCGGACGCTCGTTTCCGCGCGGTCGTCGAGAACGTGTACATCCCTCTCGCCCCGGCGTGGCCCGGCTTCGCCGTCGATGCGATCGCCTTCGGCATGCTCGCGTGGCTCGTGGTCCGCGGACCGTCCATGACGCGGCGATGGCTCAGGCGGCGCAGTGGTCGGTGCCTGAAATGCGGGTACGAGTTGACAGGGCTGGCGCCGGAGGCTCCGTGTCCGGAGTGCGGCACAGCGCGTGCGTGAACGGTGCGGCGGCCTTCCCTGGGAGGATGGTTGCAGGAACGGGGCTTCCCCCTTCCCGCACCGGCGACCCGGCGATATCCGATTCCTACACTCACGCACCATCATGGCCAAAGACCCATTGAAAGACTCCTCCGCCGCGTCGAAGCTCGAGACCGTCGAGCCCATCGGGGCCCGCGTGCTCATCCGCAAGGATGAGGACCGCAAGCAGACCAAGACCGGCATCCACCTGCCCGACAAGATCGAGATCCCGACGATCACCGGGCGCGTCGTGGCGATCTCCGCCAAGGTCGAGCACGACATCGACTACCCGATCAAGAAGTACGACCGCGTCCTGTTCAACCCCAAGCACGCCGTGCCGGTGGAGTTCGAGGGGGACAACCGGCTGTTTGTCATCCCCGTCGAGGATGTCGTCGCCGTCTTCCGCAAGCCCGGCGAAGAGTCGCCATCGCGCCACGACAAGCCGTTCTGATGCCCGACCGAGCCGCCCAGATCGCCGCGCTTCGCCTCCCTCTGGCCGATCTGCCCGATCCGCTTCCCATCCCGACGATCGCGCGGCCGTTCGATGCGACGATCCGGCCGCCGGGCTCAAAGTCCATCACCAACCGGGCCCTGCTGCTGGCCGCGCTGGCGGATGGAGTGAGCGAACTGCGCGGCCCGCTCATCGATGCGGACGATTCGCAGGTGATGCTCGCGGCGATTCGGCAACTCGGGGCCCGAGTCGAGATCATCCGGGGTGGCACTGGCAGCTTGTCTGCCAGTGATGTTGCCAACAGCGCCACTCGAACACTGGCGGACGAGCCGCCAGTGCCACCCACTCCGCACCTTGACATGCTCCGCATCACCGGCGTCAACGGCCGCTGGACCATTCCCGCCGGCCAGACCATCACGCTCAACCTCCACAACGCCGGCACCGCGACTCGGTTCCTCACCGCCGCGGCGATCCTCTCCCCGCCGGGCACAAGCGTCGTCATCGACGGCGACGCCCGCATGCGCGAGCGGCCCATTGCCGACCTGGCCGATGCGCTCCGCCAACTGGGCGTCGGCGTGGAGTTCCTCGGCGCCCCCGGCTGCCCGCCGCTTCGCATCACGCCCCCGGCCGACCTGGCGATGCTCGCCCGCAGCGTCACCTTCGACGATCCCAAGTCGAGCCAGTTCATCTCGGCGATCATGCTCATCGCCCCGTTCCTCGCGCGGCAGACCACGATCGAAGTTCGCGGCCCGATGGTCAGCGAGCCCTACATCGGAATGTCGCGCGACCTGCTCGGGCGACTCTTCGCCCAGCAGAGCGGCCCGAAACTTCCCGCCAGCATCAAGCACGAGACCGTCGCTCTCACGATCCCAGTCTTCCCGCTCAAGGGCTTCACGCTTGATGTTGAGCCAGACGCTTCGGGCGCGACCTACTTCGAGGCCGCCGCCGCGCTGATCCTCGGCGCACGGACGACCATCTCCGGCCTCGACCTCGGCCCCTCGGGCGGACGGGCCAGCCTGCAGGGCGACACGCAGTTCGTCTCGGTCCTCACCGCCGCCGGGGCCACCGTGGAACGCCTCAACGGCGCGCTTCGGGTCACGGGCGCCGCCGCGGTTTTTCCGCTAGACATCAACCTCGAGGACATGCCCGACACCGCCATGACCGCCGCCGTCATGGCCTGCTTCGCGTCCCCCACCGCCGACAATCCCACCGCGACGAGCATGATCCGCGGCCTGCGCACCCTGCGCGTCAAAGAAACCGACCGCCTCGCGGCACTCAAGACCGAACTTTCCAAACTCGGCGCCGCAGTCGAGATCACCCGCGAACGCTCCGACGAGGGTCTCCGCATTTCCCCCCCCCAACTCCTCGACACCTCGACACCTCGGCACCTCGCGTTCGACACCTACAACGACCACCGCATGGCGATGTCGCTGGCCCTCATCGGCCTGCGGGTTCCCGGCGTGCGCATCAACAACCCGGGTTGCGTCGCCAAAACCTATCCGACGTTCTGGCGGGACTTCGCCGCGCTGTATCGCTGAATCCGCGGCCTATCCGCGGGTCTCGCACCCCGCCTGCCACGCCCTGAGAAACTCGAAGATATCGAGCATGTCCAGCCCGCCCGAGGCGTTGAAGTCGGCCGCCGGGCTGCCCGAGAGCCATTTGCTCAGAAACTCCGCCAGGTCCGCGGCCGTGACACTCCCGGACCCATCGAAATCCGCAGCGCACCCGTCCCGGAGCGGCGTGATCTCCACCGTGACATCGTCGAATGCGAACTTCTGATTGGCCGCGGAGTTGAGCCCGAACCCCACGCCCACCCAGACCGACTCGCCGGGGGCGAGCGTGATCTGCTTGCGCAGGGAGTGCTGAGCCCACCCCGCCTCCACCCCGGTGCGTCCCACGACCGACAGATCGGCGCGGGTCTCGGGATCGGCAGGACCGATCGACGCGAGCACATCCGCGGCGTGTGCGTCTGTGCGGGTGGGCGACCACACCCAGAACGTGAGCGTGACGGTGTGCTCCCCGGGCGCGGCGACGAATCGCTTCTCCAACCAGACCGCGCTGCTGGCGTTCCCACCGTCGATGTTGAGCACAGTCCCCCAACGGCCGCTATGCACCGGGGTGTTGACCATCGTGACGCCCGCACTCAGGTCGGGCCTTCCGATCGCCGCGCCGTCCTTGGCCCACCCGCCCAGCCCATCCTCGAACGATTCCGAGGAGCCGACGGCGCTGGCGACGGCGCAGACGGATGAGAGTGTCCAGACCACAAGCGCAGAGTTCGCAGTTCGGTTCATGGTCGTTCTCCTGCCCCACGTCATTCCCGCGCCCCGCCCCACGGTCCTGCGGGTGTCTACGGGCACGCGGCGCGGGAGGTTGCGGGCGTGCCGAATGCGAGATCACATGAGCAAGTCGAAGCAACCGGAACGCGCTCAACGCGGAGTTCCGAGTCGCTGGATCGATCTCACTCCCGGGCATGCGCTTCCGAGTGCCTCCGGTCGGCATCCCTCCTCGCCTGATCCAGCTCGCCCACCACATCGATTGCATGCTCCCAGAATCCTGCTATTCTCGCCCCATGCCCGAGGCCCCCTTCTCTGCCTCCACCCGCACCCGCCGCATCACCCTCATCGGGTTGCTGGTGAACATCTTCCTTGGACTGGTCAAGCTCATCGCCGGCATCTTCGGCCACTCCGGCGCGCTCATCGCCGACGCCATCGAGTCGCTCGCCGACATCGCCGGGTCGCTGGTGATCTGGTCCGGGCTGGCCATCGGCTCGCTCCCCGCCGATGAGGACCATCCCTATGGCCACGGCAAGGCCGAGGGCCTCGCCGGGCTGGCCGTGGCGGGGCTCGTGTTCGCCGCGGGCGTGGGAATCGCCGTCAAGGCCGTGCACGACATCCGCACGCCCCACGAGATCCCGGCCCGGTTCACGCTGCTGGTGCTCATCAGCGTGGTCATCATCAAGTACGCGCTCTTCGTCGCGGCCCGGCGCGTGGCCCGGCGCGAGGGATCGGTTGCGGTCGAGGTGGATGCGGGGCACCACGTCGCGGACGCGATCACCTCTCTCGCCGCGGCCGTCGGCATTTCCGTGGCCATCTTCGGGCCTCGCTGGTTCGGCGGAACCGGGATCGCGGGCTTCGGCTGGGAGACGGCCGACGACTGGGCCGCGCTCTTCGCATCGTTCATCATCCTTTACAACGCCGTTTCGCTGGCCCGGATCCCGCTCCGCGAACTCATGGACCAATCAACCCCGGAAGATGAGCAGCGCGTGATCCGTCCCGCCCGCGAGATCGCCCGCCAGGTCGAGGGCGTCCGCGAGATCGAGAAGCTGCAGGCCCGCAAGTCCGGCGGGGGGTACTGGCTGGAGATGCACGTGCAGGTGGACCCGACCATGCCGGTGCGCGAGGCCCACATCGTCGGCGGGAAGGTCCGGGCCACGATCCGGGCCGAGATGCCGGTGGTGCGGGATGTGCATGTGCACATCGAGCCGCACGAGCAGGCGGAGGGGGCATGAGCAGGTGAGCAGGTGAAGAGGTGATTGGTCACCTGCTCACCTGCTCACCTGTTCAGTTCGTCCCCACCCTGCCCACCACGCACACAATCCCCGCCTCCCGCAACTCCCGCCCGTGGCCCATTGGCTCGGCTGCTGAGCCCACATCCTGGTACACATTCGTCGCGCCGAACCCCGCCTCTCGCATCGCCTCGCGGAGTTCCGGGATGCTCCAGAGCCGCCAGCGGTACACAAACGCCTCAGGGTATCGTGCCACCACCTCGCCATCCACCTCTACCTGAAAGTGGAGCACGTTGGTGACCATGGCCATGAGCGCATCGGCGTCGCGCTGCTCCCATGTGTAGCGCACGGTCTCGTGGCCGCGCCCGGGATGGACGCGTGTCACCGCGCCCTCCTTGAACACGCCCGGCCCGGTGTAGGTGTCGCACACGAACACCCCGCCGGTGTTCATCGCTCCGCGAACGCCGCGCAGGTAGCCCATCAGCGTGGCCCGATCGTGGAGGTAGCCGCTCGAGAAGTTTCCGGCGAACGCGACGTCGCAGCCACCGCGCTCGGACCCGGCGCCGGCCATCCTCTCTCGCAAGTCCCCCCGCACCAGCCGAATGTCAACGTCCATTCCCGCCCGCTCGTTTTCCTGCGCGGCCCGCGCCAGCACCTCGGCATCGAGATCGATTCCAATGGCCCGCCGCTTCGCTCCTGCCGAGCGGCCATCCTCGATCCATTGCCGCGAGAGCGCCGCCGTCCCGCAGAAGTCCTCGCGCAGCACGACCGGCTGATTCCCGTGGACCGCGTGCAGAAACGCCGACACATGCCGCGGCGACTGGACGCACACCTCATAGCAGTCGTGCCTGTCCATGTCAGACTTCCAGTTCGACCACCGCGAATCGCTCCACATCCACCAGCCCGAGGTCCGTCACCTTCAGTTTCGGGATCACCGGCAGGCACATGAAACTCAGCGGCATGAACGGGTCTTCAACCGCACTCCCCAGCGCCCGCGTCGCCGCGAGCAACGCCCCCTGCCGCTCGATCACCGCCTCCGCGGTCTGGTCCGACATCAGCCCGGCGATCGGCAGTTCCAGCACGGCCAGCACCTGGCCGTCCCTCACCGCGCACTGCCCGCCCCCGCACGCCGCCAGCGTTCGCGCGGCGATGAGCATGTCCGCATCATCCGTCCCCAGCACCGCCAGGTTGTGCGAGTCGTGGCCGACCGTGCTCGCGATCGCGCCGGCCCGAAGCCCGAACCCGTGCACGAACCCGATCCCGATGTTCCCGCCCCCCCGGTGGCGCTCGATCACGGCGAGTTTCGCGATGTCGCGTGCCGGATCGGCCACGATCGCCCCCGCCACAACCATGGGCGCGGCGACCATCTCGCCCGTCACGATCTGCCCAGGGTTCATTCGGATGACGCGGATGCTCGCCCCCGGCTTTCGCAGGCCCACACGCAGCGACGCCGCCGACAGCCCGGCGGGCAGCCGCACGCCGCTCGACGGCGCGGCCATGGTCTTCCCCCCCACTTCGCCCACAAACACGCCGTCCCGCGCCACCACGCGCCCGCCGTGCAGCACCACGCGCGGCCGCGGGGCGTGCAGATCATCGAACACCACCAGGTCCGCCCGATACCCCGGCGCGACCGCCCCCATATCGCGCCGACCGTAGTGCCGGGCCGCGTGCAGCGATCCCATGGCGATGGCGCGGCAGGGGTCCATCCCCAGCCCGATCGCCCGGCGCACGACGTGATCGATGTGCCCCTGCTCTTTGAGGTCCGCCGGATGCCGGTCGTCGGTGCAGAAGCAGAACAGGTGGGCGTTGGCGGGAGTCACCGCGGGCAGCAACGCCTCGAGGTTGCGGGCCGCGCTTCCCTCGCGGATGAAGATGCTCATCCCAAGCCGGGCCTTTTCCATCGCCTCCTCGGCCGTGGTGCACTCGTGATCGGAGGAGATACCAGCCGCGAGGTAGGCCCGCAAGCCGCGGCCCCGCAAACCCGGGGCGTGGCCATCCACCATCCGGCGCGACAGCCCGAGGTTGATCTTCGCCAGCACCCTCGCGTCCCCGGCGATGGCCCCGGGGAAGTTCATCATCTCCGCCAGCGCTACGACGCGCGGATCGTCGAAGAGCGGCGCAAGATCTCCCGCCTCCAGCCTCGCGCCGGACGTCTCCAACGGCGACGACGGCACGCAACTCGACACCGCGAACATCGCGTTGAACGGCAGCCCCTCCGCGTCGTCCATCACGTACCGAATCCCCGGCACGCCCAGCACGTTGGCGATCTCGTGGGAATCGAACACCGCCCCCGTCGTGCCGTGCGGGACGGCCAGCCGCACGAACTCGCGCGGCGGGAGCATCGTGGACTCCACGTGCATGTGGGCGTCGATGAACCCCGGCGCGACGAACGCGCCCTCGAGGTCCATCACCTCACGCCCTTTCGTGTACATCCCCTCCGGGCCGAGGCCCGCGATCCGCCCGTCCTTGATGGCGACGCACCCGTCCTCGACCTCGCAGGTGAACACGTTGATGATCCGCGCGCCGGTCAGGAGCAGATCCGCCGGCGCATCGCCGCGGGCCACTGCCAGCAGATCCGGTGTCACCACATGGGCCATGGGGAGAAGCGTAGTGATCTCACGCCGCGGCCCGCTGGACGGCGTCCTGCTGTGCCATCCCCGCGGCCGCGAGGACAACGCCGACGCGATGATCCCACAGATGCCGCGCCGCCACGACCGCTCGCCCCGCCGCGCCCATCGCCGCCCGTTGGTCCGCATCGGCCAGCAACTTCCCCACCGCAACCCGTGCCAGTTCCGGCCGGTCCGGCGCGTACTGCACCACCGGTCCGCCTCCGGGTACCCCGACACTCCGTGGCGGGTTTTCCGCCGCGCAGAACTCCCGCGTGATCGCCAGCCGCTCCTCCGCCACCGTCGCGCACCCCGCGGCCATCGAGAGCAGCACCCGCTCGCTGAACCCCGTGGCAAACTGCGGCGGCGAAACCGCCAGGCTCACTTTGGTGCGGGCCATCCAGCCCGGGAGCGATCCATACTCCACGTTCCCGCCGTATCTCAGCGTTCCCGTGGCGATGTCCTTCCACGCCTCCGTCCCGACCAGCACCGTGTTCAACCCCTGCATGGCCTGGGCCGCCGCGATACGCCGGGCCCGCCCCACCGCGGCCGTCGAATACGCGAACAGCGCGGCCATCAGCGCCCACTGGTCGTTGGCCCGCACGCCCGAGGGCAGGCACAGATCCATCGCCTGCCCAAACGACATCGCCGGACACTGGGTCCGCACCTCCACGAGGGCCTCGCACACACCGTGCAGCACGCCCGGCACGCGGCTCTTCAGTCGGCCCAGTTCCTCGCGGCTGGGGATCGATCCAGCGAGCAGCACGTCGATGTCTCTTCCCTTTCGATGAGACGCTTCGATCGCCCCGGCCTCGCACAACGCCTCCGGCGCAACGCCGTGCCAGATGGTCACGTGCTTGAGATTCGGAAACCGCATCGCCAGCAGGTGGGCGTCGTCGGCCGTCACCGTCAGCAGCCGGAAGCCCGGATCGGCGGACATGCGGTCGAGCCATGCCGCGTCGATCGTGAGCGGATGATCCACGCACCACTGCACGATGGACCGCTCACTCGATCGCTCCGGCCCCCCCGGCCCCCCCGCCCCCCCCGCCCACGCGTACACCTCATCCGCCGACGAGAGGTGGTTGAAGAACGCAAACAGTGCCCGGCCCGGCTTCCCCCAGGCCTCCGGCCCACCTGCATCGGGATTCACGCACACGCCCTGCCGCTGCATCGCCTCGGCGAACTGAGTTCCGAACGCCCCGAGCAGGCTGTAGCGGGACTGCGACTCGGTCACGATGTAGGCACGATTCGGGTTCATGCCCCTGTATCGACCGCCGGGAGCAGCCGCCCCCAGCACGGCTCGCTCTCCCGGGCCATCTTCCGCCACGGATTCCCCCGGGGCCAGGCCCGGTGCCCAACCCGAAGGCCGGTTCCTATGCTCCGAACCAGTTTCTGATCTGCCATTTGCTCTTTGCCATTTGCCATTTGGAGCCCTCCCCATGCCCTCCGCCATCACCATGTCCGCCGGCACACTCAACGTCCCCAACGACCCCATCATCCCCTTCATCGAGGGCGACGGCACCGGGCCGGACATCTGGCGGGCCTCCGTCCGCGTGATGGACACGGCGGTGAACAAGGCCTCGGGCGGCAGGAAGAAGATCCACTGGCACGAGGTGCTCGCGGGCGAGAAGGCCTTCAACAAGACCGGCAACTGGCTCCCCGATCAGACCATCGAGGACTTCAAGAAGTACCTCGTGGGCATCAAGGGCCCGCTCACCACGCCCGTCGGCGGTGGCATCCGCTCGCTGAACGTGGCCCTGCGGCAGATGCTCGACCTCTATGTCTGCCTCCGCCCGGTGCGCTGGTTCACCGGCGTCCCCTCGCCGGTAAAGAAGCCGGGGGACTGCAACATGGTGATCTTCCGCGAGAACACCGAGGACATCTACGCCGGCATCGAGTGGGCCGCGGGCAGCCCGGAGGCCGCCAAGTTCCTCGCCTTCATGGAGAAGGAGTTTCCCAAGGAGTTCAAGAAGATCCGCTTCGGCTCGGTGCAGGCGGGCAAGGACTGGGGCGCATCCATCCATCATCCGGAGCTCTACCCGGCGCCCGCCGTCGGCGTGGGCATCAAGCCGGTGAGCAAGCCCGGCTCGGAGCGGCTGATCTGGGCCGCGATCGAGTACGCCCTGAAGAACACCTCGAAGTCCGTGACGTTCGTCCACAAGGGGAACATCATGAAGTTCACCGAGGGCGCGTTCAAGGACTGGGGGTATGAGCTCGCCACCACCTCCTTCCGCGGCAAGTGCGTGACCGAGCGCGAGTCGTGGATCCTCGGCAACAAGGAGGCCAACTCCGACCTCTCCGCCGAGGCCAACGCGAAGATGATCGATCCCGGCTACGACATGATGACCCCGGACCAGAAGAAGAAGGTCGTTGCCGAGGTCGAGACGGTCCTCAGGCTCTGGCCCACGCACGGGCAGGGCAAGTGGAAGTCCATGCTCATGATCAAGGACTCCATCGCCGACATCACGCTCCAGCAGGTGCTCACGCGTCCGAAGGACTTCGACGTCATCGCGACGATGAACCTCAACGGCGACTACCTCTCCGACGCCCTCGCGGCCCAGATCGGCGGCATCGGCATCGCCCCGGGGGCGAACATCAACTACATCACCGGCCACGCCATCTTCGAGGCCACGCACGGCACGGCCCCGAAGTACGCCAACCTCGACCAGGTGAACCCCGGCAGCGTGATCCTCTCGGGCGAGATGATGCTCCGCTACATGGGCGGGGGGGTCGGCGGCGATGCCGATTGGACGAAGGCCGCCGACCTCATCATCAAGGGCATGGACGGCGCGATCGGGGCCAGGACCGTGACCTACGACTTCCACCGGATGATGGAAGGGGCGACGAAGCTCAAGTGCTCGGAGTTCGGGGATGCGATCATCAAGCACATGGGGTGAGCGGGTGTCGGGATTCGGGTCGGATCGTGCCACCGACCGCGGCTTTGGGCGGTCGGTGGTTCGATGCACGAGAACCAAGGCACACCGACCGTGCAGAGCCACGGTCGGTGGCACGGTCGATGCCACCCGCCGCACACGCATTCCCTTCCGCAAAGCCGGAAGGGAGGGGCGCTTCACGGTGGGGCCACCCGCCTCACAGAGTTGTTCCTCACAGCGATTGTCCAGCACCACTCCCCCCCACCCATGTTCATGGCAACGATTTCTCAGGCCCGAACAGGACCATCCATAAACATGTCAGGACCCGAGTGGTGCTGAGAAACGATTTCTCAGGCCCGAACAGCCGCTGAGATGTTCATTTCAGCGATTGAACTGATTCAATCAGCCGCTGAGTTGCGCCTCTCAGCGGCTGAGGTGCGCAACTCAGCCGCTGCATGGCGCACTATCCGGACCTGCACCGGCCGTGGCGCAGCGCAAACGCCACACCCCGCCAGTTTCGGCGATCACACACCGGGGAACTCGAACCGGGGACCGGCGGCGGAGTCCCGCGCGTGAGGTGAGTCATCGCGGACCACGCGAAATGGGGGCGCTCTTCACCAGTTTCTCGCTTCCCCCGTTCTCGTGATCCGCCGTACAGAAAATCTCGCACGCTCGTCGCGTCATGGTCAAGAACGTCCGCGAGTCGGCCGACTTTTTTTCCCAAGTCAGCGACGGCCGAGCGCGGCGGCGGGATCTCTTGGGCGATGTGCCCGGGGGCCGACCGCTCGCGGCGGGCGCCGCCGAAGTTTCATAAGGAGGTGGACCATGTCCACCGTGTTGCCTTCGGATCGGCGCCTGCTGGTCCAGTTCGGGCTCGATCATCACCCCGTGTGGTCGGCGAGCAGTGCCGGAATTGGCTTGACCGGCGCGCAAGCCCTGGCGTTCAAGAACGACAGCGCCGCGGCCGACGCCGCGTTCCAGGCGGCCTCGCTGGCCCGCCAGCAGGCCAAGGCGGCCACCACGGCCTACTACGCCGCGTGCGGCAATCTCCGCACCACGGCCGCGGCGTGCGTCCGCTCCATCAAGGCCTTCGCCGATGTGTCCGCCGATCCCGGGACGGTCTACGCCACAGCGCAGATCCCCCCGCCGGACCCGCGCTCGCACACCGGCGAGCCCCCGGCCCAGCCCACCGACCTCCGGGCCGGGCTCGAGACCAACGGCTCGATCACGCTCACGTGGAAGTGCTCCAACCCCCCGGGCGTGTCGCGCGTGGTCTACATCATCCAGCGCAGGCTCGAGGGCCAGACGGGCTTCTCCACCATCGACTTCGTGGGCGAGAAGACCTTCAACGACGCCACCCTGCCCCGCGGCATCGACGGCGTCTCCTACATCATCACCGGCAAGGCGGGCCAGCAGACCGGCCCGGCCTCGAGCATGTTCACGCTCACCTTCGGCGTGGTCGGTGGTGGCGGCATGATGATCACCTCGACGAGCACCGAGCCGGGCGAGGTGAAGCTGGCCGCGTAGGGCCAAATGGCAAATCGCAAATGGCAAATCGCAGATAGAAACAGAGAGACGTGCGTGGCCCCGGTCTGTTCGACCGGGGCCGCGTTCGTTCTCGTCGCCTACTCTCGGCCCATGCCCATCCCCAAAGACATCGCCGCCTACAACGCCGCGCAGACCCCGGCGGACAAGCGCATCTGCGCCGCCCTGGCCAGGGCGATCGACGCCCACTTCGCGACCCTCGACGGGGCCGAGTGCAAGGTCTGGCATCGGCACCCGGTCTGGTTTCTCGACGGCAACCCGATCGTCGGGTACAGCAAGTTGAAGGACTGCATTCGGCTTCTCTTCTGGAGCGGCCAGTCGTTCGATGAGCCCGGGGAGGGGGGGCTGCTTCCCGCCCCTCCCGACACCAAGTTCAAGTCCGCCGACGCCCGCTTCACCTCCGTCGAGGAGATCAACCCCAAGGACCTGAAGCGCTGGCTGAGGAAGTCCGCCGAGATCCAGTGGGACTACAAGAACATCGTGAAGCGCAAGGGCAGGCTCGTGCGGTTGGGGTAGGCCCGCGCGCCCGGCTCTACCGCTTGGCCCTCAGCCATTTGTGCAGTCTCGGCCCGGCCCAGGTGTTGATGCACCCCTCGGCCGTCAGCCACCCCCGACGGCCGGTCATCACGCCGAACCTCAGGTTGTCGTAGTCCGCGACCTCGTGGACGTCGCAGTCGATGGCGATCAGGGCGCCGCCCTCCACGGCCGCGCGGACGTGCGTGTCGCGCAGGTCCAACCGCATCCAGTGGGCGTTGATCTCCAGCGCGACGTTGTGCTCCTTGGCGGCCGCGATGAGCTCGGGCATGTCGGGCGAGAGCCCCGCGCGCTTGTTGATCAGGCGACCGGTGGGGTGGCCGAGGATGTGGACCATCGGGTGGCGGACGGCCCTGAGCAGGCGCCTGGTCGCCGTGGCCGGGTCCTGGCTCAGGGCCACGTGCGGCGAGGCCACCACGATGTCGAGCTCGGCGAGCAGATCGTCGTCGTAGTCGAGCGAGCCGTCGGAGAGGATGTCCACCTCGCTGCCGGCGAGGATGGTGATGCCCTTGATCCTGTCGCGGGCCGCGTGGATCGCCCCGATGTGCTTCCGCAGGCGGTCGGGCCGCAGCCCGTTGGCGATGACGCTCGACTTGCTGTGGTCGGTGACGGCGATGGTGTGGAAGCCGCGGCGCTTGGCCTCCGATGCGAGCTCGAGGATCGACAGGCGGCCGTCGCTGGCGGTGGTGTGGGCGTGGAGCTCGGCCTTGATGTCGGAGAGCTCGATGAGCGCGTCTGCTCCCCTGCTCCCCCGCTCCCCGGCTCCCTTGCCCGGCTTCGCCGTGCGCTCGAACGCGACCACCTCCCCCCGATCTTCCCGCAGCTCGGGGGGGATGAACTCCAGGCCGAGTTTCTCGTACACCTCTTCCTCGGTCTTGGCCGCCACCGGCTTGATTCCCCGCTTCTGCGGCGGTTCGTCGGCGTCGTCCCTGGGGAACAGCCCGTACTCGTTGAGCGTCATGCCCATCTTGAGGGCCCGCTCGCGGAGCCCGACGTTGTGCTCCTTGGAGCCGGTGAAGTACATCAGGGCCGCGCCCCACGAGGAGTCGTCGAGCACGCGGAGATCGACCTGGATCGTCGGCTCCACGGCCTCCTTGCCGTGCTGGCCCTCAAGGGTCCACCGCCCCATGTCCGGGTTGATGGCGATGCGCACGCTCGACTTGGTCTCGCCCGCGAGGATGCTCTGGCGGACCTCGGGCATGGCACGGAACGCCTTGCCCACCGCCCCGGGGTCCGTCGCGGTCACGAGGATGTCGAGATCCCCGACGGTCTCCCTGCCGCGCCGGGCGGAACCGGCGCACGCGACGTGCTTCACGCCCCTGACCTTCTTCAGGTGCTCCACGATCCGCTCGGCGATCGGCGTCGCGAGGCCGATGTTCAGCCGCTGCGAGCCCTGCTCGGCCAGCGCAATGGATTCCTCGATCTTCGCCACCGCCTTCTCGCCCATGCGCGGCAGGTTCAGGATGCTCCCATCGGCGATGATCCGTTTGAGCCCCGCCAGGTCCTCCACCTTTCCTTGTTGCCAGAGCACGGCCACCGTCTTGGGCCCCAGGCCGGGAATGTCCATCAGCGGCACCAGCCCCGCGGGCACCCTGGCCCGCAGCTCGTCGAGCTCGCCGATGGTCCCCGTCGTCACGAACTCGACGATCTTGTCGGCGATCTTCGGCCCCACGCCCTCGAGCTCGACGAGCCTCTTCCTGGCCTCGGGCGCGGGCAGGCGGGCGATCGGCTCGATGTCCTGCGCCAGGTCCCCGATGATGCGGGCCGCCTTGGCGTGCGCGAGGACCTTGAACCTGTCCTCGCCGAGGACGTCCATGAGTTTGGCGATCAGCGAGAAACGCTCGGCCAGGGCGGCATTGACGCTCATTCCCAATCGTAGTGAATCCCCGCGCCCAGGGCGATATCACTCGTCCCCACGCGCCGACTCGATCTGGGCGAGACGCCCCAGCAGTTCGTGCGGCAGCGCCGCGCGGACGGCGGCGTCGATGAGGCCAAGTTCCAGCATGTCTTCCAGGTGGGCCTGGTCGATCGGACGAAACGATGTGAGTTTCATTCGAACCAGCGCGGGGAGCGTGACAACCCGAAAGCCCTCGGGGCTCCGCACCGACTCGTCAACCGTCGGAGAAACCACAGGATTCGACGGACGAATTCGCTCGCCCGCCCAGACCAGATGCACGCCGGACCGCCGACTGGGCTCATCCGGGTCGAGAAAGACCACAAGGTCTCGGAGGTCTTCGCGTCGAAATCCCAGTCCGCCCAGCGTCCGCGTCACCGGGTCAACCTGCGATCGATCCACCAGCAGATCGACGTCCTTCGTTGTTCTCGCCGCGGCCGGATCGATCGTGCTGACCCACGCGGCGACCGCGTTGCCGCCGACAACGGCGTACGGCACCGAGGCCGCGTCGAGAGCGGCGGTGACTCTGCGAAGACGTTGTTCAACCCGGTTGACGGCCATGGCGTGCTGATGGAACGACATGATCATGGGAGACAGATCATAGTCGCCACTCCGCCGACAATAGCATGGCCCCCCAGGAGCACGACATGCCGCAATGGTCCCCATCGCCGATCCTCTGCGCCATCCTCGCCGGTCTGTGCTGGGGCGTGGGCGAGATCTTCACCAAGTCGGCGATCAACTCGCGCGAGATCGGGCCGCTGGGGACCGTGCTCGTCCGGGCCGCCGTCACGCTGCCCCTGGCCATGATCGGCTTCTTCGTCGCGTACAAACTGATGCGGACAGAGCCGCAGCCCTTCTGGCATCACCTCAGCGCGGCCACCTGGCTCAAGCTCATCTTCGGCTCCGGCCTGCTCGCCGGGTTTGCGGGCGTCTTCTTCTTCTACTTTGGCCTGTCGCTCCCGGGGGGCGAGATCAGCATCCTCCGCCCCATCGCCTTCGCCCTCGCCCCCGCCACGGCCGTGCTGCTGGGCTGGTGGTTCCTCGGCGAGGAGTTGACGATCCGCAAGGTGGTCGCGGTGACCCTGATCCTCGCGGGAATTCTGATGCTGGCCGGGGAGGGGACAGTTCGGAGTTCCAAGCCGCCACGTTCGGATGAAGAGGCGGGGAAGGGGAGGTCGGTGACGCTCGCCGACCGAGTCGCGGCGGACGATGTGCCGATGGTGGAGTGAAAGGCCGCGCGTGTTGCCCGGACCAGGGCCGCACGCGGAGGATGGCGGGCATCGCGTTCCGCCGCGATCACCGTCGCCGTCGCGCCCAATACCACGCCCCGTACACCATGCCCAGGCCATACACGCACACGATCAAGAACGCTCCCGTTCGGATGGTGCTGTGAGAACTCACCCTGGCGGGCAACAGCAGCGGCATGATGAGCGCCACGACCACGATCAGGGCCGCGATCAGCGTCGAAGGGATCAGACTGATGATCGCGCCGACGGCCGCGCGGGCCCACATCGGCGCCGGTTGCGCCGGGACTTCCGAGCGCGAGCCCGGATGATCGAACTTGGCACTCATGATGGATGATATCGCGGGCCATCGATTGAGCGTGATGGTGCTTGGACGCCGCATCGCAACTCCTCGATGGGCCATCGAAGGGCACCGAAAGAGAATCCAGGCCCTTCGACGCTCCATCCAAGCCCTTGGAAAAGGCAAGCACGCCCTTCGATCGAGCATCCCGGGGCGTGGACGGTCTTTCCAAGCCCTTGGATTCTCTTCCCGAGCCCTTGGAAAGAGTTTCCAAGCCCTTGGAAAGGCTTTCCAAGGGCTCGGGAAGAGCATCCAACGGCCTCCACGCACGTCCGAAGCCGAGTTATTCGCGGTTATCCGCCGTTCCCATGCCTCATGCCGCATTCCCGCACTCCCCGGTTTCCCGGGCCGCTCGCGCTGATGGGAACGGTTACTCCAGGCCGCCACGTCGGACCGCGCGGCGGCGCATCCGCGTCGGTCAAGTTCATCCGCCCCGCGCCACATCCGCCACCCCCCACCCCCACCCC